>NZ_FMTR01000018.1:0-117963 GCF_900100135.1 Pseudomonas sp. NFACC05-1 | reverse complement strand
CTGATCGACCAGTCCAAGACCCGCCTGGAGCGCCTGGGTTTCTTCAAGGAAGTCAACGTCGAGACCCCGGCAGTGCCCGGTGTCGATGACCAGGTCGATGTGAACTACAGCGTCGAAGAGCAGGCTTCCGGCTCGATCAGCGCCAGCGTCGGCTTCTCGCAAAGCGCCGGCCTGATCCTTGGCGGCTCGATCACCCAGAACAACTTTCTCGGCACCGGCAACTCCGCCAGCCTGGGCCTGACCCGCTCGTCCTACCAAAGCAAGTACAACATCGGCTTTACCGACCCCTACTTCACGCCAGACGGCGTGAGCCTGGGTTACAACCTGTTCTACAACGCCACTGACTACAACGAATATTACGATGACGATTATTCGTACTATTCCATCAATAGCTACGGCGCCGGCACCTCCCTCGGCTACCCGATCAATGAAACCTCACGGTTGAATTTCGGCGTGACGGTGCAACATGACAGCATCGAACCGGGGACCTACAGCGCCGATGAGATCTACGATTTCATCGAGCGTGAAGGCAAGGACTTCACCAACTTCAAGGCAAATCTCGGCTGGTCCGAATCAACCCTGAACAAAGGCGTGCTGGCCACTCGGGGGCATTCGCAAAGCCTTAACCTGATGGCGACGGTGCCTGGCAGTGATCTGAGCTTCTACAAGATCGACTACACCGGGCAGGCCTTCCTGCCGGTCACCGACGCCACCTCGCTGCGTTTACACACCAAACTCGGCTACGGCAATAGCTACGGTTCGACCGACGGCCTGCCGTTCTATGAAAACTACACCGCCGGTGGCGAAGGCTCTGTGCGCGGCTTTGAAAGCGGCACCCTCGGCCCGCGCAACACGCCGGCCACCGGCACCTATGCCAGCGCCGGCCAAGCCTACTACTCCGACCGGGACACCGAGTCACTGGGCGGCAACATACTCATCACCGGCGGCGTGGAGTACCTGTTCCCACTGCCCTTCATCAAAGACAACAAATCACTGCGTACCTCGGTGTTCTGGGACGTTGGCAGCGTCTATTCCGACAAGTGCTACCTGAGCACCACCCTGGGATGCGATGGGGTCGACCTCAGCCAGATGGCCAGCTCGGTGGGGGTCGGGGTGACCTGGTATAGCCCGCTGGGCCCGTTGAGCGCCAACGTCGCCTTTCCGGTCCGAACGCCGGATAACGCTGATACGCAGGTATTCCAGTTTTCCTTGGGGCAAACGTTCTGAAAGCGCTGGCCGGAACTGGTCGCAGGGCACGGACCTGCTATCTTTGATACAGACCTGAGTAGTTGCGACCCCATACGTATCCAGGTTTGAGCAATGGAGTGATGAAGTTGGAAGCAGTGGAACTGCTCGCTATGGATGAATGGGCCACATCATCTCTGCGTGGCGAGTGTGATGTGATCATCGTCAATTACAACGCTGGCAAGCTTTTACTGGCGTGTGTAGGGTCGGCATTTGCCGCCGGCGCTTCCCGAGTGATCGTGGTGGATAACGACTCCCACGACGATAGCCTGATGCTGGTGGAGCGAACCCACGCTGCCGGCGACGCGCTTCAAATCATACGCAATGCCGCCAACCTCGGCTTCGCCGTGGCGTGCAACCAAGGTGCCCGCCTGTCAGCGGCCCCCAACTTGTTTTTCTTGAACCCGGACACCGTGCTGGCCGCCGATGCCATAGACCACTTGCTACTGGCGCTGCGCAGCGCGCCGGAGATCGGCATGGTCGGAGGGTTCCTGTGCAACCCGGACGGCAGCGAGCAAGCCGGTGGGCGCCGGGTATTCCCCACGCCCAGGCGCGCCTTCATGCGGGCTTTCGGACTTTCGCGGCTCTCAGTACTTTTCCCATCGCTGTTATCCGATTTTTTATTGCACAAGGAGCCGCTACCCGGCACCTCCATTGTCGTTGAGGCCATCTCCGGGGCATGCATGCTGGTCAAGCGCGAAGCGATCGAGAGTGTCGGCTTATGGGACGAAGACTATTTCCTTCATTGCGAAGACCTGGACTGGTGCATGCGCTTCCACCACGCCGGCTGGCGCGTACTGTTCGTACCTGATGCCCGGGTGATGCATGTATCAGGTGGTTGCAGTCGTCATCGTCCCTATTTCGTCGAATGGCACAAACACTTGGGATTCCTGCGTTTCTATCGCAAGTTCTTTCGCCGCAAGTACCCTACCGTCCTGTGGATCAGTGTGGTGATCGGGGTCTGGTTTCGATTCGGCCTGGTGGTCCTTCGCCACGCCACCACCCGGTTTAGAAATGCATGGAACCTACGATAAGAGTGCTCAATTGCGGATAGGAATATTGGGCGGTTCCAGCCTCCTGGGCGAGCGTACCCTGCCATTGCTGGCACAAACCGGCCACCTGACGAGCGCCTTCACTCGAAGCCTGCCCACGGTGTCCTGTCCCGGTGTGACCTGGCGAAAGGCTGACGACTGGCACGGATTGGCGCTGGACACGTTCCTGTCATTCGCCCCCCTCTGGGTGCTGCCCGACTACCTGGAGCGCCTTGCCAGCACTCACGTCAAACGCGTTGTCGTGCTCTCCTCCACGAGCCGCTTTGCCAAGCACGCATCGCCTGACGCTCGGGAGCGCGACGTGGCGCAACGCTTGATCTGTGCAGAAGAACAACTCGAGCAGTGGGCGATCGAACGGCAAATCGAATGGGTGATCCTGCGACCGACCCTGATCTATGGCTTTGGCCGCGACAAGAACATCTCGGAAATAGCACGTTTCATTCAACGCTTCGGATTTTTCCCGCTTATCGGTGGCGGTACCGGCTTGCGCCAGCCAGTGCATGGGGATGACGTGATCCAGGCGTGTCTGTCCGCCATGAGTACACCTGGCCTGCCCAGTGGCGGCTACAACCTCTCAGGAGGGGAAGTCTTGCCGTATCACACGATGGTGCGGCGAATCTTCCAGGCCATGGGACGCCCGGAGCGAACGCTGCCCCTTCCCGCCAAGGCACTCAGCGCGGGCGTTTCGATTTTGCGCTGCCTGCCACGTTACCGACATCTTTCAAGCGCCCTGGTGGGGCGGATGAACCAGGACCTGGTGTTCGACCATTCGCACGCCAGTGACTGGCTTGGTTTTGCTCCCCGGGCGTTTCATCTGATGGATGAAGATTTGCCTGGGCGCTGAAACAGCCTTGGCATGGTTGCGATGATGTTGGATGTGTCGGTGCCGACCTTATTGCGACCCAGCCTTCTCCCCCGTTTCCCCGCCAGGCTCGTCACGATGAACATGGGCCTGCCACGCCCCCCATTTGCTTTCGAAGTACGCCTGGTTTTTGTCCCAGAGGGCCTGGTACTCACCACTGGCGATCAGCTTCCTGAACGACGCCTGCCCGTAATGATGGATAAACGCGTCTTCGGCGCAGACCGTCCGGTAGCCCGCCGCCTGTACGCGACGACTGTAGTCGTCGTCCTCGAACATGCCGATGCCGAATGCTTCATCCAGATACCCCACCTCTTCGAGGATGCTGCGGCGAAAGGCGACACAAAACATCGCCAGCATCGAGATGTCGAACGTCTGTCCCTTGCGGGCTTCGGTGTAGCGGTCTGCAAAATCTTGCATCTGTTGAATGTCGGTGTAGGAAATCGCGATTTTCGCTTCGTTGCCTACCGCATTCGTGACCGGCCCGACCAAGCCGATACTCGGCTCTCTCAAATGCCTAACCAGCGGGTCCAGCCAGCCGCCAGGCACTACCGTGTCGTTATTGAGCAACAGCAGGATGTCACCGTCGGCTTCTCGCAAGCCCTGGTTATTGGCCGCAGCGAAGCCTCGGTTGTCGGGGTTGAGGATGACCTTCGCGGTCGGCACCTCTTGGCGCAGGCGCTCAAGATAATCGCCCGTACCATCCTCCGAGCCGTTGTCGACGACAATGAGCTGGTAATTGGGCCAGGTGGTATTGCGCAGAATGCTGTTTACACATTGAATCGTCAGGTTGAGGTTGTTGTATGTCACGAGCACGATGGAGACTTTCTCGTACAGCCCGACGATAGCAAGTTGCATGCTATTGAACCGATCCTTCCAGTCGTTTGCTCGGGCGAGCTCCACGCGCCGCTTGTACAGGGCCAGGTCGCGCTCGGCCAAGGCACGCTCGATCTGCTCGATGAACTCATCGACCCCGGTGGCGAAGTACAGCAGGTCCTTATAAATGCTCATCTCCGTCAAAGGCGTGGAGATCACCGGCTTGCCTGCGCTGATGTACTCATAGAACTTCACCGGATCGACCGCATGCGTCACGTTGTAGAGCCTGAAGGGAATCAGGCAGGCATCGAAATGATCCAGGTAAAGCGGCATCTGCGAATAAGGCTTGCGGCCCAACAACTGGACATTGGGCTTGCGCTCAAGGCCCGCCAGATCGTCGACAAAAATATCCCCCACCAGGACGAAGTTCCACGCTGGCCGCCTGTCCGCCAACGCCGCCAGCAAAGGAAAATCGAGCCATTGCGCCAGGGCACCGTAGTAACCAATGACAGGCCCGACAAGCCCGTTCAGCACATCATTGGTAAAGCAGTGCTGCCGAAAAAAAGCGAAATCCACCGCGTTTCGGACCAGTACGCAGCGTGGGTTATGGGCGCACCACTTGTGGTAAAGCAACGCGGCGGAGACAGTCACCAGATCGGCCCGGGCAATCAGGGTCTTTTCCTCGCTCAGCAGCTGTTCGCCGATGTTCGGGAAACCGTCCCAGTCATCCATGCAGTCATAGAGAATCCGCCAGCCATGCAGGGTGCGCAGGCTGAGTGCCACGGGGCTCCAGTAAGCGATATGCACCACCGAGAGGGCGGTTCTGATCTGCATGTCGGCGACCAATGCAGCCAGGGCACGCAGCAACGCCTGATGATTTTCAGGCGTCACTATTTTTTCGTAATACGCCTCTTGCGCCTCGCGCTGCAGGACCACTTCAAAGACATTGGGCGCCACCGATGTCAATCCATAGCGCTGTCCCTGTTCCGGCACACGGGCGGGGACGATATAAAACACCCGATAACCATTGCTCGCAAACTGACTCATCAACTGCTGCGGTCGCTGGAAGCGTGCGGCCCAATCGATGTTGGCGAAGCAGAGAATATCCAGGCGTCCCTTCGTGGCAAAATCAGCCTCCACCTCAACGTTCGGCAACGGTTCCGGTGCGGCCGGGTAGACGATTGCAGCGGCCGTGTCGGGGAACTCCTGGGTAGCGGCAAACCCATACCGCATCCATCGGAACAGCGAGCGCAAGGGGCGAGTGAAACGCCACGAACGGGTGTTTTGCAGGAAGTCGACTTTTGCCAAGGCAATATCGCGCTCATTGATGGCCGCATCTCTTTGAGCCAAGGCGGCGTCGCGGTCGATCAAGGTGCTGTCGAGCTTAAGCACGTGGGTATCCATGCAGTGGAGTGCTGTCGCCCGGTGGCCACATGGAACTGAGGGACCCCGGTCGGTAGAACGTTGCCGTCAGGCTGCGGCGGGAGGAATGACAGCCGCTCACCACGGGCGTGACAGCATGCCAGGAGTTATCCGAACGCACCAGGATCGCCGAGTTGCCCACCAGGGGCTCGATCTCGGCCGCCACGGCAGTGGGATCGTTACGGTGCAAGATGTTCAGGCACCCGCCGTCGTTGCGGTCCCAGGACTCATTGAAATACAGGATATGGGTGACCAGTTTATCGGGCAGGTCTGGATGGGCCCCCAGGCTCGCGCCAGGACCGTAATGAAAAACGTTGACCTCCATCGGCACGCTGCGCAGATCAATCCCGGTCAGCTCCGACATGGCCTCACGATAGCCGGCCGAGCCAAGATCCTGCGCCAGCCTCAACCACGCCTCGCTCAGTTCTTCGGGGAAAGCGATGGTATGGCTGCCCATGTCTACCAGGGCGCGGGCCTCATAGTCATAGTTTTTTTCACCACCATAGCCACTTACCGTCTTGAAGTGATCATGGGGGAAGGTTGCCGCCAACGCAGCGGCATCCCCGGCCGAATACAGACTGCCAATTTCAGCCCATGAGAATGGATGAGACTTTAGCGCCGCTGGCGTGAGACGAGAGAGATCTAGCATTGTCTGTTCTTGTTCGCTGTCAGGTTTCTGATACCACGGGCGATGGAACGCAGTGGTGCGGTCATTCGGAATGAATTGGAGTTCTGCAACTCAAGCATCCTGGCATCACTGAGGGCCAGTTGCTGACTGAGTTGGGCAATCCGTTGCTGCTGGGCGAGCGCCTGTGTTGCCGGCTCCGGCGTCGGTTCGATGACCTCAGGCTCCGGCACGACGGGGCTTGCCGGACATTCAGCCGGCAATGGGTCGCGACCCTGGGCTGCGCTTTCGAGCAGATTGGGCAGATGCTGTAGAAAAGCGCCCAACACCGGCTGGGACGACGTTTTGCCCTGGCGAATGATCGCCGCGACCCGGTCCCAATGCTCGACCAACCGATCTGCCGCCGCAAGCGCCGCGGGCGATGGGCGGGTCTTGCCCACCCGCGCGAGAAACCATTGCGGATCGACCGTCGCCACATCCGGCAATGCGTGGAGTGTGTCGAACCCAGCCAACGCCGTGTATTTGCCCGTGGTCAGGTCCGCCGAGCAGAACACCGGGACGCCAAACGCCAG
The DNA here is from genome assembly GCF_900100135.1 of Pseudomonas sp. NFACC05-1. Taxonomy (NCBI): domain Bacteria; kingdom Pseudomonadati; phylum Pseudomonadota; class Gammaproteobacteria; order Pseudomonadales; family Pseudomonadaceae; genus Pseudomonas; species Pseudomonas sp. NFACC05-1. The sequence goes on along the minus strand of NZ_FMTR01000018.1, from coordinate 111,372 downwards.
GGCGGTGATTGCCAGGTGGTAACTATGGCCGATCACCGCTTGGGCCTGGCTGAGGATTTCCGCCATCAGCAACGGTTCCGGCCAGAACGACAAGGTGACGGCCCCAGGCAAGCGCCCGGCAATGACCGACGGATCGTCCCCCAGGACAGGACCAATCGGCACCACCAAAAACTGATAGCCCTGGAACGCCTCGGCGTGGTCTTCGAACAGTTTTACAAAAGATTCCACCACATGAATGGCGTGGATCACGATGTAGGGCCCATTCAACCCGGCCTGCTCACGCAGGCGAATGAACTCGGCCGAGGGTTGCTGCTCATCGATCAGGCGGGGTAAGCCGAACGCGGTATCGGGCAGCACTTCGATCTCGGCCTGCTGGGTGAGCGCACCGAGGGCATCGCGCGACAGCGCATCACGGACGCGCACGTACTGGCTATGCTCAAGGGCCATCGTCAACAACGGCCTGGCCCAGTCGGGAATATCGTTGCAATGCATCCCGGGGGCATTCCACATGACCGGAACCCCGTGCTGCTGCGCGATAAGCGCAGGGGTCAACCAATAACCGGTAGGGTGATGGATATTGGCGGTTGTCGGACCATAGCCGTGGGCAACGACTTTATCGAACCGGATCAGGAAGCCCCCGCCGATCAAAACGCCATCCAGGCTAGCCGCTACATGAGGCAACTGCGCCAAAGACGTCACCGCATAGGGCCATTCAGGTCGATTTTTTCCGTGATAGGAAAACCGATGCAGGTTGACTGAACCCAAGCGCCGGACCAATTCCGCCTCGGCAATGATCGGAAACAGCAGATCACCGTAGTTTTCTACATCAAAGGTTCCGAATATAGCGACCTGCCACGTGCGCTCGTCCAGGTGTTGCGTCAAGACCTTCTCTCCTTGAGTCCCGCAGGCCTTGGCAAGCGACTCGACTGGTCGAGGGTCGATCCTCTGCAACCCCAGGTCAACCATGCCCAGAAAATGCTTGTGGTTCGGCAACATGTCGAACGCCAAGGGCGCCACCTGTTTCTCGATCAGTTGCGAGGTGTCTTCCGTCGCGCCGTGCAACAGCTTGAGCGTGACATGATAGCGCCCCTCGGCGAGGTTGGCCGGGAAGCGCACCGTGATCGCCGCGCGCCGCCAGCCATTCTCGGCCGGGCCTGCTTGCAGTGCGAAGTTCCCCCCGCCGATCACCAGCAGCCTGGCTTCCTGGATGGTGAAACTGATGTTGGGTTGAGTGATCGACTCATGCAGCAACGCCTCGACACGAATCTCGATGTCGTCGCCATACAGGTAACTGGAGGAGAGCTGCTGGGTGTTGGTGAAGCAGGCAGCGCTGATGTGCCCCTCCTCGGTCCCGAAGGCCATCCCCTCCTGCCCGCCCATGAAGGACTTGCGCGTCACCGGTATGACCCCGCCACTGGCCCAGCGGCGTTGCTCGTCGCGCATGTCGAGCAAATGCAGCTCGGCCATTTCATCGGGCGAACCACTGGCAACGACCCGGCCTGCGCGCAGATAGATGACCCGATGGCAAAAGCGCTTGACCATGCTCATGTCATGGGAGACGAACAGCAGGGTCGTGCCTTTGGCAGCCAGTTCTTCCAGCCGATTCAGGCATTTGAATTGAAACGAGGCATCGCCGACGGAAAGGGCCTCATCGACGATCAGGATCTCGGGCTCGACACAGACCGAAACGGCGAAGGCCAGCCGCACCAGCATCCCGCTGGAATAGATTTTGGTGGGCTGGTCGATAAAGTCGCCGATATTGGCAAAAGCGAGGATGTCATCGAAGCGAGCGTCGATTTCCGAGCGACTCAAGCCCAGCACCGCCGCATTCACATAGACGTTTTCCCGGCCGGTGAACTCCGGATTGAAACCAGACCCCAGCTCGAGCAACGCCGCAATCCGCCCCTGCCCCTGGACACTGCCGCGAGTTGGCATCAACGTTCCGCAGATCAGTTGCAACAAGGTGGATTTGCCACTGCCATTACGGCCGATGATACCGACGGTCTCCCCCCTTGCGATGGTCAGGGAAACATCGTCCAGGGCCCAGAACTCGCGATAGAAACGCTTCCTGCCGCGCACCAGCATCTGCAACAGGCGGTCCTTGGGGGCATCGTAAATCTGATAACACTTGCTCAGGTTTTCGGCGTGGATGGCCACTTCAAACGACATCGGCAAAACCCTTCCATGAATCACGGCCATTATTGCGGTGCCACTGAAATCCGTCCTTCGTTGGGCGCTGCGGATGAGTTAAGCACAAATGGGATAAAACACTGCGAATGAATCTACACTGGGCCTACTCCATGAGGATGCGACTCAAGGAGCATCCGCTATTGTCTTAAGGATCAAGCACCCATGCAGTCGTTCAGCACGTCCCCCGTTGCCATGCTCAGGAGTGTCCTGATCAATCGAATCTTGATCTACGTGTTGATCCGCAGGGAAGTCATCGGTCGCTACAAAGGCTCGATGCTCGGTATTCTATGGTCGTTCTTCACGCCGGTTTTCATGCTGGTGGTCTACACATTCGTGTTCAGTGTCGTTTTCAAGGCCCGCTGGTCTGGGGGCGGTGAATCCAAGAGCGAATTCGCCTTGGTGCTGTTCGCGGGCCTGCTGGTCTTCAACCTGTTTTCCGAATGCGTGAACCGTGCGCCAGGCCTGGTGCTGGCCAATACCAACTACGTCAAGAAGATCGTGTTTCCACTGGAAACCCTGCCCCTGGTGTCGCTCGGCGCAGCGCTGTTCCACATGGCGGTCAGCGTCCTGGCCTGGCTGGTGTTCTATATCGTCCTGTTCGGTACCCCTCCGGTAACCGCGCTTCTGCTACCGGTGGTGCTGTTCCCATTGGTGCTGCTGACGCTGGGAATCTCCTGGTTTCTCGCCTCGATAAGCGTCTACCTGCGCGATATCGGCCAGTTCATCGGCATTATCATCACGGCGATGCTGTTTCTCTCACCGATTTTCTATCCACTCTCGACCCTGCCCCAAAGCTACCAGGTCGCCCTGCAGGCAAATCCCCTGACACTGCCGGTGGAAATGGTTCGCGATGTCCTGTTTTGGGGCAAGGCGCCACAATGGGGGCAACTGGCCGCTTATTCGGCGACCTCCGTACTGATTGCCTGCTCAGGGTTCGCCTGGTTCCAGCGGACACGCAAAGGCTTTGCCGACGTCATATGACGCTTGTTGGCGTGGCGCCCCGTCCAGCAGCCGCTATGATGATTCATGCACGGCTGGAGCCTGGGCCTGTCTGTGTTGATTGAAGCCAACATCGATCCTGAAAGACCGAGTATGCGTTGCCGTATTGACCAAAGGACCAGAAAACCGCATGGACCAGATCAACCGTCTTGTTGATTGCATTGACAAACTGACTCGCTCAACACATTCCAGATCCATTGAAGCCTTGCAACTGGTCAAGGAAATCGAGAATCGAGATCGGCTTATCAAACAACTGAACCTTGATTCAAAAGCGCTTCGCACCCGCCTGTCACTTCAAGAAGGCAAGACCGGGCGGCTGCGTGAGCGACTGCGGCTGGCCGAACAGCGCCTCAAGGACGCCGAGGCATTAATCCAGACAAAGGAAAAAGAGGCTGTCGTGTTTTCCGATTGGGCGGTGGATTTGCGTGCCCAACTGGCGGCCAAGCAAGCCGAGTTGTTCAAGCTTTCCGACTGGGGCAACGCCATCGAACGTGCACCGCTGCGTTATTCGATACGCAAGCAATTGTATAAATTATCGCGCCGGGTCTACGCCTGGTTGCCCCTCACCGCACAGCAGAAAAGCAAACTGGCGCGTCGGCTTCGAAATTGGCTGAAACCCGGCAAGGCAACACCAGGCGAATCATCGCCAGACGCTGGTTTTGCGCTGCAGACTCTGCCACCGCCCGTAAACGTTGCCGTACCGTCCAGCCTCGGGCAGCCCATGATCCTGATGTTCGGCGTGATTGACTGGCACTTTCGCATCCAACGCCCACAAAACCTGGCCAAGGAATTGGCCCGGGCCGGACAAACGACTTTTTATATCTCGAACAATTTCATCGACGACGAGGCCCCCGGCTTCCAAGCAGAACCTTTGGAAGGCTCCCACCGGCTGTTCCAGGTCCGTTTCAAGGTACGCGGTGCACCGGCCATCTATCATGCCCCGCCGTCAGCGGCCGTGATCCGCCAGTTGTGCGAAGGCCTGGCCATGCTCCTGGAAGCGGCGAATATCGATGCCGCGGATTGCATTGTCCAGCACGCCTACTGGTTTCCGCTGGCAAGGCGTGTCCCCAACGCCACCCTGGTCTATGACTGCATGGATCATCACGAAGGTTTCGGCAACGTTGCCCAGGAACTGCTCGACCTGGAAATCGCCCTGATGCGCAGGGCCGATCTGCTGGTGGCGACATCCGACTGGATCGAACAACACGGCAAGCGGGAAAACCGCAACGTCGAGGTGATCCGCAACGCCTGCGAGTTCAGTTTCTTCAGCCGACGTCCCGACAGGGTCTACCGGGACCCTGCCAACAGAAAGATCATCGGTTACTACGGCGTTATTGCCGAATGGTTCGACCTGGACCTGGTCAAGCGGGTCGCCCAATCCTTCCCGCAGCACCTGATTCTGTTGATCGGCAGTGATATCGTCCAGGCAAAAAAACACTTCAAGGCCTGCCCGAATGTGATCCTGGAAGGTGAAGTCCCGTATACCGCCCTGCCTTACTACCTCCACGCCATGGACGTTTGCCTGCTACCGTTCAAGGTCATGCCGTTGACCCTCGCCACCAACCCGGTCAAGGTCTATGAATACCTGAGCGCGGGCAAACCGGTGGTGTCGGTGAAACTGCCGGAGTTGAGCCAGTTCGGCAAACTGGTCTGGGCGGTTGAAGATCCGACTGAGTTCATCTCGACCCTGCGCGCTGTCCTGGGAGCACTGCCGGAGGCCAGCGCCACATTGGAGGCTCGTCAATCGTTCGCCCGAGGCCAGACCTGGCAGCACCGGGCCGCCAGCCTGCGCGATGCCATCGCCACATTGCCCCAGCCCAAAGTCAGCGTCGTGGTGCTGACCTACAACAACCTCGAACTGACCAAGGCCTGCCTCGACAGCCTGTTGACCCAGAGCCAATACCCGAACCTTGAAATCATCGTCGTCGACAACCACTCCAGCGACCAGACCCCGGCCTACCTCACCGCCTGGGCCAAGGGACATCCGGACCGGATCGTCATCCTCAACCCGGACAACAAGGGCTTCGCCGCCGGCAACAACCAGGGCCTCGCAGCGGCCAGTGGCGACTATCTGGTCATCCTGAACAACGACACGGTCGTCACCGCCGGCTGGATCAAAGGCTTGATCCGCCATCTGCAGGACCACAAGGAAATCGGCATCATCGGCCCGATCACCAACAACATCGGCAACGAGGCCAAAGTCAGCACCCGCTATGGCCGGATCGAAGACATGCCCGCCGAAGCCGCGCAGATGACCCGCGCCCGTATGGGCGAGTGGTTCGAAATCAACACCCTGGCCTTTTTCTGCGTGATGTTCCCGCGCTCGACCTACGAGCAAATCGGTGGCCTGTGCGAAGAGTATGGCCTGGGGTTCTTCGAGGATGACGATTACTGCCGTCGCGTGCAGCGTCGTGGCATGCGCGCGGCGTGTGCCGAAGACGTTTTCGTGCACCACCACCTGTCCGCCTCGTTCAATACCTTGGGTGCAAGGAAAAAACAGGCACTTTTCGAAAAGAACCGGGCGATCTACGAAAGCAAGTGGGGATCCTGGGTCCCGCACACGTACCGAGACGTATAAGCAGCCCCTTTGCAGGCGCAGCAGATGAATTTGTGGCGAGGGGATTTATCCCCGCTGGGCTGCGAAGCGGCCCTGAATCCAGCCACCGCAGCATGCCAGGTTGGTTGCATCCAGCCTTTTTGGGGCTGCTTCGCAGCCCAGCGGGGATAAATCCCCTCGCCACAATGAATCGAACAAGCATCCAGTGGACAGCATTGCCCCTTTAGCCGAGACGATATTTTGCCCAGATTCAGCCTGAAATACGCAGTGGTGTTGTTGGTTTTGCTGGCGAGTGCGGTGGTCGGCGCATACGGTTTTTCGACGCTTGAACTGGCGTCCATGAACAGCGGCACCCGGACGATATTGCTGTCACTGGCAGGGCTGGCCGCCCTCACCGTCTTCACTCGCAAGCCACCGATCATTCTTTGCCTGGGTTTGCTGGCGTGCCTGTCCATTGCCTGCGCACAGATTTGGCCGGTGATGGTCGTCGCGGTGTTCGCACTGTCTTCGACCGTGCTCGGCAGGTGGATGCTCAGGCAAGAAACCTTGGACGACTGGAGCGTCCACCTGCTGGTGGGAGCCGGTACGTTCGGCACGCTGACAGGCCTGGCGGCCTACTTGCCGATCAACTACCCCTGGCTGTATGGCACGCTGCTGTTGTTGCCGCTTGTATTGGGACGCAGACACGTCACCTCGATAGGCCGTGAACTGTTGCGGCAAATCCGGGCCGACCGCTCAGCGCAAACACCCCTCCAGACGGGGCTCGACGTACTGATCTGCAGCTTCGCCTGCCTCTATGTGTTGGTCGCCTTCATGCCGGAGGTCGGGCACGACGCATTGGCCATGCACCTCTTTGTCCCGTCACACCTGGCCCAGCGGCATCAATGGTCGTTCGACGCCAGCACCTATGTGTGGGCGGTCATGCCCATGCTGGCCGACTGGATCTACAGCATTGTCTATATGCTGGCCGGTGAAACAGCCTCGCGCCTGAGCAACGGCGCGTTCACCCTGCTGCTGGCGTGGCAAATCCGCAACATGACCCTTTGGGCCGGCGGCTCCGCCACAAGCGCCCGCTGGGCCAGCCTGATCTTTCTGTCAACGCCTCTCGCCTTCGCTGAAAGCAGCAGCCTGCACATCGAATCGGCGTGGACCGCCTTCATGATGGCCGGGACGCTGGCGATCCTGAAGGTCTCAAGCGCTACGCCGGAACCCAGGGAGCGCCTGTCGCAATTGCTCCTGGCGGGCCTCCTGCTGGGCTTCGCCATGGCGACCAAGGCCGTGACCCTGAGCGTCCTGCCGGTCCTGCTGGTGATCCTCTTGCTGCACTACAAGGCCTGGGCCGTCCACGGGATCGCCAAGACGGTCCTACTGGGCAGTGTCGCCCTGATACTGGCCGGTGCTACCCCTTACGTCTCTGCCGGGTACTTGACCGGCAACCCCGTGTTCCCGTTTTTCAATGCCATTTTCCATTCGCCGCTCTGGCCGAACATCAACTTCGAACCACCGGCCACTTTCGGTACCGGGGTGACCTGGGACACCCTGTATCGAATGGTCTTCAAATCGCCTCAGTTCATCGAGGGACGGGTTGGCGCGGCAGGTTTTCAATGGCTGCTGCTGCCCACGGCTGCCGTCGCCGTGCTGTTGAGCGGCAACAAAAAAGCCCTGTGCATCCTCCTGGTCGGCGCCGGCGCGATGTTCATGACGTTCCACTCAACGGCCTACCTGCGTTATGTGTTCCCCTCCTTCGCGCTGTTCTCAGTGATCCTGGCCCTGCCCTTTTCCGACGCCAGGATCTTCCCGCGCGGCCTCGCCATCGTCGCCGGTGCCGTGCTGGTCCTGACCAATACCCGTTTCATCCAGGCCGCGACTTACTATGGCGACATCAAACCCTCTGCACTCTTGAGCACAGCAGGTCGGGATGCCTATCTATTGGAACGCCTGCCCATTCGAAAAATGGTCGACACCGTCAACGCCTTGAATACCGGACATCAGCCCGTGGCGGTCTTTGCGTCGCCCTTGATGGCGGGTTTACATGGCGATGCCCTTTACGCGTCGTGGTACAACCTGAAATGGAAAAACGAGTTCGACGCGGCGACCTCGCCATCAGAACTTGCCCAGCGCTTGCGCCGGCGCCAGGTGAGCTGGCTGGTGATCGACCTCAAGTCCCTTCACCAGGCGCCACTCGATCGGCTGCTCACGGTGTCCACGTCGTATGCCAGACTGGGTGACATGGAACTGCGCAAACTCAATGACACGCACTACGAACACCTGCTCAACCCAGAGCTGTCCAGCCTCGAGGGCTGGAGCCTGACGTCACCCTCGACCTATGACGCGTCGCGCAAGATCCTGACCGTCAACGTCAAGACACCGGCCACACAGCGGGTCGAAGTGACGCCGGGGCTGACGTACATCAACAGCGTTTCCGCACGTTGCGCAACGACGGTCACCGCCGGAAGAATCCAGGCCAATTGGATGGACGACCAAGGCAACTTCATTACCACCAGCATCGAAACGTTTGACTGCACCACGCAATGGGAGACCCATGAGATGAGCGTCGTCGCCCCTGCGAATGCCGCGTCCGTGATCATTTATGCATCCGGGCATACCGACACTCCCCTGGAGTTCAAGTCACTTTCATTCAGGCAATAGTGGGCGATATCGATGAACTCAAAAACAGCGCTTTTCACGGACGAGCAACGCGTCGCCGTCGTCATCCCCAGCTATCGGGTTACCGCTCATATAGACGCCGTCATAGCGGCCATAGGGCCGGAGGTCTGGCGCATCTACGTCATCGACGATGCCTGCCCGGACGGTTCCGGCGGGCATGTCCTGGCTTCCTGTCACGACCCCCGGGTCAAGGTGCTGCCCCATGAGGTCAACCAAGGCGTGGGCGGTGCGGTCATGACCGGCTATCGAGCCGCCCTCGCCGACGGTGCGCGTATCATCGTCAAAGTCGATGGGGACGGCCAGATGGACCCGACCCTGATCCCGCTGTTCATCGAGCCGATCCTGGCGGGAGAAGCCGACTACACCAAGGGCAATCGGTTTTTCGATCTGGAAGAGGTCCAATCGATGCCACGCATCCGCCTTTTCGGCAACGCCGTGTTGTCGCTGATGGCCAAACTGTCTACGGGTTATTGGGATCTGTTCGACCCCACCAACGGCTACACGGCGATTCACCGCGACGTCGCCAGGCTTTTACCCCTGGACAAGGTCAGCCAACGCTACTTTTTCGAGACCGACATTCTGTTCCGCCTGAACACCGTGCGTGCCGTCGTGGTGGATATTCCGATGGAAGCCCGATACGGCGATGAGGTCAGTCACCTCAATATCTCGAAAATCGTCGGTGAATTCCTGTTCAAACACCTGCGCAATTTCACCAAGCGTGTGCTCTACAACTATTATCTTCGCGACATGTCCCTGGCCTCGATCGAGCTGCCGATCGGGATTGTCATGTTCTTGTTCGGCGTCTTCTTCGGCAGTTATCACTGGTATGAATCGGCGCAGAATGGCATCGCGACTCCCGCCGGCACGGTGATGCTCAGTGCACTGCCCATGCTCATGGGGTTGCAGCTGATCATGGCGTTCCTCGGTTACGACATCGCCTCGGTGCCCAGCCGGCCACGGCAATCCAGGCGTGTTAAAGCAACGTCATTGCGGGAAGAAAACTCATTAAAGCGCTGAGAGATTTTTTATCGGACCCGTCGCTCAAGGCATTGGATGTCGATGGCAGCGAACGCCTGGAACTTCACGGCAAAGTGCTTGAGCGCAAGCGGATGCTTCGGGAAGTCTTCGTGGATTTCCACCACGCGTTTCATCGCCTGGCGGACCACTATTTCAAGGTCGAAGGTCTTGAGGTGGAGTTGGGGGCAGGCATCGCCCCCATGCGTCACTCATACCCTGAAGTATTGGCCACGGACATTGTCGCCACCGAGCAACTGGACATGGCGCTCAATGCCGAGGCAATGAGCCTGGACGATCACTCGGTCAGGGCCTTTTACGCTCAGAACTGTTTTCACCACTTCCCTCATCCCGATCGCTTCTTCACGGAGCTGGAAAGAACCCTCAAGATCGGCGGCGGCGCCATTTTGATCGAACCCTTCCACGGCCCCTTTGCCGCTTTTCTCTATAAGCGCCTGTTCAAATCCGAAGGCTTCGACATGCACTTCCCATCTTGGGAAACCCCGTCGACCGGGCCCATGAACGGTGCCAACCAAGCCCTCAGCTACATCGTCTTCATTCGCGACAGGCAGGCGTTCGAGCGCAAGCACCCGGGCCTGGAAATCGTCCACCAGGAAATCTGCGGCAACTATCTGCGCTACCTGATTTCCGGCGGCTTGAACTTTCGCCAGTTGCTGCCCGACGCGCTGATCTCTGTGCTCAAGGTCGTTGAAAAACTGTTGTATCCGTTGAGACGGGTATTGGCGCTGCACCACATCGTGGTCATCCGGAGGAAGTCTTGACCTTTATCAGGTACGGCATCATCCAACTCGTGGCCTATGCGCTGGACATGGGGACTTTCTTGCTATTGATGGCCTTGTTCAACGATCAACCCGTCCTGGCCAACATCGCCGGTAAAGGCGTCGCCGGTGTGTTCGCGTTCTTTTTGCATCGGCACTTCACGTTCCAGTCGACCGGCGGCAGCAGCAAGGTTCAAGCGGTGCGCTATTTCTCGTTGCTTGCCATCAATATTCCGCTCGCTTCGGCGCTGTTCAGCGTGGGGCTGTACTTCGTCAACAGCCCTGCCCTGGTGAAGTTTGTCTCCGATGTGGCCTGCGTGGTGCTGACTTACTGGATCAGCAAACTGTTCGTGTTCCATTGCGCTGCGCACCCGCCGGTTCCCACTGACCGCGCCGAAGGCGCATGACGATGAAGCTACTGATTACCGGCGCAACAGGCTACATCGGACAACGCTTGTCAGCCCTCGCGGCGGCCAGCGGACACGAGATCATTTGCGCCACGCGCCAGCCGTGCCCCGCCACCTATACCTGGCTCCCTTATGACCTGCAGGGCCCGGCACCCGAGTGCCCGGCGGGTACCCAGGTGTTGATCCACTTGGCGGCCGACACATCGACATCCCCCACCAACACGGACGACGAAGTCAAGGCGGCCGAGGCACTGATCCGTTGTGCCCAACAAGGCTCGGCCAGGTTCATCTTCATCTCCAGTCAAACCGCCATGGCCACGGCCCCTGGCGCTTATGGCCGGACAAAGTGGCGTATCGAGCAGCACGTATTGGCCGCCGGGGGCACCGTGATCCGTCCTGGCCAAGTGTATGGTGGCCCCGAACGCGGGCTCTTTGGCGTGTTGTCAGGGTTGGTGCGCCGCAGCCCGTTTGTTCCGATCCTGATGCCGGCGCCTGGCGTGCAACCTATTCATGTCGACGACTTGGCAGCCTCGATCTTAGCGGTCGTCGAGCGGGATGACCTTGACGCCGAGATCCTCAATCTGGGCGCCGTGCAGCCGATTGCCTTTGGCAGCTTCCTGATGTTGATTGCCGCGCACCGGGTGCGTGCCGCTCGCCTGCCAGTCCCTCTGCCGGTGGCATTGCTCAGGCTATTGCGCCTGTCACTCGGACGCTCCTTGAGCGCGAAATGGGGCCTGGCGCGGATTTTTTCCCTCATCCACCTGCCGCCCATGGACAGCGCGCAGTCCCTGCAAAAACTCGGCATCCAGTTGCGCCCCCTTGCCCACGGCATGCATCGCTCCGGCCATGGGCAACGTCGCGGTCTTCTGCAAGAAGCCGCAATCCTCCTGCACTACCTGCTCAAACGCCCGCCGCAAAAAAGCCTGGTCAGTCGTTACGCCAGGGCATTGCAACGTGCGGGTAAAACCCGACCCATCATTCATTCACCCTTGCTGATGCGCTGGCCGATACTCCTGGCGCTTCTGGACAATCCCGGTGTCCTGCACAAGCCCGGCGGCCAGGAACTGTCCTGGCGCCTGCAGGTTGCACTCGGTATAGCCGAAGCCTGCCCCCAGGGCGCGCAAGTGTTTCTCGGCGCCCAACAGCCGCGCAGCCTGGTCGCCACGCTGGTTGCGCTGGGACTCACCTCGGTCAAAGCGCTGGCGTGGAAGATAGCGGCGCTGTTAGGCCGCCCCTTTGCCCGCCAACTGTTGCATGGAAGTGAAGCCCACCGTGAAGCCTGAATTTGATGTGATCATTGTCGGCAGCGGTCCGGCCGGGACTTCGGCAGCCTATCCGCTGGTCAAGGCGGGCCTGAAAGTCCTGATGGTCGATGCCCAAGCCGATACAGGCTCAGTGACAGCGCCGACGCGTCCATTTCTCAGCGCCAGGGCAAACGACGAGCATCAGTGGAAATGGATGATCGGCGAAAACTTCCACGCCTTGAGCCAACTGGACGCGGTATCGCCCAAGCTGAAGACGCCGACCCACGCCCATGTTTTCGAAGGGTTCAGCGCCCGCAATCGCATCGAGACCGACAACTTTATCGGCATCGGTTCACTGGCCACCGGAGGCCTGTCCAATGCCTGGGGCTGCGGCGTGGCAACGCTCGGGGCCAGCGACTTTGCCGGGCTGCCCATCGATTACTCCGAGATGCAGGCGTCCTATGAAACGGTAACTCGCCGGATCGGTATCAGTGGCCGGATCGACGATGATCTCTCAAGCTACTTCGGTCTCGATGAGTGGTCGCAACCGCCCCTGCCATTGGACACACTGCACCAGCGCCTGCTCGATCAATACACCCGGCGCCGATCGGCGTTTCCCGAACTGGGGTTTCGCCTTGGCCGCTCCAGGGTCGCCGTCTTGAGCCAGCCGCTGGACGAGCGCAAGGCCTGCGACCTGTCTGGAAACTGCTTGTGGGGCTGTCAGAACCAGGCCTTGTACAGCGCCTCGCAAGAGCTGCAAAAACTCAAGCAATACCCTGGGTTCCAGCACGTCCAGGACTTTCTCGTGGAGGATCTGCAGAAACTGGACGGTGCATGGGCGATCACCGATCATCGCTGCGCCCGGCGCTTCTGCGGTACGCGCCTGCTGCTGGCAACGGGCACCCTGGCCACGACCCGGCTCGCCCTCAAGGGCCTGAACCATTCGTCCCCGATCCCGCTGCTGTCATCGCCGACGGCCGCCTTCCTGCTGTGGCTGCCAAAAATGCTCGGAACCCCAAGGGTGTCGACATTTGGCCTGGGCCAGCTATCGTTCGTCCTGGCGCTGACGGCCAGTACCACTGCTTTCGGTTCGACGTTCAGCACCACAGGCTTGCCGATGACCGAATTTGTCAGCCGGATCCCCATGAGCAAACGCTACAGCATCGAACTGCTGAAAAACCTGCTCAGCGCCTGCGTCGTCGGGAATATCTTCCTGCCCGGGCACTTGTCTCACAACACGGCGGTCTTGCGCCCTGACGGTTCGTTGAGCATCAACGGCCACGAGCATCCGGAGCTTCCCGGCCTCATGAAGACCGCCGAGGCAAAGCTGCGGCGGATCTATTGGAAAATGGGCGCGCTATTGATGCCCATGAGCTTCACGGTCGGCAGGCCGGGGGCGGATATCCATTATGCGGGCACCCTGCCCATGCACTCGGCGCCCAGGATCGGGCAGACCGATCGCCTCGGCGAAATCGCGGGCCTTGGCGGCGTGCATATTGTCGACGGCGCCTGCCTGCCCAGCCTGACCGAGAAATCCCACACGCTGACTCTCATGGCCAACGCGGACCGAATAGCCCGTTCACTCGTAACAACGATAGGGAATCACAAGGCATGACACGCAAGGTACTCTGCATCGTCGGTACGCGTCCGGAGGCCATCAAAATGGCCCCTGTGATCAAGGCGCTCCAGGCCCAAGACAATATCGTTTGTCGGGTGCTCGCCACCGCCCAGCACCGAGGCTTGCTGGACCAGGTGCTTGAGGGCTTCGCAATCACCGCCGATCTGGACCTGGACATCATGCGCCCCAACCAGTCATTGACGGCGCTGACCTCACGCTTGCTGCTTGAACTCGACGGGGTACTGCAAGCCGAGAAACCGGACGTCGTACTGGCTCAAGGCGACACGACCACGGTCATGTGCGCCGCACTGGCGTGTTTCCACCTGCGGATTCCCTTTGGCCATGTTGAAGCCGGCCTGCGTACCGGGGACCTAGGCAATCCGTTCCCCGAAGAAGCCAACCGGGTGATCGCCGGCAAACTGGCTCGCTGGCATTTCGCGCCGACCCAGCAGGCCGTGGACAACTTGCTGCGCGAGGGTGTCGCCGCCAGGGATATCACCCTGACTGGCAATACCGTGATCGATGCCTTGTTGATGACAGCCGCACAAGGCTCCGCCTTGACTATCCCACTGGACGCCAACAAACGCCTGGTGCTGGTGACCGCCCATCGGCGGGAAAACTTCGGCGAACCGTTCCAGGATATCTGCCAGGCCCTCAAGGACCTGGCCGAGCGCAACCCAGGCATCCAGATCCTCTACCCCGTCCATCCCAACCCGAACGTCAAGGATGTCGCGCACCGATTGCTCGGCCAGACGCCGAACATTCTCCTCTGCGCACCGCTGGATTACGCACCGTTTATCGCGGCAATGAAGCGTTCTTACCTGATCATCAGTGACTCCGGGGGCGTGCAGGAAGAAGCCCCGGCCCTGGGCAAACCCGTGCTGGTATTGCGGGAGGAAACCGAACGCCCGGAGGCCGTCGAGCTCGGCGTGGTAAAGCTGGTGGGCGCCAACCGGGACACCATCGTCGAACAGGCACAGCGCCTGCTCGATGACCCACAGGCTTACCAGGGCATGGCACGTGGGGTTTCCCCCTATGGTGACGGCAAGGCCGCCGCGCGCATCGTCGACGCTCTCAGGCAGTACTTCCAGTCATGCGCATGATCTACCTGTCCCCGGTGCCATGGGCCAGCTTCAGCCAGCGCCCCCATCACTTCGTCAACGGGTATCACCAGCAGACCGGGGCGCCGGTCTTCTGGATCGATCCGTACCCGACACGCTTACCGACGCTGACCGACCTCACGCGCAAGCCGCCTGTTGCCGATCAGCAAAGCGTCAGCGTTCCACCCTGGTTGCAGATCTGCAAACCCCGGAGCCTACCCATCGAGCCCATTCCGGGCTCAGCGTTGCTCCTCAAGCGACTGTGGCGCAACCTGTTCAAAGAGGCTGCGGCATTTTCCGCAAAAGGGCCCTGCATGATCTGTGTCGGAAAACCTTCCGAACTGGCCCTGCAACTGCTCGCCCTCATCCCTGGCAGCCGTGCCGTCTACGATGCCATGGATGATTTCCCGGCCTTTTATCAGGGCCTGTCACGCAGGTCCATGGAACGTCGCCAGGCGCAGCTCATTCGACAGGTGGGCACAGTACTGGCGTCCTCCAGCCCGCTTCGCGACAGACTCCTGGGCATGACCGACCAGGTAGAACTGGCCCTCAATGCCTGTGACATGCATGCACTGGCGCCGGTCGAAAGCCTGGACTTCGGTGTCAAACAGCAGGTACTCGGCTACGTTGGCACGCTAGGGCGTTGGTTCGATTGGGAGCTGGTCATCGCGCTGGCGCAGGCCAATCCTGGAAACCAGATCCGGCTGATCGGCCCCCTCTTCACACCACCGCCTTGCGTATTGCCCGCCAACATCGAGCTGCTCCCCGAGTGCTCCCATGCCGATGCAATCGCAGCCATGACAACGTTTTCGGTGGGCTTGATCCCGTTCAAGCTCAACCGCCTGACCGCCTCGGTCGACCCGATCAAATACTACGAGTACCGCGCCCTCGGCCTGCCCGTCATCTCCACTCGCTTCGGTGAAATGGCCCTGCGCGACCGAGAACCGGGGGTCTGGATCGTGGATGAAGGCACCGATCTGGGTAAAACCGCCACGGAAGCACTCGCCAGCCCAAGCGACCGCTCGACGGTTCATCAATTTCGTCAGGCGCACCTCTGGGCTCAGCGTTTTTCTGCGATCAATCTCAAAAACGGCCAATAACGGCCGATACCCAGGATAAGACCCCGCAACTGGGGCGCAGGACAGAACGGTAGGTCAGTCATGACAGAGATTTATTTGCTGATAGCGCACGGCACGGACCAGGGCGAAGCTTACGTTCTGGGCTGGTTCGATGACCGGAGCAAAGCCCGGGAAGTGGCCGAGCAGAAGGAATGGGAAGCGTACCGCGCCAGCCTGAAGGAGAAACATCCATGGTCCAGCCACAAACCGCTGGCGCCGGACCAGACGGACTATCGCCGCTACTGGATCAAGACCATTTCCAAATTCGAGCATGTGCCGGTGCCAAGGTCCTTTGCGGTTCATTGATCACCACGCATGAATATTCAACGAAACGAGCGTTATCGGTGGCGGTCTAGACGAATAAGCCCATCCGATGAGAGCGTTCTTATGTTGAAATTCCTTGGCGGTACCGTAGGTATCATTTTCCTGATTGGCCTGATCGTGGTGATTGCGCTGTTCAAGTTCATTTTTTGAGCGTGGCGGCGGCGATCTTTGACTTGGTGTCCCACCTACCTGGAGAGCAGATCGCAATAAATGACAATCACAGGGACGGATAAGGCTGACTGGGAACCGCTGAACCTTGAATGGCATCAAGGCTTCGCTTTCATGGACGGTGTGCTGCTGGGCGACGGGCAAGTGCCTGATGTGTACATCATGCTCAACCCTCAAGGCGCACGACCCGGCGAGTTGGCACAATGGGCCAGCGCTGGGCACTATCCGCCCTCACCCTTGCTGGCCGGTCAGCCGGTTTGGCGGCATCGACGCAACCCTTGGGTCTTGCGCGACGCCCTGCGTGATTACTACCTGCTTCCGGCCTACCGGGAGCGCCACGGCTACCACGCGCTGCAGCCCTTGCCGTTTCGGTTCGACAAGGGCCTGGAAAGCCTCGGCCACCAGTACTGGCGTGACGCAACCGGCGCCTATTGGTTCGGCGAGTACGCGATCACCCAAATTCCCGAGGCACGCCCCGACAGCCTGGCCCTGTTGGCATCGTCCCCGGCCTCGGTGACTTCAGCGTCCGCGCTGTTCTGCGACGGCGTGCATCTTTTTTTGCAGGGGCGATTTATCGCTAGCGCCACGGCGCGGGTGCGGTATTGCAACCACCCGTCCTATCGAGTGATCGACGATCAAGTCTATAGGGGCTTCAAGCCCCTGCACCAGAAGGACGGCACGCCGCTGCCGATCGCCAACCCGGACAACTTCCAGATGCTCGCCCAACGCTGGGGCACCGATGGGCAGTCGATCATCGTGCAAGCGCAGCAAGGTTCGAGCATTTCCTATGAGTACTTCTACCGCATCGACAATGCCGACCTGGCGACCTTCACCGTGCTTAACGAACGCTACGCCAAGGACAAGCAACGCGCCTATTACCTGACCGGAAAAACCATTCGCTACGTGGGCGACTTCCACCTGCTCCAGTGCTGGCAGCCAGCGTTCGATGACGGCGGTCGCGTGGTCAGCGCCAGCGAATACGAGGATGAGTATTTTGCCGTGGACGACCAGTACGTCTACGCCGCCGGGACCCGCCTTCGCGATGCCCATGGCCCGAGCTTTCGTCATTTGGGGTTCGATTATTACCGTGATCACCAACACGTCTACAGGTGCCAGAAACGCCTCGATGTCGACGTGGATAGCTTCGTCGTGACCCAGCTCTGTCGTAATGACCAGGATTACTCGCCCGTGCTGGTCGGTGACAAGCACGGCCCGCTGGGCTCTGGCGGCATCATCGATGCGACCATGCAAGAGGCGTGGGCACCTTACTTCGAAGCCCATCCGCAGTTGGAAGGGTATTGGTGGCACCGCTTGCAGGCACAGCCTGAAGCCGCACAAACGCACACGGAAACGCTGGCGCTACAGGCCATCGGCCTCGGTTTCGAACTGGGCGACCAGGTGTATTTCCATGGACGTGTGATCAACGGGCTGGACGCAGCGAGTTTCAAATTGCTGGACACGCATCTGTGCGGCGATGCCAACGGCTTGTATCTGATCCCATTCCATAACGCCGACACGGAGGTACCCGAACGTTTTTCCCCGGAAGCGGCGGAACATTTTCGCTCACTCGGCCCACCCTACCTGACCGACGGCAAGACCGTGTTCTGCCACCGGATTTTTTACCATCCCCCGGAACCGATTCGTAAGGCACAAGCGGCCTCTTTCGAATCCTGCGGGCATGGCTGGGCCAAGGATCAGGACACGGTGTATTACTACGGCGAGGCGAAAAAGCGGCTACACCCCTCGGACACCCGCATTCTCGGCACCTATGCCATCAGCCCTACCCTGATTCTCTCGGAAGGCAAGCCGCTGGACGTGGCGTTCGATCCCGATGAGGTCCACGTGCCCCACCCTGACTTTTTGCAGTTGGGCACGCGCAAATTGTTCTGTCATCGACGCCCACTGAGCGCCAAGCGGATCGACCTGACGACCCTCCAATTCCTGAATGACCGCTACGCCCGTGACAGGCATCGGTTCTACCATTACGACGGTTATGCGACGCTGAGCGAGGTCGATGAAACGCAGTATCGGGAATCGCTCGGCCAGCCGGCGGCAAGCGTTTAGAACTGCGTCACAACCGTAACGCCTGCGGTGTCAAACCGGTCCATGTTCATGAGCGCATCAATCGATTGCTCAAGGCTGATGGTCTTGCCCACCAGTTTTTCAGGCGCCAGCTTGCCGGACGTAATCATGTCCATCATCGCGCCGTAACGGTGAGCCTGCATGCCATGGCTGCCACAGATCTCCAGCTCGTAGGCAATGACCTTGCTCATTGGGATCGAGGGCGTGCTGTGGTCCGCCAGCATCAAACCGACCTGGACATGCCTGCCGCGCCGTCTCAGATTATTGATGGAGTTGAAGCAGGTCGTTGGATGACCCAGGGCATCCAGCGAAACGTGAGCGCCGCCCTTCGTAATCTCGAGTGCCGCCTCGGTGACATCCGCCACCCGGCTTGCGTTGACCGTCGCGACGGCACCAAGCGACTGGGCAAGCTTGAGCTTATCGTCGCAGATATCGATGGCGATGACGTTCGCCCCGATAGCGTGGGCGATCATCACCGCGGACAGCCCCACGCCACCACAGCCATGAACCGCCACCCACTGCCCCGCCGAGACCCTGCCTTGATCGACAACCGCGCGGAACGAGGTGACGAAACGACAGCCCAGGCTCGCCGCCGTGGCGAAGTCCATGTTTTCCGGCAACGCAACCAGGTTCAAATCCGCCTTGTGAATCCCCACATATTCGGCGAAAGAGCCCCAATGGGTGAAACCCGGCTGAAACTGGCTGTGGCACACCTGCTGGTTGCCGCTATTGCATTCCGGACACGCGCCGCAGCCGCCGACAAAAGGCACGGTGATGCGATCGCCCAC
Source organism: Pseudomonas sp. NFACC05-1 (assembly GCF_900100135.1). Taxonomy (NCBI): domain Bacteria; kingdom Pseudomonadati; phylum Pseudomonadota; class Gammaproteobacteria; order Pseudomonadales; family Pseudomonadaceae; genus Pseudomonas; species Pseudomonas sp. NFACC05-1. The sequence continues at coordinate 92,317 of NZ_FMTR01000018.1, read as the reverse complement.
CTTCCATCTTGTGACATCTTTACCGACCTCAGCCACGATCCCTGCCAATTCGTGACCGGGCACATGGGGCAGTCGAATATCAGGGTCGTGACCTTTCCAGCCATGCCAGTCGCTTCGGCAGACGCCCGTGCCAAGGACCTGAACCACCACACCGTGACGCTCGGGGGTCGGGTCTTCGACAGTCATCAAACGTGGGGGTTGGGAGAAGGCTTCGTAAACTACGGCTTTCATGAGGATCCCTCTACTTTAGAAAAGCGCTATGCCTGAAACCGACAAACGGCTTGGGCTCAATTTACTATCAGATGGCTTGATCACGCAGCATTGAACCGTCCCTGCCTGACGCTCCCATGAAAAACCCAATCCGTTCAGATTGAGCTGTGTCGTTCCGGCATTCGCCGACGGATCATAGCTCTCTGCCACCTATTTCAACGTCCACGCTTTCAATCGGACGGTGTATTCACTACATTGAGCGTAACCCTGCTCTGTCGACACGGACTGTCATGACTACCCTATCCCCGATCAGCCCTGCCATTCCCATCCAGATCCCGACTCGCTCTGCCGTCGCGGCATCGCCTGCAACAGTGATAGAGAGCGCTGATGTCTCGGCGGCTCGACCAGCGGCAATCGTCAGCCTGGGCAACCCCGTGGCCGATGTCGAATCACAGACCTATTCCCGACTCGGGCAACTGCCCGGCCAGGAGATTGTTCGTGTCTGGGAAAAGACCAGTCAGGATGCCGTCACTCGCGTCATGGGAACCAATCCCAGATCGCTGTCGATAGCCAACCGTTTCCACGGCCTGGGCGCAGCCTTGGTGGAGCAGTTCGCCAAGAGTGGTTCGAGCATTTCCCAGTCAGTGCTCCATACCACCACGGACGGGGCTCACAACGCCGCCGAGATAAAATCCGAACAGGCACTGCTGCACAATAAAGCCGATAACCTGATCACCCTCAGCATCAAGACCGCCAGTGGCAAGACGGTTACCTTCAGCCTGACCAGCCAGGACGATGGACTTGGCGTTCAGGCTACGGTGGACGGCGACCCGCTGAGCGAGGACGAACTCAAGGCGATTGGCGTTCTGGGCAACGCCTTTCAAGCGGCTGTCGACGGGCTGACCGCCGAGCCGCCCAAGCTCGACCTGAGCAAGCTGACGCAGTTCGACTCCAGCGTATTGGCATCCATTGACCTGAACGCCAAGCTCAAGGGCGTGGACGGTGAGGACCTGATCCTTGCCTACCGCGCCGACAGCCAGAGCCGCACCACGCAAATGAGTGGTCCAGATGGCGAATTGAACCTGAGCGTGGATCTGAAAAACAGCACAATCCTGGGTGATGCCAAGCAACAGACCAGCGCCCTGAACAGCTACCTCGCCCAGTTTGACCGGGTGCAGAAGCGCGGCAGCGCCAAGGCCGCCCTGATGGAGATGTTCAAGGACGCCTTCAGCGCCATGAACAGCCACTATCCACAGGGCGTTACCCCGTCACAGCCACTGACCCGTAACGCGACGGACAAAGGCCTGCTGACTGGACTGGCAGACTTCGAGGCGTCCATCAAACAAACCAACAACGCGTCCAACCCGATGCGCCCGTCCGAAGTCGATAGCTTTGCTTATACCCTGTCGCAAAAAACTGTCGTTGCAGGTTCCATAATGAGCAATCGCAGCGTTGATCAAGTCCAGCAATCGAGTTTATCGGCCAGTTACCACAAGAGTCTGAAGGGCGGGAAAGCACCCGTGCTAGGCACAACGACCGACTCGCAGAACTATCTCTACGTACAAGTGCACGACGAGGCCCGCAGCTCGGCCAGCCTCGCCTACAAGGATGGCCGACTGAGCAAAGCCACCGTCACGCAAAGCGCCAGCCAGGACACACGGACACAGAAGTACGTCATCGGCAAAATGGTTGAAGAGACAGTGGTGCCGAAGGAACTTTCAACCAGCCGCAGCCACTTGGCATTGCTGGAATACGCCGCCAAGGAAAGCAAGAAATCCAAGGACGCGCAGGAACAATCCTTATTGAAGGAAGCGCTCGCCACCCTCCACAGTTCGGTGATGTTGCAGGAAAATCCTTCGGCGCTGGCGCGTTGACACGCTGGGGAATGCGCATCATCACCCAGCGTAGTGCGACAGCGATTCCCTAGGCCATAGCGTCAGCTTGATGCGTTGTAGAACTACCAGAAGAAAACGGCCAAAAGTTTGCACCGACTGAATCCTCGACTGCTGAACTCGGCAACGAGACACTGAATGCTGGTCAGGATCGCCGGTAAGCGGGGTATTACGACGGACCTCAATCCGGTGTCGTCTCTTACGCCAATGGAACAACCCTGAGCCTGTTTGATTCGACCGTCGCAGCCATCTGCATTGCCTGGGGATAAGCCAGCAAACACTCAGCGATGGCAGGTTCCAGCTCAACCCGCACTCGCCTTGTCAGGGCCCGAGCACCGAAGCGTGGGTCATGCTTTTGGCACAGCCAGTCGCTTGCCGCAACGTCCAGGACCAGCGTACGGCGATGCTGACCGAGACGTTGGTTGAGTTTGTTCAGTTCGATCTGCAACAACGCTTCCAGCCATTGGGTTTCGATGCGTTGGAAAACCAGGATGCGATCAATACGGTTTAGAAACTCCGGTTCGAACCACGCGTGCAACGCCAGCTCCAACATAGCCTGCTCACCTTGTGGGGCGATGCCGAGCCAGCGCCGCCAACCGCGTGAAAAACGTTCCCTGTAGGTGGTCGCTTGCCGGGCTCCAATGTTGCTGGTCATGAAGATCAGGCTATTGCGAAAATCCAGTGTTCGGCTACCGCCCGCCAAGGTCAGTTGGCCGTTCTCAAGAATGCCCAGCAAACTGCGCACCACTTCCTTGCTGGCCTTTTCCAGCTCATCGAACAGCACGATGCCTGGGCGACTGTAGGTGCCTTGAATCAATTCGCTATTGAACAGACTGACGCCCTCTTTACTCCCCACATAACCAGGTGGCGCTCCGGTGAGCGCCGCCGAGTAATGCTCCTGGGCCAAGGTGTGCATGTCGATGCGACAAAAAGCATCGGCGCGACCGTGTATGGCCAGTGCCAGCAGACGTACGATTTCGGTCTTGCCGACACCGGTCGGCCCCATGAACAGGTTCACCGTCAACGGTCGCTCACGTTCACCAATATCGACCTTAACCACGTTTAGCAACGCCTCGACCGCGCGCATGACGTGTTCTTGGCCGACAATTCGACTGCGCAACAACGCCATGACTTGGGCGGGATTGAAGGCGAAGCGTGAGGTCAACAACTCTGCTGCCGGTGATGCGCTGGTCAGGCCAGGCTGGGGGTGGTTTGGGTCGATGCGATCATTCACCAAAGGCATGGTTTAGCCTGCGTGTTTTTCTTTACCGTCGTGGGGAAGCTCTCCCACCGGGCAATGAGCCACGCCGACGGTGCTACGGGTCAGTTTTTCGACGTTTTCCCGGGCTTTCTGCGCGTCCAGTACCCAGGTGCGGTAAAAGTCGAACGGGCAGTCAGCCACCCCCTTGTCGCCGTCCCCGGAGTGATAGACCCCGGTGTAACCGCGATGCAGCAGCTTGAACAAATGATTCTGTGATTGGTCGTTCGCTCGCGCATCGCGGATTTGCGAAACGGATAATTGTGCGTACTGAATGCCCATTTCCTCTTCACCGCATTCGCCCAGGGTGCGACCGTCGAAGCCAATAATCGCCGAGTGACCAAAGTAGGAATAAACCCCATCGAAGCCGGCCGCATTGGCCACTGCCACATAGCAATTATTGGCCCAGGCCATGCTTTTGGACATCATCACCTGCTGCTCTTTGGCCGGGTACATATAGCCCTGGCAACGGACGATCAACTCCGCTCCTTTCATCGCACAGTCGCGCCAGATCTCCGGGTAGTTACCGTCATCACAAATGATCAAGCTGATTTGCAGGCCCTTGGGACCCTCGCAGACATAGGTCCGATCACCCGGATACCACCCTTCTATGGGGCACCAGGGAATGCACTTGCGGTACTTCTGGACGATTTCGCCCTGGTTATTGATCAACACCAACGTGTTGTACGGGGCTTTGTGGGGATGTTCCTCATGCCGCTCACCGGTCAGTGAAAACACCCCCCACGTGTCAGCCGCACGGCACGCGGCGGAAAAGATCGCAGTCTCTTCGCCTGGAATACTGGCGGCAGTCGCCATCATCTCATCGTGGTCGTACATGATGCCCATGGTGCTGTATTCAGGAAACACCACCAGGTCCATGCCGGGGAGACCGCTTTTCATCCCCGTGATGATGTCGGCAATCTTGCGGGCGTTTTCAATGACCTCGGCTTTTGTATGCAGCCGCGGCATTTTGTAATTGACGACCGCGACACCCACGGTGTCCGGGCTGCTGGAAATATCACCATGACGCATGAGATTTACCTCTGTTAATGACTGATCATCCAAGGTCTGGAGCCGGTTTTACGCTTGAGCCCCTGTGGATTTTCTTTGGTCGGGGCCAGCGGTTTGCTCGGTGCACAACAACTGCACCCACTGGGATGACGACGGTTCTGCTGGTACTCGCCAAGCGTCTGCGGCGCGTGGGCACTTCGCTCGTTGGTCGCCATGGCCTGGCGTTGACTGCTCGACAACGTCGTCAGTGCCGGCGCAGACAACAGCAACCGCCCTCCCGGGCCCGCGCAAGACGGGCACTGGCACGACTCGTGCCGTTGGGCCATGGGCCGCAACATTGTGAAAGAACCACAGGTTTGGCATTCGTACTCATAGGTCGGCATGGCGCTCTCCAGACATTGATCGAGCTCGGGCGTGTCTCACAGGTCCGGGGCAATCGGCAGATCGATACTGCCGTCGAGGTGTTTGATGGGACCGTTGGCGTTGGGGTTGATGTCGAACTCGAAGATTTCGGTGGGTAACCAGAGGGTCGCGCAGGCGTTGGGGATATCGACCACGCCGCTGATATGCCCTTGCACCGGCGCAGAACCCAACAGGGCATAGCCTTGGGCGGGGGAATAACCAAACTTGGTCAGGTAGTTGATCGCATTCAGGCAGGCCTGGCGATAGGCGATATTCACGTCCAGGTAGTGCTGTTTGCCGGCTTCATCCACCGAGATACCTTCGAAGATCAGGTAGTTCTGGTAGGTCGGGATGATCGGGCTGGGCTTGAACACTGGGTTCTTGATCCCGTACTTGGCCATGCCGCCCTTGATCAGCTCGACTTTCATATGAACCCAGCCGGCCATCTCGATAGCACCGCAAAAGGTGATCTCGCCGTCGCCCTGACTGAAGTGCAGATCCCCCACTGACAACCCGGCGCCTTTGACGTAGACCGGGAAGAAAATCTTCGAGCCCCGGGACAAGTCCTTGATATCGCAGTTACCACCATGTTCACGCGGTGGCACGGTGCGCGCGCCCGTGGCCGCGGCATCATCCCGGGCCTGGCCCTTGAGCTTGCCCATGTGTGCGGTGGCGGCCAGCGGCGCGTTGGCCAGGGGCGGCACGCGGGTCGGGTGGGTGTCGATCAGTTCCTGCTCACGGCGGTTCCAGTCGCCGAGCATTACCGGGTCGGGCAGGCAACCGATCAATCCGGGGTGGATCAGGCCGGCGAAGTTAACCCCGGGAATGTGCCGCGAACTGGTAAACATGCCTTTGAAATCCCAGATGGCTTTCTGTGCGCTGGGAAAGTGATCCGTGAGGAATCCGCCACCGTTCTGCCGCGAGAAGAAGCCGTTGAAGCCCCACATCGATTCGGCCTTGGCGCCGATGTCCAGCAGGTCGACCACCAGCAGATCTCCCGGCTCGGCGCCATGCACGCCCACTGGACCGGACAGGTAGTGCACGGTGGACAAGTCGACGTCACGCACATCCGAAGCGTCGTCGTTGTTCTTGATCGCGCCAGCGGTCCAGTCGTAAGTCTCAAGAATAAAGTCGTCCCCCGGCTTGACCCAGCAGGCCATGGGAATGTCCGGATGCCAGCGGTTGTGGATCTGTTCGTTCTCGGTGGCGGGCTGGTTGAGGTCGACTTTGATCAAGGTATCGGTCATGGCGAAGCTCCTGAACATTAGGGATGTACCGCGTTGGAACCAGTCTCGAATGGCGGCACGAATCGGCCAATACGTTGGATGACGTACCCCTTTGAGCTGGCTTGCCAGCTGCTACAAGGGGGGCGATCGCGCCTACACGCAGAGGTAGCGACTGATGGTGGATTCGTCGACCTTGTCCCGGGTCTCCTCGATCACGAAGCGACCCTTCTCGATCACCAGGAAGCGGTCGGCGATTTCCAGGGTGAATGACAGCACCTGCTCGGAGACCACAATGGTCAGGTCGCGCAGGTGGCGGATCTCTTTCAAAGTGCGGGCGATGTCCTTGATGATCGATGGCTGGATGCCCTCGGTGGGTTCATCGAGCAACAACACCTTGGGATTGGTCGCCAGTGCCCGGGCAATCGCCAGTTGTTGCTGCTGCCCGCCCGAAAGGTTGCCACCCTTGCGCGAGCGCATGTCGTGGAGCACCGGAAACAACGCATAGAGGTCTTCGGGCACCTGGCCCCGGGCCGATGCCGGCAGGCCGGTCTGTATGTTTTCCAACACCGTCATGCTAGGGAAAATCATCCGCCCCTGAGGCACATAGGCGATGCCGTGCTCCACCCGCTCGTGGGTTTCCAGGTTCGAGACTTCCTGACCATCGACGCTGACCTGCCCCCGCCACTGCGGAAGGATGCCCATCAAGCTCTTGAACAGCGTGGTCTTGCCCATGCCGTTGCGTCCCATCACGGCGACGATTTCGCGTTTGGCCACGGCCAGGTCGAGGTCGTGAAGGATCTGACTCTGGCCGTAACCACAGGACAGCTTGTCTACGTTGAACATGCCTGCTTCCTCAATGGCCTAAATAGACTTCGATGACTTTCGGGTTGCTCTGCACCGACTCCATGCTGCCCTCGGCCAGGACCTTGCCCTGATGCAGCACCGTGACCTTATGGGCGATGCTCTTGACGAATTCCATGTCGTGTTCGATCACCAGCACCGAGCGGCCCTGGCTGATGCGCTTGAGCAGTTCCGCAGTCTGTACGCGCTCGTTGACGCTCATCCCTGCGACCGGTTCATCGAGCATCAACAGGTCAGGGTCCTGCATCAGCAGCATGCCGATCTCCAGCCACTGCTTCTGGCCGTGGGACAGCAGGTCGGCCTGTTGCTGCAACAGCTCGCCGAGAAAGATCTCCCGCGCCACCTCTTCAACCCGGGCAATCACTGCGGCACTGCGTTTGAAGAACAACGCGCCAAACACCTTGCGCCCCGCCGGGTAGGACATCTCCAGGTTCTCGAACACCGTGAGGTTTTCGTAGATCGACGGGTTCTGGAATTTGCGCCCGACACCGGCACGGACGATGTTGTACTCGCGCATCCTGGTCAGTTCCTTTCCATCGAACTGGATGCTGCCGCTGGTGGCGCGGGTCTTGCCGCAGATCAGGTCGAGCACCGTGGTCTTGCCTGCGCCGTTGGGCCCGATCACCACCCGCACTTCATTGCGGTCGATGTACAGGTTGAGGTTGTCCACGGCCTTGAAACCGTCGAAGGACACCGTCAGCCCCTCGATAACCAGCACCGGCTTGTTCATCTGAAAACCTACGGCGGTCATGGTTGCGTCTCCAGCGAAGGGCGTTCAGAAGCAGGGGTCGGCGGTGCAGTGCGCGACGTCTCCGGCAGGGGCGCGGCAACGGCAGCTTGCTGCGGGGTACGCCGCAATAAACGGCCAAGGGTCTGGCGGCCATGGCTGTCCCAAAGTCCGGCCAAACCATTGGGGAAGTACATGACCACGGCAATGAACAGCCCGCCCATCAGGTACAGCCACAATTCGGGGAAGGACTCGGAGAAATAGGTCTTGCCGTAGTTCACCAGCAAGGCCCCATACACCGCGCCCAGCAGCGACATGCGCCCGCCGACAGCGGCAAAGATCACCATCTCGATGGATGGCACGATGCCGACGAACGAAGGCGACATGAAGCCCACCTGCAAGGCGAACATGGCGCCGCCTATGGCCGAGAAGGCAGCGGCGATGCAGAACACGAAAATCTTGAAGCTGGCCACGTCATAACCGGAGAAGCGCACCCGCTCCTCTTTATCGCGCATCGCCATCAGCAGCCGCCCGAGCTTCGACGCAAGGACAAAACGGCCGATGAAAATGCAGCCGAACAACAAGGCCGCGTTGATGAAGTACAGCAGCAGCTTGGCGCTGTCACTGCGCAGGTCCCAGCCCAGCAGCGTCTTGAGATCGGTGATGCCGTTGACTCCGCCGGTCAGGCCCTGCTGGCCGACGATCAGCACCGTGAGAATCAGCGCGATGGCCTGGCTGACGATAGAGAAATAAACATCCCCTACCCGCCGCTTGAACAGCGCCATGCCAATGATGAAGGCCAGCCCTACCGGCACCAGGATCACCGCCAACAGGGTGAAGCTGAAACTGTGGAACGGTACCCAGAGCCACGGCAGTTCGGTGATCTGGTTCCAGTCCATGAAATCCGGAATGCCCGGCGTCGACTGGATTTTGGTGCTCTGCGGGTCGGAGGCTTCGAGCTTGAGAAACATCGCCATGCAGTAGCCGCCGACGCCGAAGAACACCCCTTGTCCGAGGCTGAGAATGCCGCCATAGCCCCAACACAGCACCAGGCCGACAGCGACGAAGGCATAGGTCAGGTACTTGCCCACCATGTTCAGGCGAAAGGCATCCAGGGTCAGCGGGAAGACCACGAGAATCAGTAGCGCCAACAGGGCCACGCCCAACAGGTTCTGCTTGCCCGCCAGCATCTTGTCTAAAAGCTTCATTGGCTCGCCTCTACTTGCGCACTTTGATGGAGAACAACCCTTGAGGGCGCAACATCAGGATCAGAATCACCCCGGACAGGGTCAGCACCTTGGCCATCGAACCACTGAGGAAGAACTCCGAGATCGATTGGGTCTGGGCAATGACGAACGCCGACGCAATAGTGCCGAACAGGCTTTGTGCGCCGCCGAAGACCACCACCAGGAAGGTGTCGACTATGTACTGCGAGCCCGCGGTGGGCCCGGTGGAGCCAATGGTGGTAAAGGCCGCGCCGGCCACCCCCGCGACACCACAACCGAGGGCAAAGGTCATGCGGTCGACCTTGCGCGTGTTGATGCCAACGGCACGGCTCATCAGCCGGTTTTGCACCGTGGCCCGCACTTGCAGGCCCCAGCGTGAGCGGTAAAGCAAGAGAAAAATGGCCGCGGTGAGCAGCAGGGTCAGGGCCATCATGAACAGACCGTTGCGCGGGATCTCGATGGACTCGGTGAAGTTGAACGAGCCCATCAGCCACTCCGGCGGCGTGGCGCTGACTTCACGGGCGCCGAACACCGAACGGAAGGTCTGCTGCATCACTAGGGACAGCCCCCAGGTCGCCAGCAATGTGTCCAACGGACGCTTGTAGAGCCGACTGATCATCGCCCACTCCACCAGCCAGCCGATGGCCCCGGCTACCAGAAACGACAGGGCGATGGCGAGGAAAAAATAATAGGGTTGAAACCACGGAGCGAAATGACTGGTCAGGCTCGAACAGACATAGGTGGTGTAGGCGCCGATCGTGAGGAACTCGCCGTGGGCCATGTTGATGACCCCCATCTGGCCGAAAATGATCGCCAGCCCCAATGCCATCAACAGCAGCACACAGAACACGGACAAGCCGTTGAACCCCTGCATCGCCGCGATGGCACCAAATTCCGATAGCCATTCCATGATGATGGACTCCTGCTTGGAGGGAGGATGTGGAAAAAAGTTGGAGCTCCATCGCCGGCAAGCCAGCTCCTACGGAGTGTTGGAGTCGGCTTGCCGCGATGGCCCAGACCTTACTGATAGCCTTTAGGGAACGGATTCGGCTCGATCAGATCGGACTCGTACACCACTTTGAACTGGCCATCGGGCTGCACTTCACCGATGCGGGTCTTGCTCCACAGGTGATGGTTCTCATGCACTTTGACGTAGCCTTCAGGCGCGGTTTTCAACTCGATGCCCGGCGAGGCTGCAACCACTTTGTCGACATCGAAGCTGCCGGCTTTTTCCACCGCGGCCTTCCACAACCATGGGCCCAGGTACGCGGCCTGGGTCACGTCGCCGATCACCGAATCCTTGCCGTACTTGGCCTTGAAAGCGTCGACGAAGGCTTTGTTGTTGGGGTTGTCCAGGCTCTGGAAGTACTTCATCGAGGCATAGAAACCGGCCATGTTCTCGCCGCCGATGCCCAGCAACTCATCTTCGGTGACCGAGAGCGTGAGCAAGGTCTGCTTGGCCGAATTGACACCCGCCGCATTGAGTTGCTTGTAGAAGGCCACGTTGGAGCCACCCACCACTGCCGCGAACACCACGTCGGGCTTCTTCAACTTGACTTTGTTGATCAGCGAACCGAACTGGGTGTTGCCGAGCGGGTAATAGTCTTCGCCGACCACGGTGCCGTGCAGCACGTTTTCAATGTGCTTGCGGGCAATTTTCATCGAGGTGCGTGGCCAGATATAGTCCGATCCCACCAGGTAGAAGGTTTTGGCGCCTTTGGTCTTGGCGATCCAGTCGAGGCTGGCGAGGATTTGCTGGGTGGCTTCCTGGCCCGTGTAGATCACGTTCTTCGACTGCTCCAGCCCCTCGTAGAAAGTCGGGTAGTAAAGCAGGCCGTTTTCTTTCTCGAAGATCGGCAGCACAGCCTTGCGCGACGCCGAGGTCCAGCAGCCGAACACCGTGGCCACCTTGTCGTTGACCAAAAGCTTCTTGGCCTTCTCGGCGAAGGTCGGCCAGTCGGAGGCGCCGTCTTCTTGGATCACCTTGATCTGCCGACCGAGGATGCCGCCTGAAGCGTTGATCTGCTCGATGGCCAGGCGTTCGGCCTGGATCGAACCGGTCTCCGAAATCGCCATGGTGCCGGTGGCCGAGTGCAACTGGCCCACCGTGACTTCAGTGGCGGTCACCGCCAGGCCGGTGCTATTGGCCTCGTCGGCCCATACACCCTGGCTGAACACACTGGCAGCCAATAGCGACAGGGCCGCCGCCCCCAGCGCCAGGCGGCGCGGCAACAGGCCTTTGGTCCGGATCAATCGTGGTTCCATGCTGCTACTCCTCTGCGGTGACGCTGACAGCTCGCCTTGGGGCGGCCGGCAACGGTGGTGGCATCAGCATGGCTGCGCGGATCGGCGACGGGTATACGCAGCCTGACGTAAGCGCATACGTCATTTGACGTAGGGAAAAATGCACCAAGGCGGCGCAGGCTATCGCTCCAGGCCCCGCCTGAACGGCACTGCGCGGACGCGCGCGCAGGCAACAGTTGGCGCGGCAAGACGGCGCGGTGCAGGGCATGAAAATTGCTCGGCTATCCACCACGGGCACACCCGCCAGGCACGGAGCGCCTTGACCCCAGGAGTCTTTCGTCGTGCTTCCACCTGGCACCCAGCGCATCGCCAAGATCCGTCGCGACTACAACAGCTGGGTCGCCGACGAAACCATGGAAGACTACGCCCTGCGTTACACACCAAAGTCCTTTCGCAGGTGGTCGGAACTGCGCATCGCCAACACCGCCCTGGGCGCGGTGTCGTTCCTGGCCCTGGAGGCGATTGGCGGGGTGCTGGCCCTGAGCTACGGCTTCACCAACACCTTCTGGGCGATCCTCGCCGTGAGCCTGATCATCTTCCTCACCGGCCTGCCCGTCAGCTACTACGCTGCCCGCTACGGCGTCGATATGGACCTGTTGACCCGCGGTGCCGGCTTCGGCTACATCGGCTCGACCATCACCTCACTGATCTACGCCAGCTTCACCTTTCTGTTCTTCGCCCTGGAAGCAGCGATCATGGCCCTGGCCTTGGAGCTGTACTTCCATATCCCATTGGCCTTTGCCTATGTGATCTGCTCTGTGCTGGTGATCCCCCTGGTGGCCTATGGGGTGACCCTGATCAGCCGCCTGCAACTCTGGACCCAGCCGTTGTGGCTGGTGCTGCTGGTGCTGCCCTATCTGTTTGTGCTGCTGAAAAACCCCGAGGCCTTCAGCGACTGGACCAGTTTCCAGGGCCGTGATGCCAGCGGCGACTTCAATCTGCTGGCGTTTTGCGCGGCCTGTACCGTGGCCCTGTCCCTGGTGACGCAGATCGGCGAACAGGTCGACTACCTGCGCTTCCTGCCGGAAAAAACCGCGTCCAACCGCAAGCGCTGGTGGGCCGCCCTGCTCTGCGCCGGCCCCGGCTGGATCCTGCCCGGCGCCCTGAAAATGTTCGCTGGCGCCTTCCTGGCGTTTCTCGCCCTGCAACACGAGATCCCCATCGAGCGCGCTACAGAGCCGACCCAGATGTACCTGGTGGCCTTCGGTTATGTGTTCGCCTCGCCGGAATGGGCCCTGGCGGCCATGGTGCTGTTCGTCTTCGTCTCGCAGATGAAGATCAACCTGACCAACGCCTACGCCGGCTCCCTGGCCTGGTCGAACTTTTTCGCCCGGGTCACCCACAGTCACCCCGGCCGCGTAGTTTGGCTGGTGTTCAATGTGGCGATTGCCCTGATGCTGATGGAGCTGGGGGTATTCGACGTCATCGACCAGGTGCTCGGTCTCTACGCCAACATCGCCATCGCCTGGATCGGCTCGGTGGTCGCCGACCTGGTGATCAACAAACCCTTGGGGTTGTCACCGAAATACATCGAGTTCAAGCGCGCTCACCTCTACGACATCAACCCGGTGGGCGTCGGCTCCATGCTGATTGCCTCGCTGCTGTCGGTCCTCGCCCACTTCGGTCTATTTGGTGCGCTGGCCCAGGCCGCCCCGCCCTTCGTCGCCCTCGGCACCTCGCTGGTCATGACCCCGCTGCTGGCCTGGGCCACACGCAGCCGCTATTACATTGCCCGCACCCGCGATCCGCTACTGCTGCAACCGGTGGCACCGAGCACGCTGATCACCTGCGGCCTGTGCAGCAACCCGTTCGAAACCGCCGACATGGCTTTCTGTCCGGCCTACAGCACGCCCATCTGCTCACTTTGCTGTTCGCTGGACGCGCGTTGCGGCGATCGCTGCAAACCTCACGGGCGTCTGTCGGCGCAGTTCGAAGCGCTGTTGCATTGGTTGCTGCCCAATGCAACGGTGCCACGCCTGCACACCCGGCTAGTGCATTACCTGGGCCTGCTGCTCGCGCTGATCCTGATGCTCAGCGGCGCTCTGGCGCTGATCTATGGCCAGGCCTCCCAGGGACTGCCCCACTCGCCGCAAGCCCAGGCGACGCTGTACCAGGCATTTTTCCAGGCCTTCCTGACGCTCTCGGTACTGGCGGCCATCCTCGCCTGGTGGGTCGTTCTGACGCGGGAAAGCCGCCGCGTGGCCCAGGAAGAATCGGACCGCCAGACCCTGCTGCTGATGCAGGAAATCGAAGCCCACCGCTTGACCGACCAGGCCCTGCAAGATGCCAAGGAGGCTTCCGAGGCGGCCAACGCGGCCAAGAGTCGCTACGTCACCGGACTGTCCCACGAACTGCGTACACCGTTGAACAGCATCCTCGGTTTTACCCAGATCCTGCAGCGCGATGCGGCCATGCCGGAGCAGCATCAGGATGCCCTGGCGACCATCCTGCGCAGCGGCTCGCACCTGCTGTCGCTGATCGACGGCCTGCTCGATGTGGCCAAGATCGAGGCTGGCAAATTGCGCCTGGAACCGACGGAAATCCCCTTTCCGGAACTGATCCACGATCTGGAGCTGATGTTCACCCCACAAGCACGGGACAAAGGGTTGCGCTTTCGCCTGGAGCTGATCGGCAAGATGCCGGCGGTGGTGCGAGGCGACGAAAAGCGCGTCCGGCAGATCCTCATCAACCTGTTGGGCAATGCGGTCAATTTCACCGACAGCGGCGAAGTCTGCCTGCGGGTCAGTTACATGCGCGAGACGGCAACCTTCGACATCATCGACACAGGTATCGGCATCGACCCCGAGCACATCGAGCGAATCTTCCAGCCTTTCGAGCGCGGTGATCTGATGCGCCAGGACAAGGGCGTTGGCCTGGGCCTGACCATTACCCGCATGCTCACCTCGCTGATGGGCGGCGAGTTGCAGGTCAAGAGTCAGCAGGACAAGGGCACCTGTTTCCAGGTGCGCCTGTTTCTCTCGCAAGTACGGGTGCCGCAAGCGGTGATCCATGTCGAACACGACATCATCGGCTACCAGGGGCCGCGGCGTCTGGTGTTGGTAGTGGACGACCATGTGGACCATCGCAAGGTCCTCAGCGGCATGCTTACGCCCCTGGGCTTTGAAGTGGTCCAGGCCAGCAACGGCCAGGAAGCGATTCGCCAGGTCGCCCTGCTGGGGCCGGACCTGATTCTCATGGACCTGTCGATGCCGACGATGGATGGCTGGGAAACCAGCCGGCTGATCCGCCGCAATGCGTTGTCCACGGCACCGATCATCGTGATATCGGCCAATGCCTTTAACGACGAGCGCGAGCGCAGCCTGGCCAGTGTCTGCAACGACTACCTTGCCAAGCCGGTACACACCCCGGAGCTGCTCGAGCGGATCCAGAAACAGCTCGACCTGCACTGGCTGCGCCGCGAAAAACCAGCTCCTGCGACATTCCCCGAACCGGGGATATTGCCCTCACAGCCTGACCTCATCGCCCTCGGCGAACTCAGCGCCATCGGCTACGTACGCGGTCTGCACGAAAAACTCGACGCCATCCAGGCCGAGACGCCAGCCACCGCCCCTTTCATCAGTTCGCTACGCAAGCTGCTGAAAAATTTTCGCCTGGACGAAATCAACCGCGCCCTCAAGGAGGCAGAAGATGAATGCACTGACCACAGTCGCTGAACCCGGTGTCGTGTTGATTGTGGACGACACCCCGGACAACCTCGCCATGCTCTCCGACGCCCTCAACGATGCCGGCTACATGGTGCTGGTGGCCCTCGACGGGCTCAGCGCCCTGAACCGCATCGAACGCCGGCGTCCAGACCTGATCCTGCTGGATGCGATGATGCCGGGCCTGGACGGCTTCGAGACCTGCCGGCGGATCAAGGAGCAACCGGCCAACGCCGATATTCCAGTGCTGTTCATGACCGCGCTGACGGAAAGCAGGCATGTGGTCCAGGGCTTTGAAGTGGGTGGCAGCGACTACGTGACCAAGCCGATCCAGACCGACGAAGTGCTGGCCCGGGTCGCCGCGCACCTGCGCACCTCGCGCATCCTGCTGTCGGCCCGAGCGGCGTCACAACCAGCCCCGCCGAGCCTGGACGACGAGCCGGCGCACAGGGTGCTGTCGGCACGCTTTCAGCTCACCGGTCGGGAAGTCGAGGTTCTGCGCTGGGTGGCCTGCGGCAAGACCAACCGCGACATCGGCACCATTCTTGATCTGAGCCCACGCACCGTGAACAAACATCTGGAACATGTGTATGTGAAGTTAGGTGTAGAAACACGCACAGCAGCGACCTCCGTGGCCTTGTCGGCCATGACCGACTCTCGCAACAGTGCTTCAAGGTGAGCCACGACAACCGGACGTATTGTTGGATGAGCACTGGGGCCGTTTTCGTCCATGACAGAACCTGGAGGATGAAGCAGGAACGTTAGAAACGGCTCTGGATTTTCAGCCCAGCCACCCAGGCAATGCGGGGTATTTTTTAGGCATGAAAAAGCCCAACCTTTTCAGATTGGGCTAAGTCATTGAAAAATATGGTCGGGACGGAGTGATTCGAACACTCGACCCCTAGCACCCCATGCTAGTGCGCTACCGGACTGCGCTACGCCCCGACTAGGCGTGAATCTTGTTCCGCTTCTCAACGGAACGCTCAGGAATATATCGCAAGCTTTTGAAAACTGGAAGTATTTAAAAGCAGAAATTTATTTCTTGAGCACCACCAGCACATCTTCAAGCTCGGCGATCATCTGGCGGATCATCTGTTTGTACTGGGTTGTATCGTCTTTGGCCTCATCACCGGAGAGGCGCAGGCGTGCGCCGCCGATGGTGAACCCCTGATCGTACAGCAGCGCGCGGATCTGCCGGATCATCAGCACGTCTTGACGCTGATAATACCGGCGGTTTCCGCGGCGCTTGACCGGGTTGAGTTGAGGAAACTCCTGCTCCCAATAGCGCAGCACGTGCGGCTTTACCGCACACAGCTCGCTGACTTCACCAATGGTGAAGTAGCGTTTGCCCGGGATGACGGGTAGTTCGTCGTTATGACTTGGTTCCAGCATAAGCCTCAACTCGGGCCTTCAACTTCTGCCCTGGACGAAAGGTGACCACACGGCGAGCCGTGATCGGGATTTCTTCTCCCGTTTTCGGATTGCGGCCAGGCCGCTGGCGTTTGTCCCGAAGGTCGAAATTGCCGAAACCGGACAACTTGACCTGCTCGTTGTCTTCCAGAGCGTGCCTGATTTCTTCGAAAAACAGTTCGACCAATTCTTTGGCCTCCCGTTTATTCAGGCCCAGCTCCTCATACAGACGTTCCGCCATCTCAGCTTTCGTCAGAGCCCCCATACGTCACTTCCTTAACGTGGCGTTCAACCTGTTTTCGAGCGAGGTGAGGATGTTCTGCGTTGCGGTATTCACCTCATCGTCATTAAGAGTGCGCGATGGATGCTGCCAGGTCAAGCCAACTGCAAGGCTTTTTCTATGCGGATCAATGCCTTTACCCTGATACACGTCAAATAGCCTGAGGTCCGTGAGCCATTCGCCTGCATTTTCACGGATTACCTCCAGCACAGCGCTGGATGCAACGTCGCGATCAGCCAGCAGCGCCAGGTCACGACGCACTTCAGGAAAGCGCGATAACTCCTGGAATTTCGGCATTTTCCCCTGGGCGACTTCAGCCAGAACCAGCTCGAAAACGAAGACCGGACGATCAAGGCCCAGGGTTTTCGACAGTTCCGGGTGAATGGCACCGACATAGCCGACTTCGCGCCCGTCTCGCTCGATGCGTGCGGTCTGTCCAGGATGCAGCGCTGGATGCTTACCCGGCACGAAAGTGAACGCGTCGAGCGCACCGGCGAAGCCGAGCACCGCTTCCACGTCAGCCTTGACGTCGAAGAAATCGACGACATCGCGACCTTGGGCCCAGCCTTCCGGCAAGCGACTGCCGCAGACCACACCGGCCAGCATCGACTCTTGCTTCAAGCCGTCCAGTTGACCGACGAAGCGCAGGCCGCTTTCGAACAGACGCACGCGATCCTGCTGACGGTTCAGGTTGTGCTGCAGCGACTTGACCAAACCAGGCCACAGCGACGAGCGCATGGCGGCCATGTCGTTGGAGATCGGGTTGGCCAGCAACAGCGGCTCGACACCTGGATTGAACAGCTCGAACTGACGCGGATCGATGAAGCTGTAGGTGATCGCTTCCTGATAACCGCGGGCCACCAGCAGGCGGCGCAGTTCCGGCAGGTCGCTGCGAGCTTCAGCCTTGGCCTGTGGGGCCAGGCGTGCTTGCGGGTAGCGAACCGGCAGGCGGTTGTAGCCATACAAGCGGGCCAGTTCTTCGATCAGGTCGACTTCCAGGCTGATATCGAAGCGATGGCTTGGCACTTCGACGCGCCACTGCCCTGCCCCATCCGCACTGATACCCAGGCCAAGGGCACTGAGCAGGCGCTCGACTTCGGCAGCGTCCATTTCCATGCCCAGCATCTGGGTGATGCGTTGGGCACGCAGCGTGATCGGAGCGATCTTCGGCAGGTGCTGTTCGCTGACAGTTTCGATGATCGGGCCAGCTTCGCCACCGGTGATGTCCAGCAGCAAGCCAGTGGCGCGCTCCATGGCTTCACGGGCCAGTTGCCAGTCCACGCCACGCTCGTAACGGTGCGAAGCATCGGTGTGCAGCCCATAGGAGCGCGCCTTGCCAGCCACTGCGATCTGGTCGAAGAACGCGCTTTCAAGGAATACGTCACGGGTCGTGGTGGAAACACCGCTGTGCTCGCCACCCATTACGCCGGCAATCGCCAAGGCGCGGGAATGGTCGGCAATCACCAGTGTATCGCTGCGCAAGGTCACTTCCTGGCCGTCGAGCAGGACCAGCTTCTCGCCCTCTTCGGCCATGCGCACGCGAATACCGCCGTTGATTTCGGCGAGATCGAACGCGTGCAGCGGTTGACCCAGCTCCAGCATCACGTAGTTGGTGATGTCGACGGCGGCGTCGATGCTGCGCACGTCGGCACGGCGCAGGCGCTCGACCATCCACAGCGGCGTCGGCTTCGACAGGTCGACGTTACGGATCACGCGGCCCAGGTAACGTGGGCACGCCGCTGGCGCGAGGACTTCAACCGAACGCACCTCATCATGCACCGCTGGCACGGCCGCGACCACAGGACGCGTCACGGGGACGGCATACAGCGCGCCGACTTCGCGGGCCAGGCCGGCCAGGGACAGGCAGTCGCCACGGTTCGGCGTCAGGTCGACCTCGATGCTCGCATCGTCCAGGCCCAGGTATTCACGAATATCCTGGCCCACCGGCGCATCCGCCGGCAGTTCCATCAAGCCATCGTTGCCTTCGCCAATCTGCAGCTCGGCCTGGGAGCACAACATGCCGTTGGACTCGACGCCGCGCAGCTTGGCTTTCTTGATCTTGAAGTCGCCCGGCAGTTCGGCACCGATCATGGCGAACGGGATCTTCAGACCCGGGCGCACGTTGGGCGCGCCGCAGACCACCTGGAAGGTTTCCGCGCCATTGCTGACCTGGCAAACCCGCAATTTGTCAGCGTCCGGGTGTTGCTCGGTGCTCAACACCTCGCCCACCACCACGCCGCTGAATTCACCGGCGGCCGGCGTGACGCTATCGACCTCAAGACCGGCCATCGACAGGCGAGCAACCAGCTCGTCCCGACTTACCTGCGGGCTTACCCAGCCGCGCAGCCATTGTTCACTGAATTTCATCCTGCTCTCCTAATAGATTCGTTACCGACCGCGACCTAGCGAAACTGCGCAAGGAACCGCAAGTCGTTGTCGAAGAACAGGCGCAAGTCATTCACACCGTAACGCAGCATGGCCAGGCGCTCGGCGCCCATGCCGAAAGCAAAACCCGAGAATTCTTCCGGATCGATACCGGACATACGCAGCACGTTCGGGTGAACCATGCCGCAGCCCATGACTTCCAGCCAGCCAGTCTGTTTGCAGACGCGGCAGCCTTTGCCGCTGCACATCACGCATTCCATGTCGACTTCAGCCGATGGCTCGGTGAACGGGAAGTACGAAGGGCGGAAACGTACCGCCAGTTCTTTTTCGAAGAACACCCGCAGGAACTCTTCGATCGTGCCTTTGAGGTCGGCGAAATTGATGTCGCGATCAACCAGCAGGCCTTCGACCTGGTGGAACATCGGCGAGTGGGTGATATCGGAGTCGCTGCGGTACACACGGCCTGGGCAGACGATGCGGATCGGCGGCTGCTGCGATTCCATGGTGCGGACCTGTACCGGCGAGGTATGTGTGCGCAACAGCATGTTCGCATTGAAATAAAAGGTGTCATGCATCGACCGGGCCGGGTGATGGCCTGGGATGTTGAGCGCCTCGAAGTTGTGGTAGTCGTCTTCGACCTCAGGGCCTTCGGCAATGCCGTAGCCGATGTGGGTGAAGAACTGCTCGATGCGTTCCAGCGTGCGGGTCACCGGATGCAGGCCGCCGGAAGTCTGGCCACGGCCAGGCAGGGTCACGTCGATGGACTCGGCGGCGAGTTTGGCAGCCAGATCCGCCTCCTCGAACAACGCCTTGCGCGCGTTAAGGACCTCTGTGACACGTTCCTTGGCAACGTTGATCAGCGCACCGACCTGCGGACGCTCTTCGGCCGGCAGGTTCCCCAGGGTCTTCATCACCTGGGTCAACTCGCCCTTCTTGCCAAGGTACAGAACCCGGATTTGCTCCAGGGCATTGATATCTTCAGCGCTTTGCACAGCCTCTAGTGCTTGAGCGACCAGCGCATCCAGGTTTTCCATGTACAGACTCCAGATACAAAATAGGGGAAGAGCTTTAAGGCTCTTCCCCTATTTATGACGTTTAACACCCGAGCCCACAGAGGTGAGCCCTGGTGACTGTCGGGGGTACTTAAGCCAAGGTGGCTTTAGCTTTCTCGACAATCGCAGCAAACGCCGCTTTTTCGTTCACTGCCAGATCAGCCAGAACCTTACGGTCGATCTCGATGGACGCTTTTTTCAGGCCGGCAATGAAACGGCTGTAGGACAGACCGTTAACACGAGCACCAGCGTTGATACGAGCGATCCACAGAGCGCGGAACTGACGTTTTTTCTGACGACGGTCACGGTAGGCGTATTGGCCTGCCTTGATTACCGCTTGCTTGGCAACACGGAATACGCGGGAACGCGCGCCGTAGTAGCCTTTAGCAAGTTTCAGAATTTTTTTGTGACGCTTACGGGCAATGACGCCACGCTTTACACGAGCCATGAGTTACTTCCTCTATTCTTGATCCAAAAATTAACGAAGGCGCAGCATGCGCTCGACTTTTGCCACGTCAGACGGATGCAGCAAGCTGCTACCGCGCAGTTGACGCTTACGCTTGGTCGACATTTTGGTCAGGATGTGGCTCTTGAAAGCGTGCTTGTGCTTGATACCGTTAGCAGTTTTCAGAAACCGCTTAGCAGCACCACTTTTGGTTTTCATCTTTGGCATGTTCGGATACTCCGCATTCAGTTGATAAACATAATCGCAAGGCCTGCCGTGCCCTGGTGATTACTTCTTCTTTTTCGGGGCGATGACCATGATCAGCTGGCGTCCTTCCATCTTAGGATGCTGTTCGACCGAACCGTACTCGAGCAGGTCTTGTTCAACCCGCTTGAGGAGTTCCATCCCCAGCTCCTGGTGGGCCATCTCACGGCCGCGGAATCGCAAGGATACCTTGGCCCTGTCCCCGTCACTCAGGAAACGTACCAGGTTGCGCAGTTTTACCTGGTAATCCCCTTCCTCCGTCCCTGGACGAAACTTGATTTCTTTTACCTGAATCTGCTTCTGGTTTTTCTTCGCCGCGGCAATCTGCTTCTTCTTTTCGAAGATCGACTTGCCGTAGTCCATCACCCGGCAAACCGGTGGGACTGCGTCTGCGGAAATTTCTACCAGATCAAGCTTGGCTTCTTCAGCAATACGAAGCGCTTCATCAATCGAGACGATGCCAATCTGCTCGCCGTCAGCGCCAATTAACCGAACCTCGCGTGCCGAGATATTCTCGTTGATCGGGGCTTTCGGTGCAGCTCGTTTATCTTGTCTCATTTCACGCTTAATAATAATTACTCCAAATCTGGGCGACCACGCCGGGAAACCGCTTGCGCGAGGAACTCAGCGAATTCGGCGACGGGCATCGAGCCCAGGTCAGCACCTTCACGAGTACGCACAGCGACAGTCTGCATCTCGACCTCCCGATCTCCAATAACCAAGAGAAAGGGAACCTTGAGCAAAGTATGCTCGCGGATTTTAAAGCCGATCTTTTCATTTCTCAAGTCGGACTTGGCACGAAATCCGCTTTGGTTGAGAGTTTTTTCGACTTCGGCGGCAAAATCTGCCTGTTTATCAGTGATATTCATGATCACTGCCTGGGTCGGCGCCAGCCACGCGGGGAACGCACCCTCGTAGTGCTCGATCAGGATCCCGACGAAACGCTCGAAGGAACCGAGAATCGCGCGGTGAAGCATGACCGGGTGCTTGCGGCTGTTGTCTTCGGACACGTATTCGGCGCCCAGACGGATCGGCAGGTTGAAATCGAGCTGCAAGGTACCACACTGCCACACGCGACCGAGGCAATCTTTCAGCGAGAATTCGATTTTCGGACCGTAGAAGGCCCCCTCACCCGGCTGCAGGTCGTACGCCAGGCCCGCGCTATCGAGGGCAGCCGCCAGGGCCGCTTCGGCGCGATCCCACAGTTCGTCGGAGCCAACGCGCTTTTCCGGACGAGTGGACAGTTTCATTTCGACTTCGGTGAAGCCGAAGTCGCGGTAGACGTCCATGGTCAGCTTGATGAAGGCGGCGGATTCGGCCTGCATCTGCTCTTCAGTGCAGAAAATGTGCGCATCGTCCTGGGTGAACGCACGCACGCGCATGATGCCGTGCAGCGCACCCGAAGGCTCATTACGGTGGCAGGCACCGAACTCGGCCAGGCGCATCGGCAACTCGCGGTAGCTTTTCAGGCCCTGGTTGAACACCTGCACGTGGCAAGGGCAGTTCATCGGCTTGATGGCGTAGTCGCGGTTTTCCGACTGGGTGGTGAACATGTTGTCGGCGTAGTTGGCCCAGTGCCCGGATTTCTCCCATAGGCTGCGGTCCACTACTTGCGGCGTCTTGATCTCGAGGTAGCCGTTTTCACGCTGGACCTGGCGCATGTACTGCTCGAGCACCTGGTACAGGGTCCAGCCGTTAGGGTGCCAGAACACCATGCCCGGGGATTCTTCCTGGGTGTGGAACAGGCCCAGGCGCTTGCCGATCTTGCGGTGATCGCGCTTCTCGGCTTCTTCGATACGCTGGATGTAGGCCGCCAGTTGCTTCTTGTCGGCCCAGGCAGTGCCATAGACGCGCTGCAACTGCTCGTTCTTCGCATCGCCACGCCAGTAGGCGCCGGACAGCTTGGTCAGCTTGAAGGATTTGAGGAAACGCGTGTTCGGCACGTGCGGGCCACGGCACATGTCGACGTATTCTTCGTGGTAGTACAGGCCCATGGCCTGCTCGTCCGGCATGTCTTCCACCAGACGCAACTTGTAGTCCTCGCCACGGGCCTTGAAGACTTCGATGACTTCGGCGCGCGGGGTGACTTTCTTGATGACGTCGTAATCCTTCTCGATCAGCTGCTGCATGCGCTGTTCGATGGCCGCCATGTCTTCCGGCGTGAAAGGACGCTCGAAGGCGATGTCGTAATAGAAGCCTTCGTCGATGACCGGCCCGATGACCATCTTCGCGCTCGGGTACAGCTGCTTGACCGCGTGGCCGACCAGGTGCGCGCAAGAGTGGCGAATGATCTCCAGCCCCTCTTCATCCTTTGGCGTGATGATTTGCAGCGTGGCGTCGCTGTCGATGACGTCACTGGCGTCGACCAGCTTGCCGTTGACCTTGCCGGCCAGGGTGGCCTTGGCCAGGCCCGCGCCGATGGATGCGGCGACCTCGGCTACGGAAACCGGGTGATCGAATGAACGTTGACTGCCGTCGGGAAGAGTAATAGTTGGCATGGCGCCTCCTCTCCTAGTGGTGACCCCTACCAAAGGTCACGTGGGTTGGGATGAGCCAGTACAAGATCCAGTCCAGGCCATTCAATGACGAACGCCTGCCTTACAGCGGCAGGAGCCTTGCGGCCAACCGGGAAAACCGAACCAGAGTGACTGGGATTCAAATCAGGGTTATTTCGAACATTTGCCGCCGGGACGAGTTGTCATCCGCAGCCTGGAAATACCCGAGCCCGGCATGCTAGCACAGATGAACGGTCATCACCGCGCTCGAATTGAAGCAGGCGTAAATCCACGGTTTTTATGCCAGAGTGCTGAACTGAACCGAGCGCAACGCCTCAGATATCAAGACATCGACCCGAAAGGAGCATCTTCGCATGCGTCTCAATACATTGTTTGCAGTAGTCGCCCCACTCGCCCTGCTGCTTCCACTGACCGCCCATGCCGACTGGCCCAAAGGCGAGCGCGAAAAATACATGGCCCAATGCACGGAGGCGGCAGCACCCCAGATCGGCCCGGCCGCTGCCAAGGCTCATTGCGCCTGTGGCGCCGATGCGATCAAGTCCTATCCAGCCTCGGACATCCAGGCCTTGATGGACAACAAGGCCACCCCGGATCTGCAGCAAAAGGCACTGGGCCAGATCGCAAAATGCAAGGCTGACAACAAGGCGAAAAAGTGAGAAAGCAGGCTTCCTGAACGAGCCCGGCAGGGTTGAAAAACACTGATTTCAGGCTTTTTTGAACGATTTATTCAGGTTTTACAGCTTTTTTTATCGTCTTTACTTTCGGCTGAAAGCCTTTAAAACCGGGCCTTTCAGCGGGTAAAGGCGGTAAAGTAAACACGACTGATTGGCAAACAGCGCGTCTGGGGGGGTCCCAAATCGAACATTTCGACTATGATACCCGGGTGTGCCCAGTTGGCCTGAGCAGCACAGTACACTGAAAATATATGTTTCTTGGAGATACACCATGTCTAATCGCCAAACCGGCACCGTTAAATGGTTCAACGATGAAAAAGGCTTCGGCTTCATCACTCCTCAAGGTGGCGGTGACGACCTGTTCGTACACTTCAAAGCTATCGAAAGCGACGGTTTCAAAAGCCTGAAAGAAGGCCAGACCGTTTCCTTCGTGGCTGAGAAAGGCCAAAAGGGTATGCAAGCTGCACAGGTTCGCCCAGAGTAATTTCTTGGCGCACTAAAAAAACCCCGTCCATGTGACGGGGTTTTTTATGGGCGATTGAAAACCGCCTGTCAGCCGCAGTTCACCCGGTTGACCACCAGGTTGGCATCGGTATTGAGATTCAGGCGATCGGAGCGGTACTCAAGCGTCACCATGTCGTTGGGCTTGAGGATTCGGGCGATCTGCGCGCCGGCACGGGTACGAGCCTGCTCCAGCAATTGTGGCGAGGCCTGCTTGCCAATGGCGAACTCGGCGCCCTTCGCTTCGCAACGGCCGTGACCGGTCTCGGTCGCCACGGGTTCGGGAGTCGATTCCGAGGTGCTGCTGCAACCGCTCAAGACCACGGCGGCCAACAGAGTACTCAATGACGCGAGCTTCCAAGGCATGAAGCCTCCTTTTTTCGATAGATAAACAGAGAGCGTGCGACAACCCAAACGGCGCTTGGTTTCAACACCACAGCCGTCGGCCTGGCTCATCCGGAAAACCGGCAGTTTGCCTGAGCCGCCACGGCTATTCAGACATGAATCGTGACTGGATATGAACACCGCTCAATAAACGTCGATGTAATCGAACGGAGGATTGGACCAGTTATCCTTCAGCGCATTGTAGATCTGCATGACCCAGACCTCGTCGCTGGCCGCAACCCGTCCGACGTACCCCGAGCCCTTCGCCCAGGTTTCGAGCCGAAACAGCAAACCATCGATGTCAGCGCCACCGACCACACCCGAGGACAAATAGGCGATACCGCCCTTGGTCACGCGCAGCTGGGTATGCTCGTCATCACTGGCCGAGGCCAGCAATTGACGAACCGCCTCGAGGGTCAGGCCATCCGGAGCGTTCAAATCGATCTGCACGGCGGGGCTCCTTTAAAAACAAAAAAAAGAGTGTCGCACAGCCCTCCTCCAATGCCTAAGTCGCAGTGCCAAACCGGGGGCAAAAATGCTTAACTCCACTTACAGCCCTCCAACTCGCGAGCCCTACCATGAGCACCGTCAGCATCGAAGCCACCATCAATGCCAAATGGTCGGAGGGCCATAGCTCCTATAGCCCGAGCAGTCCCGAGGAGTTGGCAATCATCGGCATAGAATTGCTGGTGAGGGAACTGGGGACGGAGGTCGCCCGCAACTTCATCCAGCAGGCATTCGAACGCTATCCGAGCGTTGTCGACGCCGTGGACTGATGCTCACGCACCCGCAGGCCCACCTGCGGGCGCATATAACCAGGCAGGTTACTTGAGGCGCGCCAGGCGCTCGGTCAGCAGGTCGAAGAAGCCCTGGGCATCACCGTTTTCCACCCAGAACGCGTTCTTCGGCGCTTTCAGGCCATCGTACCAGTCGACGATGGTCTGCCCGAACGTCGGGCCCTCACGACTGTCCACGACGACATTGACCGAACGACCAGTGAACAACTGTGGCTTGAGCAGATAGGCGATCACCGTCGCGTCATGCACCGGCCCGCCCGTCATGCCGTAGTGCTCCATGTCGCCCTTGACGTATTCGTTGAGGATATCGCCCACCAGCTTGCTGGCATTGTTGTTCAGCGCCGCGATCTGCTTCAGGCGCGCCTCGCTGGTGAGGATCTTGTGGGTCACGTCCAGCGGCAGGTAGGTCAGTTTCACACCGCTCTTGGCCACCACCTCGGCCGCCTGCGGATCGGCGAACAGATTGAACTCGGCCACCGGCGTGATATTGCCGCCGTTGAAGTGCGCACCGCCCATGATCACCACTTCCTTGATGCCCTGGACGATATCGGGCTCCTGCACCAGCGCCAGGGCCAGGTTGGTCTGCGGGCCAAGCATGGCAATGGTGATGCTGTGGGGCTTGGCCGCTTTCAGCGTGTCGATCAGGTAGTTGACGGCATTGCCTTCGGCCAAGCCCTTCTTCGGCTCGTGCACCGTGACACCCGACAGGCCTTCCTTGCCATGGATGTTTTCCGCGTAGATCGGCGTGCGCATCAACGGTTTCGGCGCACCGGCATACACGGGCACGTCTTCGCGCCCCGCCCATTCCCGGGCCAGGCGAGCGTTGCGAGAGGTCTTGTCCAGGCGCACATTGCCGGCGACGGTGGTCAGCGCACGAATATGCAACTCCTCGGGCGACGCCAGGGCGAACAACAGCGCAACCACGTCATCGGCCCCTGGGTCGGTGTCGATGATCAGGTCGATTTTTTCCGCCGCCTGGGCGCTCGTAGCGGTGATCAATGACAAAAGCAGCAGACTCCGGATCAGTTGATGCATTTTCTGAGCATAGCGGTGCATGGCGCACTCCTTGTGCAGGGTTGAACAGGGTTAGAACGTCACTCCAGCGACCAGCACGATATTGCAGTACGGAGAGCACTCGCCTGTGCGAATGATCGCCCGCGCCTGCCGGCTGATGATCTTGAATTGTTCATGGCTGACCAGCTCTCGCTCGCCCAACGCACCCTCGGCATGCAGTGCTTCCAGGGTCGTCAGCGCCGACGGTTGTTTGTCGAGGATCTCCTCGGCCAGGACATGGCTTTCCACCTGCATTTCGCTGAGCACCACCTTCAAGGTGCTGACAAAGTCAGGAATGCCATGGGTCAGGGCCAGGTCGATCAATTCGACCTGAGGCGGCACAGGCAGGCCGGCATCACCGATGACCACCTTGTCGCCATGGCCCAGGGAAGCGATCAGTCGTGACAGTGCCACATTCAACAACGGCGTCTTTTTCATGATTTGAAAGCCTGTACTTCCAACAACGTGGGGATTGAAGGCTGCGCGCCCGCGCGGGTGACCGACAGCGCGGCGGCGGCCTGGCCGAAACGAATCGCA
The DNA here is from genome assembly GCF_900100135.1 of Pseudomonas sp. NFACC05-1. Taxonomy (NCBI): domain Bacteria; kingdom Pseudomonadati; phylum Pseudomonadota; class Gammaproteobacteria; order Pseudomonadales; family Pseudomonadaceae; genus Pseudomonas; species Pseudomonas sp. NFACC05-1. The sequence continues at coordinate 65,240 of NZ_FMTR01000018.1, read as the reverse complement.
TCGACCTCGCTTTTGCCGCTCGCCAGGGCTGCCGCGAAGCCGCCGACAAAGGTGTCTCCGGCCGCCGTGGTGTCCACTGCCTTGACCCGCGGGGCCGGGAAGTGTTCGAAGCTGGCGCCGTTGGCGAACATCAGCCCCTGGGCCCCCAAGGTGACGATCACCTTGCCGGCACCGGCGGCGATCAGATGCGCGGCGGCGGCCTCTGCGGTTTCCAGGGAATCCACCGCCAGCCCGCTCAGCACCGCTGCTTCGCTTTCATTGGGAACCAGGTAGTCGATGCAGGCGTACCAGTCGGCGGGCAACGTATGGGAAGCCGGCGCCGGGTTGAGGATGACGATTTTGCCCAGCTCACGTGCGCGCTTGAGGGCATGGCCGACGGTGGCATCCGGCACTTCGAGCTGGCAGATGATGACATCGGCGCTTTGCAGCACTTCATCGACACTGTCCAGGACCTCGGCGGTGAGCGCACCGTTGGCACCGGCAACGATAACGATCGCATTCTGGCTATTGTCGTCGACGACGATCAGCGCCACGCCGCTGGCCCCCTCCACCACGCTGACCGCTTGGCAGTCGATGCCCTCGGCCAACAGCCCGCCACGCAATTGTTCGCCGTAGGCATCATTGCCCACGCAACCGACCATCGATACCTCGGCGCCCAGGCGCGCGGCGGCCACCGCCTGGTTGGCACCCTTGCCGCCCGGGATGGTGGAGAAGGACTCGCCGATCAGTGTTTCACCACCACGCGGCAGACGCGGCGCCCGGGTCACCAAGTCCATGTTCAGGCTGCCTATTACCACTACTTTTGCTGGCATACATCACTACTCATCAATTCGGTTCAGCGGTATTGGGCGAATGTGCCGGACAGCGGCGCAGTCGACTCTCGCAGGACAATACTTGGCGTCACGATCCGCTGCTCGGTGGCAAGGCCCGGCGTCGCAATTCGTCGCAGCAGCACTTCGGCCGCCATCTCGCCGAGCTGCAGGATCGACTGCCCTACCGTGGTCAATGCCGGGTAGACATAACGGCTCATCTGGATGTCATCGAAACCGATGACCGACAGTTCGCTGGGCACGCGCACATTGCGTTCAGCCGCGGCGCGCAGCACACCGATACCGATCATGTCGTTGGCCGCAAAAATCGCGCTCGGCGGCTGCTGTTCAAGCAACTGCGCAGCGGCGCGGTAGCCGCCGGTACTGGTGAAATCGCTCTCGAGCATGCGTTCGACAGGCAGCTCGATCCCGGCCTCTTTCAGCGCACGGCAGTAACCGGCCAAGCGCATTTGCGCCACGCTGGTATTGGCCGGGCCACCGATGAAGGCGATATCGCGGTGACCCAGCTCAAGCAGGTGCCGGGTCGCCAGGTACGCACCGCATTCATGATCGATGCGCACCAGGTCTGCGTCGACACCCTCGAGCCCACGGTCGACGATCACCATGGGGGTGCGCACGTTGGACAGCCCCTCGGCCAGGCCGACATCACCGCCGGCGGACGCGAAAATCAGGCCGTCGATGCGTTTTTCCAGCAGCACCCGCAGGTAGCTGCGTTGCTTGTCCGGGTTGTCGTCGGAGTTGCACAGAATCACGCAATAGCCGTTGCGCTCACAGTAGTCCTCGATACCCCGGGCCAACTCGGCAAAGTAAGGATTGAGGCTGTTGGGCACCAACAGGCCGATGGTCGCCGTGGTCTTGGCCTTGAGCGACCGGGCCACGGCGCTTGGCACGTAGTCCAGGCGCTCGATGGCCGCCTCGACCTTGAGCCGCACTTCCTCGCTGACCGGCCGCGTCTTGTTCACCACGTGGGACACGGTGGTGTAGGAAATCCCGGCGAGCGCTGCTACATCCTTGATCGTCGCCATGGTTCAGCCCCGCCGACTGGCGCGCTGGCTGCGATAGGTATCGAGCACGACCGCCACCACGATCACCGCACCGGTAATGATGCGCTTGGTTGGCTCAGTGGCGCCGATCTGCGCCAGGCCCGCCGCCAGCACGGAGATGATCAGCACGCCAAAAAAGGTGCTGATGACCGAACCGCGGCCACCCATCAGGCTGGTACCACCGATGACCACGGCAGCGATGACTTGCAGCTCAAGCCCTGAACCGGCGTTCGGATCCGCCGCTTCCAGGCGCGAAATCTGGAACAGCGCGGCCACACCTGCCAGCAAGCCCATCAGGCTGAATACCAGGATCTTGTAGGGCTTTGGATTGATACCGGCCAGGCGCACGGCTTCTTCATTGGTGCCGATGCCGATCAGGTAGCGACCGAACACGGTTCGGGTCAGCACGGCCTGGGCAATGAAGATCACCAGCAAGGCGATGATGAATGAAGGTGAGATACCAAAGGCGATGGGATTGGACAGCCAGGCGAACGAGTCGCCGATGTAGGCAGTCCGGGAGCCGGTCATCTGGTACGCCAGGCCCCGGGCCATTTCCAGCACACCGAGGGAGACGATGAACGATGGGATCCGCCACGCCACGGTAATCGAACCGGTGACCGTACCCGCCAACGCCGCCACGGCCATGCCGAGCAAGGCCGATGGCCACACGCTCCAGCCCCAACCGAGCACGGCCACGCTGACCGTCGATGCCGCCAGCGCCAGCACCGACCCCACCGACAGGTCGATGCCACCGATGATCAGGATGAACGTCATGCCGACCGCCAGCACCATCAGGTCGGGAATCTGGTTGGCCAAGGTGCTGAAGGTGTCATAGGACAGGAAATGGCTGCTCAGCGCCGAGAACAGCGCGATCATGGCCAGGAGCGCGCCAGCCAGGCCCAGGTAGGTCCCGAGGCCATAGAAGTTGCCACTCGATTTGCCGACGGCAGGTGCGGTTTTCATGAAAGATCCCTAGGCGCTGCTTCGTTGAGCAACGCATCACGTTTCTGGTAGCCGGCGAATGCGGCGGCAAGCAAGTCATCCTGGGTCCAACTGTCGCGCTCGAAGGTGTCGATCAGGCGCCCGGCGGACAGCACGCCGATCCGGTCGCAGATCAACATCAGCTCCCGCAGGTCGCTGGACACCACGACCAGCGCCTTGCCCTGGCGAGTCAGCTCGCCGAGCAGCGCATAAATGTCGAATTTGGCGCCGACGTCGATGCCACGGGTCGGCTCATCGAACAACATGACCGCGCAATCGCGTTCGAGCCAACGCCCGATGACCACTTTCTGCTGGTTGCCACCCGACAGCTCGGACACCAACTGGGTCGGGCTGGAACTGCGGATGCGCATGGCATCGACCTGCCGCTGTGCCAAGGCCAGTTCGGCATCGCCATTGACCAGGCCGGCGCTGGAAATCTCCGGCATGTTGCCCAGGGCAATGTTGGCGGCGATGGATTGGGTCAACAGCAGGCCTTCACCCTTGCGGTCTTCGGTGATCAACGCAATGCCATGGGCCACCGCATCGGCCGGGGAGCGAATGCTCACGACCTGGGCCGGCGAACCCAGCGCCACCGTGCCACTGTCAGCAGTATCGGCACCGAAGATCAGCCGCAACAGTTCGGTACGCCCTGCCCCGATCAGGCCGGAGATACCGAAGATCTCGCCACTGCGCACTTCGAAGGACACGTCGCGGACCTTGTCGGAGCGTGTCAGGCCTTTAACCGTCAGCGCCGGCGCGCCGATCTGGCGTGGACCCAGGTCGATATGCTCACCCAGCTCCCGGCCGACCATCAGGGTCACCAGTTGCTCGCTGTTGTAGTTGGCCATCGGCTCGACGCAGACCAGGTTGCCGTCACGCAGCACGGCAATGCGCTGGGCGACCCGCGCCAGTTCTTCGAGGCGATGGGAAATGTAGATGATCGATACGCCGCGAGCCTGCAGACGCGTGATCTGTTCAAAGAGCATCTCGACTTCGCGGGCCGTCAGCATGGCGGTCGGTTCATCGAGAATCAGCACATGGCAATCGCCAATCAGGTTGCGGGCGATCTCGACCATTTGCTGGTGACCGATCCCCAGTTCGCCGACCAACGTGTCAGGATCGATCGCATCGAGCCCCACCTGGGCCATGGCCTCAATGGCCGCCTTGCGCAATTGCTTGCGACTGATCCAGCCGCCGTGACTGGGCAGGTTGTCGAGGAACAGGTTCTCGGCCACGGACAGGGTCGGCAGCAGGTTGAGTTCCTGCATCACCATGCGCACGCCCAGCTCTTCAGCCTGGGTCCGGCTGCCAGGACGATAATCCTGCCCCTGAAATTGCATCTGCCCGGTCGTCGGCGTCACCAACCCGCCGATGATCTTGGACAAGGTGCTTTTGCCGGCGCCATTTTCGCCGGTCAGCGCCAGCACTTCACCGCGCATCAACGTCAGGTTGATATCGGTCAGTACCGGCTGGGCATAGGTCTTGCCGATACCGCTGACGCACAGGACAGCGTTCGGGTCGCGAACGGACATAACAAACTCTCCAATGCACTCGCCCGAATGGGCGAGCACCGTTGTGTCGCCAGGATAACTACTTGGTCACCAGCTCGACCGGAGTTTCGATAACGCCGTTGGTACCGCTGTCGACTTTTTCGCCCTTGAGGATCTTCAGCGCCGTCTCGATGCCGAACACGGCCTGCTTGGCGGCGAACTGGTCGGCCGTCGCCAGGACACGACCGTCCTTGAGCATTGGCTTGATGGCGTTGATGTTGTCGTAGCCGACCACCTGCACCTTGCCCGCCTTGCCCGCCGCGCGCACGGCCGATACGGCACCGACCGCCATGCTGTCGTTACCGGCCAGCAGTGCCTTGATGTTCGGGTATTCGCTGAGCATCGACGCGGCAACCTGGTTGCCCTTGTTGATTTCCCAGTCACCCGATTGCAGGGAAACGACCTTGACCTGCGCCGCTTCCATTGCATCCTTGAAGCCTGCGGTGCGTGCCTGGGCATTGGTCGTTGTGGACACGCCTTCGATGATGCCGACTTCGTCACCGGCCTTGAGCTGCTTGGCCAGGTACTCGCCCACCAGGCGCGCGCCTTTGCGGTTGTCCGGGCCTACGAACGGCACGTTGATGTTCTTGCTTTTGACCACGGCCGGATCGAGCTGGTTATCGATGTTGATCACCGTGATGCCAGCGTCCACGGCTTTCTTGATCACCGGCACCATGGCCTTGGAATCCGCTGGCGCGATGATCAGCGCGTCGACCTTGGACACGATCATCTGCTCGACGATGCGGATCTGGTTGGCGGTGTCGGTTTCATCCTTGATCCCGTTGGAGATCAGGTCGAAATCGGCGGAGTGTTCCTTCTGATAAGCCTTGGCGCCGTCTTCCATGGTCAGGAAGAATTCGTTGGCCAGGGATTTCATGACCAGGGCGACCTTGGGCTTTTCTGCGGTCTGGGCGAATGCCGAGGAGAGAGGCAGCGCAGCGGATGCGGCCGCGAGCATGGCAACAGCGAGAAGGCGTCCAGCGAATGGCAACTTCATGGGTTCACTCCGATCTTATGATTATTGTGAGCAAATCAATGCACGGAACGCCGCGCAAACGTTTGCGTGAAGTGAACTATGGTAAGGCTTCGCAGATTTGTCAACGTTGCGGTTTGATCCGCAACGTCGAGGCTCAGGCCGTTGTATTGACCACCGAACCCGAACCGCTACCCTTGGCCAGCTCCGTGACCAGATGACCAGTGACTTCCAGCAAAGCGCCACTGGTGTCGGCGATCTGTCCCTGGACGGCCATGACCGCCGAAGTCTTGGCTTCCTCCGTTGCATAGTCGCGCGCCTCTGCGGCGGCCAGTTGCTGTTGCTGCTCCCTGAGCTGCTGCTGAAGCTCTTGCATCCGCTTGAGCAGCACCTGCACCGCCACGCTCTGGGTGCTGCCGCCCTCCTGCGCCTGGTCGGTTGCTTCCGCGCCCGTACCCGTACGGACTTTGCCGGGCGTTTGCGTCTCGCCAAGGGCCTCATCGACGGCCTCGGCACTCGCCTCGTTCAAGGCCTTCAGGGTAGCGGTGGATTGACCGCCGATGGTCACGGCCGCCGCATTGGGAAAGCCGACTGAAAATGACATGACAAAACTCCATGGATGGGATTCCTACGCAGGACATCGCCCGCCGAAGCCATTTCTTTAGCGCTCGCGCAAAACCGTCACAGGCCAGAGCGGTTGATCCACCTGTTTATGCCAGCCAATAAAAAACTCCCTTCTCCTACACCAAAACGAAAAAAGTGCTGTCAGACGATTTTCTTGAATTTTAAGCAGTTGCGTAATTGCCTACGGTCAAATACTGTATGCACGTACAGCTTAATAAGGATAATTCTGTGGCCACGCCCTCCGCTGCAACTACCCCCTTAGATTCCTATACACGACTCGGCCTTCGGGTCTCGAAAATCATCAACGCCCCCACCGCGCAAAAAGCCAAGGCCGCCCTGATCTTCCGTCTGCCTGACGAGCCGGTGGATGAGTGGGAGCGCCTGTTGGAAGAAATCGACGAGAACGACAACGTGACCCTCGCCTATCGCGATGATGGCGGTGTGCAGGTTTTCTGGGTTGTGCCGAAGGAAGATTGAGCCTGATGAGTGTTCGCTGTTTAGCTTTTTTGCTTGTGTTTATCGCGATGGGCGCACAAGCCGGTGCGCCGCGCACCTTCAACGAAGCCAAGAAAGTCGCCTGGAAACTCTACGCACCACAATCCACCGAGTTTTACTGTGGCTGTAAATACACTGGCAATCGCGTGAACCTGGCCGCCTGCGGTTATGTACCGCGCAAGAATGCCAGCCGCGCCGCTCGCATCGAGTGGGAGCATATTGTCCCGGCCTGGCAGATCGGCCATCAGCGTCAATGCTGGCAACAAGGGGGTCGCAAGAACTGCACCCGCTATGACCCGGTCTATCAACGGGCCGAGGCCGACCTGCACAACCTGGTGCCCAGCATCGGGGAAGTGAATGGTGATCGCAGCAATTTCAGTTTCGGCTGGTTGCCTGTGCAGAAGGGCCAGTACGGCTCATGCCTGACCCAAGTGGACTTCAAGGCCAAGAAGGTCATGCCCCGCCCTTCTATCCGGGGCATGATCGCCCGGACCTATTTCTACATGAGCAAACAATACGGCCTGCGCCTCTCGAAACAGGACCGGCGCCTGTATGAAGCCTGGGACAAGACCTACCCGGTCGAAAGCTGGGAGCGTCAGCGCAACCAGAGCGTGGCGTGCGTCATGGGCCGTGGCAACGAGTTCGTGGGGCCGGTGGACATGAAGGCCTGCGGCTGACCTCGCACTCGTGAACAGCACAAAACCGACTATGCGAGCTTGCTCGCGATAGCGGTGGATCAGCCAGCATTGATGTTGACTGACATACCCCTATCGCGAGCAAGCTCGCTCACAGGTTTTGTGGCTTGGCTGACTTTTTTGGGTTGCCCGATTATTGGGCCGTCGGGTAATCCACCACCAACGTCTCGATGTTGCGTTTTTTCGCCCGGACCAGGGCAGCCGTCACCTGTTCCTGCTTGGCTTCGGCCTCAGCCTTGGAACTGAAAGGACCGACCAGGACGCGCTCCTTGCCGTTTTCACGCACCACGTTCGACATGAAGCTGTGTTCGATGAGCCAGCCGGTCAGGTCGCTGACAGCCTGCGGCGTCTGGCCACGAACCTCGACGGCCCACTGCGGCGCGGCAGCGGCGGCCGGTGCGGAGGTCGCTACGGGTTTGGGCTTCGGTGCTTCGACGTCACGCCCCTCACCGCATCCTGCCAGCACCAATACCGCAATAACCCAAGCCAATTTGCGCACAACGTTTCCCCCGGAAGACATGAGGCACGGATTTTAGCACCCGTGCCCTTCAAGATCGCCGCAAACAGTGCTCAAAACACGAGAATCCTGCCCGGCGTCTCTGTATAGTCGCACCCTGGGAATTAATGCTGCGTCTGCGCGTCAGAAAGAGGCACCCACATTGTGACACTTAGCACTAATCTATAAGCAGTACCGACATCTGCACTGTCTGAATCAGGTGCCCTATAAAGTAATCAAGGAGAACACCATGCTGATACTCACCCGCAAAGTCGGTGAAAGCATAAACATTGGTGACGACATCACGATCACCATTCTGGGCGTTAGCGGCCAACAAGTCCGGATCGGCATCAACGCCCCGAAAAACGTTGCGGTGCATCGTGAAGAGATTTATCAGCGTATTCAGGCAGGCCTTACCGCCCCTGACAAACCGCAAACTCCCTGAGCCTTGCTGCAGTCCGTAGCCAGCCCGTTTGCATCGTCGCAATGGCTGGCTAAAGATTCTGGTCGACCGTGCCTCACCCTGCCCCCATCTTTTTTCGTCCAGCCCGTTGAACCGATACTAATGACATGGCGCTTAGCATGGCTGTCAGACGTTTCGTTTTAATGATGACGAAGCAGGCGTTCGCGGCCGGTCAACCCAGGCTCACGCCGCGCGCCATGCCCGTGGCGGCGATCACCATCAGGATCAGCAACAAAGCTTCGATGTGACTGATCCGTGCAAACCGGCCGGCTTTCGAGGGATCGATCGCAGCCCCTTTGCCCAGCGCCATCCGCCATTTGATCAGGGCGATCATTGGCGCGATTTCAAGTAACAGGATCAGCAGGAACAAAGTCATCTTCAGGTGAAACAGCGGTTGGTGCAGGTAATAATCCGTGCCCTTTTCGTACCCCGCAAAAGCGCGCATCCCACCGGTCACCAGCAGCACCAGCGCCGACAGCCCCCACAGGTTGTCCGCCATCAGCACATTTCGAACCGCATCCACACCACCCGCCAGGCGTCGTAGCGCCGTGCCGCGCGTCAGCACCGCCCAGAACCCGAGGGCGAACGCCAAAAGATGTATTGCCGCCAGAGACCAATGAGCCAACATGGAAGAGCCCTGTCAGAGAACGTCGAATCGACCTGACAGTACTAGCTCATAAAGGAATGATTGCCAGGCTAAGCACAAAAAATTGTGGGAGCGAGCTTGCTCGCGATGGCAATCTTTCAGCCAACATGATTGTTGACTGATCCGACGCTATCGCGAGCAAGCTCGCTCCCACAGGGGTACGGCGAGCTTTAGAAGATCTAGTCCGCCAGGCGCCAGGTCGTCCCGCCCTTGCCGTCTTCCAGCACCACGCCCATGGCGGTGAGCTGGTCGCGGATGCGGTCGGATTCGGCCCAATCCTTGTTGGCGCGTGCAGTCAGGCGCGCCTGGATCAACGTCTCGACTTCGGCGGCGTCCACGCGGCCTTCGGCACCGGCCTGCAGGAAGTCATCGGCTTCGAGCTGCAACACACCCAGTACACTGGCCAGTTCTTTCAGGCGAGCCGCCAGACCGGCCGCCGCATTGAGATCACTCTCACGCAGGCGATTGATCTCACGCACCATCTCGAACAGCACCGCGCACGCTTCCGGTGTGCCGAAGTCGTCGTTCATCACTTCGGTAAACCGTGCAACGAACGCTTCGCCACCGGCCGGCGGCACGCTCGGCAGGCCTTTCAACGCATGATAGAAACGCTCCAAGGCACCCTTGGCGTCCTTGAGGTTGTCTTCCGAGTAGTTGATGGCGCTGCGGTAGTGGCTCGACACCAACAGGTAACGCACGACTTCCGGGTGGTACTTGTCGAGCACGTCGCGGATGGTGAAGAAGTTGTTCAAGGACTTGGACATCTTCTCGCCGTTGATCCGGATCATGCCGCAATGCATCCACGCATTGGCGTAGGTCTTGCCGGTGGCCGCTTCGCTCTGGGCGATTTCGTTTTCGTGGTGCGGAAATTCCAGGTCACTGCCGCCGCCATGAATGTCGAAGGTCTCGCCCAGGCAGCAGGTGGACATCACCGAGCATTCGATGTGCCAGCCCGGACGCCCGGCGCCCCACGGCGACTCCCAGCTCGGCTCACCCGGCTTGGCGCCCTTCCACAGCACGAAGTCCAGCGGGTCTTCTTTCGACTCGTCGACTTCGATACGCGCGCCGATGCGCAGGTCTTCGATCTTCTTGCGCGACAGCTTGCCGTAGCCCATGAACTTGGCAACGCGGTAGTACACGTCGCCATTGCCCGGTGCGTAGGCGTAGCCCTTGTCGATCAAGGTCTGGATCATGCTCAACATGCCAGGGATGTGGTCCGTGGCACGGGGCTCCAGGTCCGGCTTGAGGATATTGAGGCGCGCCTCATCCTCGTGCATGGCCTTGATCATGCGCTCGGTCAGCGCATCGTAAGGCTCGCCGTTTTCGCGGGCACGGTTGATGATCTTGTCTTCGATGTCGGTGATGTTGCGCACGTAGGTCAGGTCATAACCGCTGAACCGCAGCCAGCGGGTCACCAGGTCGAAGGCGACCATGCTGCGACCGTGACCAATGTGGCAGTAGTCGTACACGGTCATGCCGCAGACGTACATGCGGACCTTGTTGCCATCCAACGGCTTGAAGACTTCTTTGCTCTTGGTGAGCGTGTTGTAGATCGTAAGCACGGTGTTTCCTTAAGACTTGATCACTGGCCCCACGAATCACGCAGGGTCACGGTACGGTTGAATACCGGCTGACCTGGTTTCGAGTCCTTGATATCCGCGACGAAGTAGCCTTCGCGCTCGAACTGGAAACGGTCTTCCGGCTGTGCATTGCCCAACGAGGGTTCAGCACGACAACCGGTCAGCACTTGCAGTGAGTCAGGGTTGATGTTGTCCAGGAAACTCGCGCTGTCTTCGGCCTTCTCCGGGTTCGGAGAGCGGAACAGGCGATCGTACAGACGCACTTCGCACTCGACGCTGGCGGCGGCCGGCACCCAGTGGATCACGCCCTTGACCTTGCGACCTTCCGGGTTCTTGCCCAGGGTGTCGGGATCGTAGGAGCAACGCAGCTCGACGATGTTGCCGTCGGCGTCCTTGATCGCTTCGTCGGCGCGGATCACGTAGCTGCCGCGCAGACGCACTTCGCCGTTCGGCTCCAGGCGCTTGTAGCCTTTTGGCGGCTCTTCCATGAAGTCATCGTGGTCGATGTAGATTTCACGGGCGAACGGCAGTTTGCGCACGCCGAGTTCTTCTTTTTGCGGATGACGCGGCAGTTCGAGGTTTTCGACCTGGTCTTGCGGGTAGTTGGTGATCACGACCTTCAACGGACGCAACACGCACATGGCGCGCGGGGCATTCGCATCCAGATCCTGACGGATGCTGAACTCAAGCATGCCGAAATCGACCACACCGTCGGAACGGTTGGTGCCGATCATCTCGCAGAAGTTGCGGATCGACGCCGGCGTGTAGCCGCGACGACGGAAGCCCGACAGCGTCGACATGCGCGGGTCGTCCCAGCCGTTGACGTGCTTCTCGTCCACCAGTTGCTTGAGCTTGCGCTTGCTGGTGATGGTGTAGTTCAGGTTCAGGCGGCTGAATTCGTACTGGCGTGGGGTAGCCGGCACCGGCAGGTGCTTGAGGAACCACTCGTACAACGGACGATGGCTTTCGAACTCCAGGGTGCAGATTGAATGAGTGATGCCTTCGATGGCGTCCGACTGGCCGTGGGTGAAGTCATAGTTGGGGTAGATGCACCATTTGTCGCCAGTCTGGTGGTGATGGGCGTGGCGAATGCGGTACATGATCGGGTCGCGCAGGTTCATGTTCGGCGAAGCCATGTCGATCTTGGCGCGCAGCACCCGAGCGCCGTCCGGGAACTCGCCGGCGCGCATACGGGCGAACAGGTCGAGGTTCTCTTCCACGCTGCGATCACGGAACGGGCTGTTCTTGCCCGGCTCGGTCAGGCTGCCACGGTATTCCTTGGCCTGCTCGGGGGTCAGGTCGCACACATAGGCATTGCCGGCCTTGATCAGTTCCACGGCCCAGTCGTGCAACTGGTCGAAATATTGCGAGGCGTAGCGCACCTCACCGGACCATTGGAAACCCAGCCACTTGACGTCGCTTTCGATCGCGTCGATGTATTCCTGATCTTCCTTGGCCGGGTTGGTGTCGTCGAAACGCAGGTGCGTGACGCCGCCGAACTCCTGGGCCAGGCCGAAATTCACGCAGATCGACTTGGCATGGCCGATGTGCAGGTAGCCGTTGGGCTCTGGTGGGAAGCGAGTGACGATCTGTGTGTGCTTACCCGAGTCCAGGTCCGCCTGGATGATCGGGCGCAGGAAATTGACCGGCACGGCCGGGCCGGTCTTGGAATTCGAGGTAGGGTCGACAGTGGGCTTGCTCATAGGATCCTTGAACAGACAAGTGCGCGGCCGGGTGCGGCCTGATAAATCAAAGCCCGTATCATAGCCGATGCTGTCAAGCACCTGACAGGCCAGGCCGGCAAACGATTGAATTTAATCGACGGCCTGATGAAAAACAGCCTCGAAATTCGTGCCCGGCACGCTAAACTGCCCTGCCTGGCCGATTACAGCCAGACCGGTTGCGGGCAGTGACGCCCCGAAACCCACGAATTCCTTGAAAGAGTACCGACCATGAGCAAAGTCAAACTGACCACCAACCACGGTGACATCGTTCTGCAACTGAACGCCGAGAAGGCGCCGCTGACCGTGGCCAACTTCATCGAATACGTCAACGCCGGCCACTACGAAAACACCATATTCCACCGCGTCATCGGCAACTTCATGATCCAGGGCGGCGGTTTCGAGCCAGGCATGAAGGAAAAGAAAGACAAGCGCCCAAGCATCCAGAACGAAGCCGACAATGGCCTGCCGAACAAAAAGTACAGCGTTGCCATGGCCCGTACCATGGAGCCGCATTCGGCCTCCGCACAGTTCTTCATCAACGTGGCGGACAACAGCTTCCTCAACCACAGCAGCAAGACCACCCAGGGCTGGGGCTATGCAGTGTTCGGTGAAGTGATCGAAGGCACCGACGTGGTCGACAAGATCAAAGGCGTTTCCACCACGTCCAAGGCCGGCCACCAGGACGTCCCGGCAGAAGACGTGATCATCGAGAAAGCCGAGAAAATTGAGTGATATTGCTGATTTCAGACTTGCATCTGGAAGAGGAGCGCCCGGACATCACCCGGGCGTTTCTGGATTTACTCGCCACACGCGCCCGCTCGGCGCAAGCGTTGTACATCCTGGGCGATTTTTTCGAAGCCTGGATCGGCGACGATGCCATGACGCCGTTCCAGCGTTCCATCTGCCAGGCCCTGCGCGAATTGAGCGACAGCGGCACGGCCATCTTCCTGATGCACGGCAATCGCGACTTCATGCTGGGGCAGGCCTTTTGCAAAGCGGCCGGCTGCACCCTGCTCAAGGACCCGAGTGTCGTGCAGTTCAATGGCGAGCCGGTGCTGCTGATGCACGGCGACAGCCTCTGTACCCGCGACGAAGGCTACATGAAGCTGCGGCGCTGGCTGCGCAACCCGGTCACGCTGTTCGTCCTGCGGCACCTGCCCCTGGGCAGTCGCCAGAAACTGGCGCGCAAACTGCGCAGCGAAAGCCGCACGCAAACGCGGATGAAAGCCAATGACATCGTCGACGTCACGCCCGAAGAGATCCCGCGGATCATGCAGCAATACGGCGTGAAGACCTTGATCCACGGCCACACCCACCGCCCTGCCATCCACAAGCTGCAACTGGATGAACACGCCGCCCGGCGCATCGTGCTGGGGGATTGGGACAAGCAAGGCTGGGCGTTGCAGGTGGATGAACAAGGGTTTGCGTTGGCGCCGTTTGGGTTCGCCCCGCCGCCACTGCTGCCTGCGCCTCACCCAACCTGAATCCCCCCTGTGGCGAGGGAGCTTGCTCCCGCTTGAGTGCGAAGCACTCAAAAAAGGGACTGCTGCGCAGCCCAGCGGGAGCAAGCTCCCTCGCCACAGGGATTCGGGGGAATTTCAAGTGAACAGCATGCCCACACACTGCACTTCACTTCGTGATCAATGCCCCGCCGAAGCCGGCCCAGCCTTCGCCGCAAACGGCGGCTTCGCCAGCCACACCAGCACGATCAAGCCCATGAACGCCCAGCCCAACAGCGTGAAGTAATCCACGGTGGAAAGCATGTATGCCTGGCTGGTAAGGACCTGGTCAAGCCGGGCATAAGCCGGTGTGCTCGCGCCGCCAAGCTGGTTGAGTGCCTCGCGGGTGGCCGGCTCGAAGGTGCTGATGCTTTCGCTCAGGTAGGCATGGTGCAGGTCGGCCCGGCGGATCCAGATCCAGGTGGTCAAGGACGCGGCAAAGCTGCCGCCCAAGGTCCGCAAGAACGTCGCCAGGCCCGCGCCGTCGGCGATCTGGTGCGGCGGCAAGTCCGACATCAGGATGCTCAGGGTCGGCATGAAGAACAGTGCCACGCCGATGCCCATGAACAACTGCACCATCGCAATGTGCTGGAAATCCACCTCGTTGGTGAACCCGGCGCGCATGAAGCAGCTCAGGCCGATGGCCAGGAACGCCAGCCCGGCCAATACGCGCAGGTCGAACCGGTGGGCGTACTTGCCGACGAAGGGCGACATCAGCACCGGCAGGATGCCGATGGGGGCCACCGCCAGCCCGGCCCAGGTGGCGGTGTAGCCCATCTGGGTCTGCAACCACTGCGGCAGGATCAGGTTGATGCCGAAGAATCCGGCATACCCCCCCACCAGCACGATGGTGCCGATGCGAAAGTTGCGGTAGGCGAACAGGCGGAGATTGACCACCGGGTGGCGGTCGGTCATTTCCCAGATCACAAACACCGCCAGGGCAATGATCGAAATCAGCGCACCGATGATGATGAAGTTCGATTCGAACCAGTCCAGGTCATTGCCTTTGTCGAGAATCACCTGGAGCGCGCCGACGCCGATGATCAACGTGATCAAGCCCACGTAATCCATCGGTTGATGGCTGGTGACCACCGGTCGCGCCTTGAGCTGCTGTTGCACCACGAGCGCGGCGAAGACGCCGATGGGCACGTTGATGAAGAAGATCCACGGCCAGCTGTAGCTGTCGGTGATCCAACCGCCGAGGATCGGCCCGGCAATCGGCGCCACCACCGTGACCATCGCCAGCAACGCCAGGGCCATGCCGCGCCTGGCCGGCGGGTACACGGCAATCAGCAGGGTCTGGGTCATCGGGTACAACGGCCCGGCCACCAGCCCCTGAAGTACGCGAAAGCCAATCAGCTCCGGCATCGAGGTGGAAATACCACACAAGAACGACGCGAGCACGAACAGCATCGTCGCCCACAAAAACAGCTTCACCTCGCCAAACCGCCGGCTCAGCCAGCCAGTAAGCGGCAAGGCAATGGCGTTGCTCACCGCGAACGAGGTGATCACCCAGGTGCCCTGCTCCGAGCTAACGCCCAGGTTGCCGGAAATAGTCGGCAAGGCGACGTTGGCAATGGTGGTGTCGAGCACTTGCATGAACGTCGCCAGCGACAGCCCGATGGTGCTGAGCAACAGGCTGGGCGGCGTGAAAGACGCGTTATTGCTCATTGCGAAATCCTATGAAACGAAGGTGGCGAAATCGTTCGGGGCAAGGCACAGAACCTGTGGGAACACACTGCCGTTCATCAAGGTCGCTTGAACCACCGTGGCGAGGGAGCTTGCTCCCGTTGGCTGCGCAGCAGCCCTTTTTGTGAGCGCTTCGCACTCAAGCGGGAGCAAGCTCCCTCGCCACAGATTCAGTGGTTACCTTGAATGAACTGTGGTGGTGTGGGAGCGAGCCGCCCGGAGCAAGCTCGCTCCCACAGGTTCATGCCATGACTGGCTAGCGCTGCGCGGTCTTGCTCGCAGCCGCACTGTTGTCGTGGATCAGGCGCGCGATCATCGCGTCGGCATCGGTCAGTTGCTGATCGTAGACCTGGGTGCTGAACGAGGCTTTCTGCGGTGGTTGTTGGGCCAGTACCGGGCCGCTCTGGTCGTGCAGGTCGACGTTGACCAGGGTCGACAGGCCAATGCGCAGCGGATGCTTGGCCAGTTCCTGGGCATTGATGTGAATGCGCACCGGCACCCGCTGGACGATCTTGATCCAGTTACCGGTGGCGTTCTGCGCCGGTAGCAAGGCAAACGCGCTGCCGGTCCCGGCGCCAAGGCTGTCGATGGTGCCGCTGTACTTCACATCGCTGCCGTACAGGTCGGCTTCGATCTCCACCGGCTGGCCGATGCGCATGTCGCGCAGTTGGGTTTCCTTGAAGTTGGCGTCGATCCACAGCTGATCCAGCGGGATCACCGCCATCAACGCCGTGCCCGGCTGCACCCGTTGGCCGAGTTGCACGGTGCGCTTGGCGACGTAACCGGTGACGGGTGCGATCAAAGTACTGCGGGCGTTGGCCAGGAAGGCCTGGCGCAACTGCGCGGCGGCGGACTGCACGTCGGGATGAGACGACACCACGGTATCGTCGACCAAGGCGCTGGTGGTCTTGAGCTGTTGCCGGGCATTGGCCAAGGCGTTCTGCGCCGAGGTCAGGTCATCCCGGGCGTGAGACAGTTCCTCCTTGGAAATCGCCCCGCCGGCCGCCAGGTTCTTGCGTCGGCTGTAGTTTTCCTGGGCCTTCTGCACTTCGGCCTCTTGCGCATTGACCTGCGCGCGCATGCCATCGACGTTGCTGTACAAGCCACGCACCTGGCGCACGGTCCGTGCCAGGTTGGCCTGGGCACTTTGCAGCCCGACTTCGGCGTCGTTCGGGTCGAACTGCACCAGCACCTGGCCCTCACGCACCAGGTCGCCGTCGTCGGCCCCGATGCTCACCACGGTGCCGGTGACCAGCGGCGTGATTTCCACCACGTTGCCGTTCACATAGGCATCGTCAGTGCTTTCGCTCCAGCGACCATACAGTTCGTGCCAGGCCCAGACGCCCAGGCCCGAAAGAATGACCAGCAGCGTCAGTGTCAGCAGCATGACCTTGCGCTTGCGTGGATTGCCGTCTTGCGCATGTTCGGATTGAGTCGTTTCGGCAGTCGCCATGACAAGTACCTCGAATCAGTTATTTGGCGTGGTAGCGGCCGGGGTGGCCGCCGCCAGGGTCTGGGCCTCGAAACCGCCACCCAGGGCCTGCATCAGTTGGATCGACAAGTCGATCTGCTCGGCATTCAGGTTCGCCAGTTGGCGCTGGGCCTGGAGCAATTGCTGCTCGATGCTCAGCACGTCCAGGTAATTCCCGATGCCCGAGCCGTAGCGCTGGACCACCGTGTCGTAGGAGCTCTGTGCGATATCGGTGGCATGTTGCTGGGCACCGATCTGGCGAGCGATGTCACGCAATTGGTTGATGGTGTCGCTGACATCCCCAAGGGCCGTGACCAGGCTCTTGTTGTATTGCGCCACCGCCAGGTCGTAATCGGCGTCCCGGGCATCCAGGTCCGCCCGCAAGCGGCCGCCATCAAAGATCGGCAGCGACACCGTCGGCCCCACATTGAAGAAGCGGCTGGCCGAACCGAACATCGCATCGCCCAGCAACGACCGGGTTCCGGCGGCTGCGCTCAAGTTGAGATTGGGGTAGAAGTTGGTCTTGCCGGCCTCGATGTTCTTGCTCGCCGCCTCTACCCGCCAGCGTGCCGCGACCAGGTCCGGACGACGCCCCAGCAACTCGGCCGGCAGGTTCGACGGCAAGGCGACCGCGCTGGCTTGCAGCACGTTGGGCCGGGGGATTTCATGGCCGCGGTCCGGACCTTTGCCCAGCAACACCGCCAGGGCGATCTTGGCGCTTTGCAGGCGTTTCTCTGCGTCGATCAGGGTGGCGTCGGCGCTGGCTTCCAGGCTTTCGGTCTGTTGGAACTGATATTCGCTGTCGATCCCGGCAGTGAGGCGGCGCTTGCCCAGGTCGAGCATCTGCCGGGTGCGCTTGAGGTCCTCGGAGGCCAGGTCATAAATAATGTGGGCCTGGCCCAGGTCGCTGTAGGCCCGGGCCACGTCGGCGGCCAGGGTCAGTTGCGCGGCCTGGCGATCGATCTCGGCGGCGCGGGCCTGGCCGAGGGCGGCTTCCCAGGCGGCACGCTGGCCACCCCAGAGGTCGAAGTTGTAATTGAAGTCCACACCTAACGTGCGCAGGGTGCTGTACGCCCCGCCCTGCCCTTGCGGGTCCTGGTCACGGGACAGGCGCGAACGGCTGGCGCCGCCGCTGGCATCGAGAGTCGGCAGGCGCGCCGCGTTGGCAGCATAGGCCGCGGCACTGGCCTGATGCACCCGGGCGCTGGCGATCTGCATGTCCGGGCTATCGCGCAGGGCTTCACGGATCAGGCCGTCGAGTTGCGGGTCGCCGAGGCTCTTCCACCAATCGCTTTTCGGCCACGCGGCCTGCGACAGCGTGACACCGTTCAGGGATTGCCCGGCCTTGAGGCTCTGGGCCTCCAGGCTGACGCCTTCGGTCTTCAGGCCGCTGTAGCTGGCACAGCCCGCCAGGCTCATGGCCAAGACCACCAGGCTTAATCGGGTACGCAAGGTTTTACACTTCATTTTTCCCCCATTCGCGACACGGTGATGGGGTCACCGGCGGCGAGCAGAATTTTCTTGAGGATCTGTTCGAGGGTTTGCAGCTCCTCGGGGCTGATGGCGCTGGCCAACTGGTTCATGGCCTCGGCACCGATAAACGGCAGGCGATCGGCAAGGGCCTGGCCGGCTTCGGTCAGCACCAGGCGCACTTGCCGGCGGTCCTGGGCGGAGCGTTCACGGGCCAGGAAACCTTTCTGTTCCAGGCGATCGAGCATCCGCGTCATCGAGCCGCTGTCCAGGGACAGGTAGCGACACAGCTCGGCCGGCGTCTCGATGCCGTACTGGGCCATGATGATCAACACCTTGAACTGCGCGGCGGTGATGCCGACGGGTTCCATATGAGTGTCGATGATCCGGTCCTTGAGCAGCGCGGTACGGCCGAGCAGCATGCCGAGATGGCAATTGTGAAAGTTGTCTGGAGTGAAATGCTTCATCTGACCACCGTTTGCTGCCTAGGCAGTGAATGTATGTCGAGATATTACTGCTTAGGCAGCGAATGTCAAACAAATAGTTAGCTTGCTACGCACTAACAGCCAAAACGCAGATGAACCTGTGGGAAGACAAATGTGGGAGCAGCTTGCTCGCGATAGCGGTGTGTCAATCAACGAAGGTGTTGAATGTCATACCGCTATCGCGAGCAAGCTCGCTCCCACAGGGGGTTGGGGAAAGGTTAGAAATCGCGCTTGTAGAAGATGTCCAGCGAGCTGGCGACGCCGCTTGCGGCTTCGAGGTAGACCTTCTTGCTGAGCTTGTAGCGCAGGGCGATGGTGTTGGCCGGTTCGAACACGCCAACGCCGTAGCGCAGGCTGAGTTTTTCCGACAGGTTGCCGCTGGCGACCACGCTGGTGGCATTGCCGCTGCCCTGGGTGTCGAGCTGGAAATCCTCGATCCCCAGGTTATTGGCCAGGCTGGTGGTCACGCCCGAGCTGCCCATCAACCCCAGGCCCAACGCCGCCTGGGCGAGCATGTTGTTGTCCTCGCCGGTGGTGCTCAGTGGCCGGCCCAGCACCAAGTAGGACAATGCCTGCTCCTGGCTCATGGCCGGTTCCGAGAAGATTTGCGTGGTCGGTTGCTCGGCGCTGCCGCTCAAGCGGATGCCGGCGATCACGTCGTCGGTCTGGCGGATCGCTTCGATGTCCAGGTAGGGCTGGTCGATGGGCCCGGCGAACAGCAACCGCGCCCGTCGCACCGTCAGCCGTTGCCCGTAGGCCCGATAACGACCGTCGTTGAGCCAGAGCTCACCGCGGGTGTCCATGTTGTCGCCAATGTGAACCTGGCCCTGCACGTTGGCGGTCAGGCCGAATCCCGAGAACGCGAGTTTGTCCTGGCCGACGATCACGTCGATGTCCATCGCCATGGCCAGCGGTGCCTTGCCCTCTTCGATCTGGTGGCCGACGATCACCGTGTCATCCGACACCTTGACGGTGGACGGCGGCAGTTCGCGAATGGTGATCTCGCCTTTGGGCACCAGGACCTTACCGACAATGGCAAGCTGCTCACCGTGCAGGGTGATGTTGAGGTCGGGCGCCACGTCGAGCACCGCATAAGGCTCGACGGTGACCGGCAGTTGCGAGCCCTTGAGGGCCAGGTTCATGGTCAGGGCGTCGCCCCAGCCGATGTTGCCGTTCAGGCTGCCCTGCCCGCTCTTGCCGCTTTTCCAATTGCCATTGAGCTGCACCGCTTCGCCGGTAATCGTTGCCCGCATCTGCAAGGCTTCGAGGCTGACCGGCAGTTCCGGGCCAGACACTTCGCCGTCGCTGAGCACCAGGTTGCCGTTGACCTGGGGCGCGAGCAAACCACCGGACAAGGTCCCGCTGCCGTTCAGATGACCGGTGAGGGTTTCCACCATCGGCACGAATGGCCGGGCCACGGACAGGTCCAGGCCGGTCAGGCGGAACGAGCCGCTGATGGGTTTGCTGGCGAGCATGGGGTTGATTTGTGCCTGGAGCATCAGTTCGCCGAGCCTGGCGCCGGCGAAATTCAGGTCGGTGTCGATGCGCTTGGGGGTCAGGCGGCTGTTGAGCGTGAGGGTCTGGTACGGGAAGTCCAGCCATTGCGCCTTATCGCCCTCCTTGTCCCGAATCCGTAAAGTACCGCCGCTGGCGTCCACCAGGACCCGGCCGTTCGGGCCGCTGGCCGGCAGGTCCAATTGCAGGTCCGCGTTGAGCCGGCCCTGCCAGGCAAAATCCTTGGGCATCCACTGGGCCAGGCTTTCGATGGGGAATTGCTTGAGGTGATAGCGCAGCTTCGGCTCCGGCATCAGCCGCTGGTCTTCACCGCACAGGCTGGCATCAAAGGAACGCCAGCAATGAGCGCCGACGTTGAGCGTGCCATCGGCCAGGCGCTCCAGTTTCGCCGGAGCTTGCAGGCGCCAGGCTTGGCCGCCGGCCTGCACGTCGCCGCTGGCCAGGCGCCCGCGCCAGTTGCCCTGGTCGAGCGCGCCATCGAGGGCCAGGGTCGTGTCGAGCTGCGGCCCTTGCAGGTCCAGGTTGAGCTTCTGTTGTTTGATATCGCCCTGGCCGCTGACCGTCAGCACGCCCAGCGACGTTTCGCCGACGCGGATGCCGCTGGCCTTGAGGTCGAGCTTGCCACGCTGGGCGCTGTCGAGGGTCGCGTCCAGGTTCAGGCTTTGCAGGCGGTTGTCCTGGAAGGCCAGTTGCGTGCCTTGCAGGCCGAGCTTGCCTTGGGGGGCCTTGAGCGTGCCGGCCACGTCGACACGGCCAACGACTTGACCGCGCAATTGCGGCCAGAGTTGAGCCAGGCGTGCGAGCTTGATGTCGATCTGGCCGGTCAGTTTCTCTTGCAGGCTGGCACTGCCGTTGATGCGGTTATCCCCCAGGCGAATGTCCAGCGCGCTGAGCGTCCACTGCTCGCCAGCGCCGCTGGCCTTGGCCTGGAGCACCGCTGGCTGGCCGCGCAGTTTGCCCTTGAGGTCCAGGTCCGCGTCAAGATCGAGGCGGTCGTTCTTCATCGTCCCTTTGCTGCGCAATGGCCCGGCCAGGGTCCCGGGCAGTTCGCCAAGCCAATACGCCGGGTTGATGGCCGACAGTTGCAGCGCCGTGTCCCAGGCAATGCCATCGGCAAATTGCAGGCTCAGGTGCCCTTCGGCCTTGCCCTGCCCCGCCGCGAGCTTGAGCTGCGGCAAATGGATTTGCGTCAGGTCGCCGCTGAACGGGCCGCCCAGGCTGAAGGCCCCGGCGGGTCCGTCCAACGCGGCCTGGAAGTTGCCCAGGTATTGGCCATCGGTGTAAGAGACTTCGCCGTCAAAGCTGCGCAACGTCACCTGTGGCTCATCGATCAGCGGATAGAGGCGATGCCAGGGAAAATCCAGCCAGGCAACCTTCGCTTCGGCGCGCAGACCTTCGCGCCAGTCCAGTTGGCCGCTGAGTTTCAGGCTTTGCTGAGCGCCGGCATCCAGATCCAGGCCGGCGATCTGCGCGCCATTGGCGTCCACCGTGCCTTGCAGCAACAACGCCACCGACCCTTTTTCGGCGGGCAGCGTCGCTTTGCCGAGCAGTTGATAGCCGTTTTTCAGATCGCCTTCGCCGGTCAATTCCAGCTGATTGAGCACCAACGTGTCCGGCAGATCGGCACTGGCCTTGAAGCCGTCGGCGCTGATGCGCACCTTGGCGGGCAGGTTGTCCGCCAGCGGTTGCAGTTCACCGCTCAACTGGCCTTGCAGGTAACCGCTGCTGTCGGCCTTGAGGTTGAGGGTCTTGAGCAGGTTGCCGTCGACTTTCAGGTCCAGCGCCCAGGGCATGGTGCCCGGCGCCGGCAAGGTCAACCGGCCCTCGGCGCTCAACGGCCAGTCGCCTCCCGGTTTCAGCAGGCCGGAGAGTTTCAGGCTCAGTTCATCGCGCTGCAATTGCACCGAATCGATCTGCATGCCCTCGGCGGTCCAATGGGCAACCAATTGCAGCCCTTTGAGCTGCTCGCTGCCGTTGAACGACAGGCTGCCGACCTGCACATCGCCCAGTTCGATGGCGAGCGGCAAATCCAGGTCCGGCAAGCTGATCGGGCCGCTGCTCGGTTCATCGGCAGAGGCAGGCAATTGCAAGGCGACCTGGTCGGCCTTGAGCTGTTCGATGCACAGGGTCATGCGCGCCAGGCACAGCGGCGACCAGGCGAATATCAGCCGATCCACCTCCACCCGACTGGCGTCCTGCTGCCACAGCACATGATCGGCGCTCCACTGCCCGCCCAGCCGGCCCTGGAAGTTCTCCACGGTCAGCCCCGGCACCAGGCCAAGGGCCCAACGGCTGCCGAATGCGGTGCCCAGCACAACGCTCAAGGCCAGCACGACCGCCACCAGCACCCCGGCGAGCGCCAGCAGCGTTATCTTCAAACCACGCGTCACAGCTCAGGCCCCATGGAAAAGTGCAAGCGGATGCCGCCGTCGTCGTCCATCGCATGGGCCAGGTCGAGGCGGATCGGCCCCACCGGCGAAACCCAGCGCACGCCGACGCCCACGCCGGTCTTGAGGCTTGGCAGTTCCAGGCTGTTAAAAGAGTTGCCCTGGTCGATGAACGTCGCCACTCGCCATTTTTCCGCGATGGAATATTGATACTCGAGGCTGCCGGCGACCATGTAGCGACCACCGATACGGTCGCCTTCGGAGTTTTCCGGCGACAGGCTCTGGTAGTCGTAACCCCGTACGCTCTGGTCGCCACCGGCAAAAAAGCGCAGGGATGGCGGGATGGATTTGTAGCCATTGGTGGCGCTGCCGCCGATCTGCGCCCGCGCCAGCAAGCGATGCTTGTCGAATACCGTGGTCAGGCCCTTGACCATGGCGGTGCCATATAAAAGATTGTTGTCCGAGCCGAGCCCTTCCTTGGCGACCTTGGTGTCGAACTGCAAGCGGTAACCGTTATGTGGATCGATGCGGTTGTCGCTGCGCAGGTAGGAATAGCTGAGGCCCGGCATCAGCAATGTGCTCAGGCCCGCATCGTCGCCGAGGCGATATTCCTCGCGCTGCCACTTGAGCGACACCACCCGCTGCCAGCCGCTGGGCAACTTGCTGTGCCATTCCGGGCCCACGGTGAGCAGTTTGCTGAGGCTGTCGGTGCCGGCCAGTTCTTCATATTGATAACCGCCGGCGTAACGTATCTTGTCAGTCAGCGGCGGATCCAGCGGCACGTCGTACCACAAGCCGACGTTCTGCCGGGGCGCCGACACTTCCGCTTCCCAGCCATAACTGTGGCCCTGGGGATTGACCCAGTGGCGCGTCCAGTTGGCTTTGACCCGTGGGCCGACATCGGTGGAAAACCCCAGGCCCAGGCCCATGGTGCGCGGCTTGCGCGTATCAAGCTTGACCGCCACCGGGATCACGTTGTCGGTGGCCGTCGTCGGTGCGGCATCCACCCGGACACCTTCGAAATAACCGCTCGATTGCAGGGCCTGGTTGAGCTCTGCAATGAGTTCGGAGTCGTACGCCGTGCCGGCCTTGAACGGCACCATGCGCTGCAGCAGGTCTTCGTCGAACGGCGTGTCGCCCTCAAAACTCACCGGGCCCAAGGCATAGCGCGGGCCGCTGTCGTAAATCAGTTCGATGTCGGCGATGCCCGCCTGGGGGTCAACCAACAGCTTCTGCCGAGTGAAGCGCCCACTGAAAAAACCATAACGCGAAGCCTGGTTCTGGATGATTCGCTTGGCGTCTTCGTAGCGACCATGGTTGAGCACCGCGCCGGGCTTGAGGGCGGCGTTGCTGGGTACGCGAAAGGCTTTGAGCGATGCCGCCGGGCCATCAATGCGCACGGTGACGTTGCGCAAATGCACAGGCTCGCCGGGGTCGATGGTCAGCACCAGTCGTGGGTCCTTGCCGCCCTTGACCTCACTGTCGATCTGCGGCTGGTAGTAGCCCAGCGCCTGGGCGGCTTTGCGCGCCTGCTCCTCGGCACCACGGCTGAAGCGCAGCAAGGCCTCCTCGTCACGATCACCCACACCGCCGATGTAACCTTCTACGTTGGCCTTGAGTTCATCGTTGGACGGCTTGACCCGTACTTCCAATTCACTGTTTGCCAGCGCCACGCAGCTGAGGGACAGCAAGAGCGCGCCACTGGTCATTCTTCCTGGGAGGTTCATGGCGCGGATGCTATCACGAGCGTAGGTGCTTGATAGAGCCGGACATTTCGCAAAAGTTCGGCCGACTATGCCGTTGCGCTTTGCAGAACCTGCGGGTTGGCGTGGAAGAACACATGCTCGCGGATCGGTCCTACCGCCACTTCGCCGATTTCCTCATAACCCTGGCGTTTATAAAACTCAAGGTAACGTGGGTTGCCGGTGTCCAGCACCACGCCCTGGGAATGCTCGTCCACCGCACACCAGTTATGCACCGCCTCGAGCAACTGTTCACCGAAATGCTTGCCCTGGAACTGGGGATGCACACCTAGCAGAGGCAATACATGGACCGCATCCGACGGCAGGCAGGCCAGCACCGCCGCGTGGTATTCCAGGTAGCGCCGCGTGCAGCGAAAACCAGTACTCAGGACCATGCGCAGGCGCCAGGCCCAGCTTTCGGTGATGCCCAGGCGCCGCTGCGGCGGAGCGATCAGGGCGATGCCAATCAGGCGGTCGTTGACCAGCAAGCCGATGGCCGGCAAATCCTGGAGAAAATGCTGCTTGACCAGCTCACGCACCGTGGCCCGTACCCGCTGTTCATAACCGGGACGCTCGGATTCGAACAGGTAGCTGAAGGTCGGCTCGTGGCGATAGGCCTGATACAGCAACGAACGGGCTTCACGGGAATAACCACTGTCGAGCATATGGATGTCGGCGATGGCGGTGGCGGTTTCGGGCATGGCGTTGGATCTCCTGGGGCGAGGCTCGGTGAGGCCCTGCTCTTATTGAGTACGAACCCGATAGGGTCGTGATCGTTCCTACATGCAAAGGACATTAGCAGCGCATTTGTCCTACTGCCACGCTGGCTCCCTTCCCACATGTCAGCTAGCATCGCAGTTTTGCCAGGACAGCCGACCATGAAGATCGTCTCCTTCAACATCAACGGGCTGCGCGCCCGTCCCCATCAGTTGGCGGCGCTGATCGAGAAGCACCAGCCGGACGTGATCGGGCTGCAGGAAACCAAGGTCCACGACGAACAATTTCCCCTGGCCGAGGTGCAGGCCCTGGGCTACCACGTGCATTACCACGGGCAAAAGGGTCATTACGGCGTCGCCCTGCTCTCCCGCCAGGCGCCACTGAGCCTGTACAAGGGCTTCGAGGGCGACGACGAGGACGCCCAGCGGCGCTTCATCTGGGGCACCTTCGCCGATGCTAACGGCGTGCCGGTGACCATCATGAATGGTTATTTCCCACAAGGTGAAAGCCGCGACCACCCGACCAAATTCCCGGCCAAGGAACGTTTCTACAGCGATTTGCAGCAACTGCTGGAAAGCCGCTTCAGCAACGATCAGCCGGTGGTGGTGATGGGTGACGTGAACATTTCCCCGGAAGACTGCGACATCGGCATCGGCCCGGACAACATGAAGCGCTGGCTGAAAACCGGCAAATGCAGCTTCCTGCCGGAAGAACGTGAATGGATGGCGCGCCTGAAGAACTGGGGCCTGGTGGACAGCTTCCGCCACCTGAACCCGGACGTCACCGACCGCTTCAGCTGGTTCGACTACCGCAGCCGCGGTTTCGAGGACGAGCCCAAGCGCGGCCTGCGCATCGACCTGATCCTCACCTCCCACGGCCTGCTGCCACGGGTCAAGGATGCCGGCGTGGACTACGAACTGCGGGGCATGGAAAAACCGTCGGACCATGCGCCGATCTGGTTGCAGTTGAGCTGATCGAGTCCCCTGTGGAGCTTGCTCGCGATAGCGGTCCAGCCGTCACATTGGTCTTGAATGTGCCGCCGTCATCGCGAGCAAGCTCGCTCCCACATTGTATTTGGGTACTCCGTCGCACCCCTGTCACCTTTCAGTAACCTGACTGACTTAATCTTCCGGCACTTCCTCAGGTTCAGAAGGTGCCGGCATGCGGCTGTGTGTTGTGGTTTTCATGGGCCTCTGGCTGCCGTTCTTGGCATGGGCCGGCCATTTGCCCATTCCCGAACAGGGCCCAGCCTTGCGCCTCCAAGGCTCCAATACCATCGGCGCGGCGCTGGGGCCGGCTTTGGTCAGAGGTTTGATGGAAGATCAGGGCCTGCTCAGGGTCAGCAGCGAAATCACCGGGCGCGACAACGAGCAGCGCATCGTCGGCCTGACCGCCGATGGCCGACGGGTGGAAGTCGACATCGCGGCCCATGGTTCGAGCACCGGTTTCGCCGCCCTCAAGCAGGCCAGCGCCGACCTGGCGGCCTCTTCCCGGCCGATCAAGGACAGCGAACGGAAGGAATTATCGTCCCTCGGCGATCTGAAAAGTCCCACGGCCGAGCAGGTCATCGCCATCGATGGACTGGCGATTATCCTTCATCCGCAAAACCCGTTGCGTCAGCTCGACACCGTGCAACTGGCACGAATATTCAGCGGCGAGGCGAAGATCTGGGAAGCGGTGGGCGGCGTTGGCGGGCCGATTCATCTGTATGCCCGGGATGAACAATCTGGCACCTACGATACCTTCAAGGAATTGGTGCTTGGCCGACACGGTAAGCGGCTGGATCCCACAGCGCGACGCTTCGAATCCAGCGAACAATTGTCCGACGCCGTCAGCCAAGACCCGCAAGGCATCGGTTTCATCGGTTTGCCTTACGTACGCCAGGCCAAAGCCTTGGCGATTGCCGACGGTGATTCCCAACCCATGTTGCCGTTGAACAACCTGATCGCCACCGAGGACTACCCCCTGTCCCGCCGGCTGTTCTTCTATTTACCTCCCCGGGAAACCAACCCCTGGGCCACGGCACTGGTCGAGTTCACCCAAAGTGACAAAGGCCAGGCCATCGTCGCGGCCAACGGGTTCATCGCCCAAACCGTCCAGGCCATGGCCGTCACACCCAATGCATTGATGCCCGAGGGTTACCAGGCCCTGAGCCGCCATGCCCAGCGCCTGACGGTGAATTTCCGCTTTGAAGAAGGCAGCGCCAGTCTCGACAACAAGGCCCACCAGGACCTGGGCCGGGTGCTCGACTACATCCAGAAACACGGCAAGACCGAGCGCCGCGTGACGCTGGTGGGTTTCGGCGACGCCAAGGACGACCCGGCGCGGGCGGATCTTCTGTCCAAACTGCGGGCCATGGCGGTTCGACGTGAACTGGTCAAGTACGGCGTGACCTTGCGGGAAGTGCGCGGCTTCGGCGCGCTGATGCCGGTGGCGGCCAATAGTGAAGATGAAGGAAGGATCAGGAATCGGCGGGTGGAGGTTTGGGTTTACTAGGGTCCAAAGGCCGGACACCTCTCCCACGGCAAACCTCATTCCCGTGGCGAGGGAGCTTGCTCCCGCTGGGTGGCGAAGCCGCCCCAGAATGGACTGACGCGGTCTTTCCGGTGGACCGCATCAGCCGTTTTTACGACTGCTTCGCAGCCGAGCGGGAGCAAGCTCCCTCGCCACAAGAGCCGTGTGTTTATCCCGCTGATTTCGATGTAGGACCAAGCTCCGTCGCTTTGCGCCATTACCTACAACTACGCCAGAATCCGCCGGCTTGTACGCCTTAGGGTCGGGCACAACGTCGAAGCGCGCTAGCCGCTGCAGCTCGCTCCCACAGGACGACATAGCGCGTTATCGCCCCGCCAACTCCATGATCATCCGCGACAACAGATAAATCCTTGGCACCACACTCTCGACTTCGGCGTATTCCTCCGGCGTATGAATGTTGCCACCGACGATGCCAAAACCGTCCAGCGTCGGCGTGCCAACCCCGGCCGACAGACTGGCATCCGCCGCTCCACCGCTACCTTCTTCAGTCAGTTTGCGCCCCAGTTCGCCATAGATGCCTTGGGCCATGGCCATCAACCGGTCCGACTCCGCCGTCTGCGGCATCGGTGGCAGGCCGCGCTTGAGGCTGGTGGTGACTTCGGTGTCGGCGATCAATTTGTCCTGCGACACCCGGGCCAAGTCTTTTTCGATGCGGTCGAACTCTTCCGGCACCGCCGCCCGCACATCCGCCTTGGCGCTCGCCTGGTCGGGGATCACGTTGGTCCGGTCGCCGGCCTTGATCACCGTGAAGTTGATGGTGGTTTTCTTTTCCGCGTCGCCAAGCTTGCCCAGTTGCAAGATCTGGTGCGCGGCTTCCATCGCCGCATTGCGCCCCAGTTCCGGTGCGACACCGGCGTGGGACGCCTTGCCCTTGACCTCCACCAGCGCCGTGGCACTGCCCTTGCGCCACACCACCAAGCCATCGGCCGGGCGCCCCGGTTCAAGGTTGAGGGTCACGTCATGGGCCTTGGCGATTTTCTTGATCAGGTCGGTGGCGGCGTCCGAGCCGGTTTCTTCGCTGGCGTCGAGCAGGAAAGTAATCTGTGCGTAGTTCTTGAAGTCCAGGTTCTTGAGCACCTTCAAGGCGTAGATCCCGGCGACGATGCCGCCCTTGTCATCCATCACCCCCGGCCCATAGGCCCGGCCATCCTTGATGTGGAAGGGACGCTCGGCGGCCGAGCCTTCCTTGAACACCGTGTCCATGTGGGCCATCAGCAGGATTTTTGCCTTGCCGGTGCCCTTGAGGGTCGCCAGGATGTGCTGGGTACCGTCCGAGTCAGGCACCTTTTCGATGGTGGCGCCCAACTTCGTCAATTCATCGATCGCAATATCACCGACCTGGGTCAACCCCGGCACATAGCCTGAGCCAGAGTCGATGTTCACCAACCGCTCAAGCAGTTTCAGGGCCTCGCCCTTGTACTGTTCGGCGTCGCTCAGGACTTGTTGATGGGGTTGTGCGAAAGCATCGGGGGCGAAGGCGCCGAGGGCCAGGCTCAGGCCAAGACTGACGGCCAGACGGGAGCGAAGAGCGGTCATCATCATGATTTCATCCTTGTTCCGTATCGAAAGAGTGCCATAGGCACCCTACCCGACAATGGGTCAAGGCTCTAGACCGCAGGTGGCCACCTCAGGGAGACATGACCGATTCCTCCGACACCTGCCGATGCCGGAAACAAGTGACTCGGTTGCGCCCGCCGGTCTTGGCCTCGTAAAGCGCCTGGTCGGCATCATTGAGCCAATGGGTGGCATCGCCATAAGCCGGGTTGAAGGCTGCCAGGCCAATACTCAGGCTCACCTTCAGCGCCGGGTTCTGTTCATAGCTGAGCGTCGCGAAGCGCTCGCGCAACCCGTCCATGGCCTGCACGGCGTTGTGGAGCGTCAGGTCCGGCAGGATCACACAGAACTCGTCCCCGCCATAACGCCCGACCACATCGGCGGCGCGCAGGTTTTGCTTGAGCATCTTGCCAAGCTGGCGCAGCACGACGTCGCCGGCGACATGGCCATAGGTGTCATTGATGGCCTTGAAGTGATCGATGTCGATCAGCGCAATCGCGCCGCGCCCTGCCCCGTCATTCGAGTGACGCTGGCAGCGCTGGAACTCCTCGTTGAGACGATCTTTCCAGGCGCCATGGTTAAGCAAGCCGGTCAGGCTGTCGGTGCGACTCAGGGCCAGCAATTCGCGCTTTTGCCGGCCCAGCGTGTAGGCCTGGCGATAGCAGAACCAACCCAGTGCCATCGGATACAGGCACAGCAACGGCAAACACGCATATATCTGCGCCGGGCTGGTCATGGGCACGCTGGTCAGCGGGAAGATCAGCACGCCCACGACAATGCCGGCCACTTGGGCCAAGGCCCCAATGAGCAGGAAACGCAGGCCACCAATGGCGACATTGTTCATCGCCATCATCGCCAGCGTGACGGCCGCGGGCAGCGGGTTGAACTGCATTGCCGCGACCCAGAAGCCGCCAAGCACCGCATCGATCAATAAATTGAGGTGTTCGGCGTGGTAGGGCATCGAGCAACGTCGGGCCCACCAGTAGGACAAGTGTGGCCAGAGCAGGCCATTGAACAGCATGAACCCCCAGACCCACGACGCCGGTTCGAGAGGAAAGATGGCAGCACTCACCAACAGCAACCCCAGCGTCAGGCCCAGAATGCGCGATATATAAAGCCTCCTGGCCAGCGTCCGTCCCTTTTTTCCCGTGTTTTGCATAGGAACCTCTGCACCGCGGGTTTCCCAAGTCATTGGGACGGGGGGTAGCTTGGAGTCTATCAGGGCGGCATCAAATAGCCACCACTGAATGAAGGGGTATTTATTCTCCTTCAAATGTCGGGCTTTGCCGCGGATTTTGGCTATACATGAGTCATCCAGCGGTTGTCATAGCAAGTAGCAAAGCAAATGCGTCACGTCATCGCGATGTCCTCGGGTTTCAGCTTCACTTAGAGAGTATCTGACCCGTCGGCTCAGACTGGCCGATCACATTCTGTCCTGATCCATGGAGGGCAAAACATGCTGGTGTTGTGGGTAGTCCTTGCCGTGTTTATCGCCTGGAGCTGGTTGACGTATCCAGGCATCGGCCATGTGCTGTACGACATGGGCATGGCGCTGGAGGCACGTCTCTACCGGTTGCACAAGATCACCGTCCCCATCAGCGAGATGACCGTCTCGACCTGGCAAGGCGGGCCCTATGAAGCATCCGGCAGCATCCTGATGCTGCATGGCTACAGCGCCGACAAGAATCTCTGGCTACGCTTCGCCCGGCATTTTGTCGGCGACTACCGGGTGGTGGTGCCCGACCTGGCCGGCCATGGCGAAACCGGCTTCAAGGCCGGCGGAGGCTATGACATCCCGACCCAGGCCCGGCGGGTCATCGAGTTGCTCGACGCCTGCGGCCTGGACAAGGTCCATGTGATCGGCAATTCCATGGGCGGTTACCTCGCCGCATGGCTGGCGGCCACGTCGCCCGAGCGCGTGCTCACCCTGGCGCTGATCGATCCGGCCGGTGTCACCGCCCCCCAGGCCAGCGACATGGAACGCCACCTGGCCGCCGGGCATAACCCGTTCCTCGTCGACTCGCGGGACGATTTCGCGCCGTTCTACGCAATGACCATGGCCTCCCCGCCCTGGGTGCCCAGCGTGGTACTGGCGGCAATGGCCGAACGTTACGAACAGCGCCGCGATGAACTGGCGGAGATCTTCGTCGATTTTCGCGCCAGCCCGCCGATGGAACCGCACCTGGCCGACATCCGCGCCCCGTCGCTGCTACTCTGGGGGCGCAAGGACCGCCTGATCGACGTCAGCAGCGTGCCGGTGTGGAGCAAGGGCATCGCCGATTTGCGGGTGGAAATCTGGGACGGTATCGGCCACATGCCCATGGTCGAACGACCGGGGAAAACCGCGGCGCTGTATCGGGAATTTCTCAAGGGGTTGGGGCAGTGACGGCAATGTATAAAACAAAATGAACGCCCTGTGGGAGCGAGCTTGCTCGCGATAGCGGTGACACATTCAACGGGGGATGCAAGCTGCCCCACCGCCATCGCAAGCAAGCTCCCACAGGGATTCCAGCCGACCCAGAGGTATCGACTTCATGAACATCCTCTACGACGAACACCTCGACGGCCCCTTGCCCAAGGTGGACAAACAGGCCCTGCTTCAAGCCTTGCAGGCACAGATTCCGGACCTGGACATCCTGCACCAGGAGGAAGACCTCAAGCCCTATGAATGCGATGGCTTGTCGGCCTACCGCACCACGCCCCTGCTGGTGGCATTGCCCAGGCGCGTCGAGCAGGTGCAAGCGCTGCTCAAGCTCTGCCATGGGCTGGATGTACCCGTGGTCGCCAGGGGTGCCGGGACCGGTCTGTCCGGTGGCGCCCTGCCCCTGGAAAGCGGCGTATTGCTGGTGATGGCGCGGTTCAACCAGATCCTGCACATCGACCCCGACGCCCGCACCGCGCGGCTTCAACCCGGTGTGCGCAACCTGGCGATCTCCCAGGCGGCGGCACCGTTCGGGCTGTATTACGCACCGGATCCCTCATCGCAAATCGCCTGTTCCATCGGCGGCAATGTCGCGGAAAACGCCGGTGGCGTGCACTGCCTCAAGTACGGCCTGACGGTGCACAACCTGTTGAAACTGGAAATCCTCACCATCGAAGGCGAACGCCTGACCCTCGGCAGCGAAGCCCTGGACTCGCCGGGCCTGGACTTGCTGGCGCTGTTCACCGGTTCCGAAGGTTTGCTGGGGGTGATCACCGAAGTGACGGTCAAATTGCTGCCCCGGCCCCAGGTCGCCAAGGTGCTGCTGGCCAGTTTCGATTCGGTGGACAAGGCCGGGCGAGCGGTGGCCGACATCATCGCCGCCGGGATCATTCCCGGCGGCCTGGAAATGATGGACAACCTGGCGATCCGCGCCGCCGAGGACTTCATCCACGCCGGCTATCCGGTGGAGGCCGAAGCGATCCTGCTGTGTGAACTGGATGGGGTCGAGGCCGATGTCCATGACGATTGTGAACGGGTCCGCCAAGTGTTGGAGCAGGCCGGTGCCACCGAAGTGCGCCAGGCGCGGGACGAGGCCGAACGGCTGCGGTTCTGGGCCGGGCGCAAGAACGCCTTCCCGGCGGTGGGGCGCCTGGCGCCGGATTATTACTGCATGGACGGCACGATCCCGCGACGCGCCTTGCCCGAAGTACTGCAGCGCATCGCCAGCCTCGGTGCCGAGCATGGCCTGCGCGTCGCCAACGTCTTTCACGCCGGCGACGGCAACATGCACCCGCTGATCCTGTTCGATGCCAACCAGCCCGGCGAACTGGAGCGCGCCGAAACCCTGGGCGGGAAAATCCTCGAACTGTGTGTCCAGGTGGGCGGCAGCATCACCGGCGAGCACGGTGTGGGCCGGGAAAAAATCAATCAGATGTGCACGCAGTTCAACAGCGACGAACTGAACCTGTTCCACGCGGTAAAAGCAGCGTTCGATCCCCAAGGCCTGCTCAACCCCGGCAAGAACATCCCCACCCTGCACCGCTGCGCCGAATTCGGTGCCATGCACATCCATGGCGGGCAACTGCCGTTTCCTGAACTGGAGCGTTTCTGATGAGCCGCGAAGCCGACCAGGACGCCAGCGACCTGCTGCTCGAACAGGTCAATCGCGCCCGGGCCAACGCCACGCCGCTGCGTATCCAGGGGTCGAACAGCAAGGCCTTCCTGGGGCGCGAAGTGGCTGGCGAAGTGCTGGACACCCGCGTGCATCGTGGCATCGTCCACTACGACCCCACCGAACTGGTCATCACGGCCCGGGCCGGCACCCCGCTGCGGGAACTGCTTGCCGCCCTCGACGCCGCCGGGCAACGGCTGCCCTGCGAACCGCCAGCATTTGGCGATGACGCCACGGTCGGCGGCATGGTCGCCGCCGGGCTATCGGGGCCGCGTCGTCCATGGGCCGGTTCGGTGCGCGACTTCGTCCTGGGCACGCGCCTGATCAGTGGCCACGGCACGCTGTTGCGTTTCGGCGGCGAGGTGATGAAAAACGTCGCCGGCTACGATCTGTCGCGCCTGTTGGCCGGCAGTTTCGGTTGCCTGGGGGTCATCACCGAAGTTTCCTTGAAGGTCCTGCCCAAACCCCGTCACAGCCTGAGTATCCGCCTGGAACTGGACAGCACCGAGGCCTTGGGGAAACTCGCCGAATGGGGCCGTCAGCCCCTGCCCATCAGCGCCGCCAGCCATGACGGCGACTGTCTGCAGCTGCGCCTGGAGGGTGGCGAAGGCTCGGTCAGCGCCGCTCATCAGCGTTTTGGTGGCGAGGTGATCGACGATCAATACTGGACGGCACTCAATGAACATCAGTTGGCCTTCTTCGATGAAGGCGTGCCGCTGTGGCGCCTGTCGCTGCCCAACCATACCGGGCCGCTCACCCTGCCGGGCGCGCAACTGATCGACTGGGCCGGTGCCCAACGCTGGTTGAAAACCGAGGCCGACACGGTGCAAGCCCTGGCCCATGAAGTCGGCGGCCATGCCACCTGCTATCGTCAGGGTGCCAGCGACACACCGTTCCAGCCACTGGCCCCGGCGCTGCTGCGCTATCACCGGCAACTCAAGGCCCAGCTCGATCCCCTGGGACTGTTCAACCCTGGTCGGATGTACCCGGAGCTTTAGTGCCCTGTGTCGCAAATGCGCTCCTTTTTTGACGAGTGGCTGTTGTCGTCAGGCAAGGCGCCGCGACGCGTCATAGCTCGCGATGGCGAGGAGCGGCAACGCAGCATGACGACAACAGACGCCGTCAAAAAGGAACAGCATTTGTGATACAGGACACTAACTATGCAGACTCGCTTCAGTGAGGAAAGCAAAAACCTGCCCCGCGCCGAAGAAGCCGAACGGATCCTGCGCAGTTGCGTGCATTGCGGTTTCTGCAACGCCACCTGCCCCACTTACCAATTGCTCGGCGATGAACTGGACGGCCCGCGCGGACGCATCTACCTGATCAAGCAAGTGCTCGAAGGCCAGCCGGCGACAGCCAGCACCCAGTTGCACCTGGATCGCTGCCTGTCGTGTCGCAACTGCGAAACCACCTGCCCGTCCGGTGTGGATTACCACAACCTGCTGGACATCGGCCGGGCGGTGGTCGACCAAGCCGTACCGCGCCCCGCCGACCAACGTGCGCTGCGCCTGGGGCTGCGAAGCCTGGCCGCCAGCCCCGAGCGGTTCAAGGCCCTGCTGCGTCTTGGCGCGGTCTTCCGTCCGTTGCTGCCGGCGAACCTGACCGCCAAGTTGCCCCGCCCTTCCCCGTCTCACGGCGAACGCCCGCCTCTGCGGCATCGGCGTACGGTGTTGATGCTCGAAGGTTGCGTGCAACCGGGCCTGTCGCCCAACACCAATGCCTCGGCAGCGCGAGTGCTGGATCGACTCGGCATCAGCGTGATCCCCTGTGCGCAGGCCGGCTGCTGCGGTGCGCTGGAGTATCACCTCGACGCTCAGGCCACCGGATTGGACCGCGCCCGACAGAACATCGACGCCTGGTGGCCGCACCTGGAAAACGGTGCTGAAGCCATCGTCCAGACCGCCAGCGGCTGCGGGGCCTTCATCAAGGACTACGGGCACCTGCTGGAGCATGACCCTGCCTATGCCGCCAAGGCCCAGCAGGTGACTGAACGGGCGCTGGACCTGGTGCAAGTGCTCGGCAAGGAACCGCTGGAACAGATCTGCGCGGCCAGGAACCAGCGCATTGCCGTGCATTGCCCCTGCACCTTGCAGCACGCGCAGAAACTCGGCGGCAGCATCGAGGCACTGCTGACGCGGCTGGGTTTCAACCTCACCGAGGTGCCCGACGGCCATTTGTGTTGCGGCTCGGCGGGCACCTATTCGCTGACCCAGCCCGCCCTGGCGCGGCAATTGCGCGACAACCGCCTCAATGCGCTGGAAAGTGGCCAGCCGGAGCTGATCGTCACCGCCAACGTCGGCTGCCAGAACCACCTCGACGGCGCCGGGCGCACGCCCGTGCGGCACTGGATCGAGCTGGTGGATCAGTCCCTGGCAGAATGAAGTCCTGAAGATTCTTCGTTTGCCGGGGCCGGCGAAGGCTGCGATCTTTCGTCCAACTTTCCCACAGCCCTCGCCAGGAATTCTTACGATGAGCTTCGTCAGCCCCGACCTGATCCGCCAACGCTTCTCTAGAGCGATGTCTGACATGTACCGCGACGAGGTGCCGCTGTATGGCGCCCTGATGAAGCTGGTGGAGCACACCAACGCCCAGGTGCTGGCCGAAGACCCGATCCTGGCCGCACACCTGCGCAGCACCGGCGAACTCGAACGCCTGGACCTGGAACGCCACGGCGCGATCCGCGTCGGTACCGCCGCCGAGCTGGCGACCCTGGGGCGTCTGTTCGCGGTCATGGGCATGCAGCCGGTGGGCTACTACGACCTCACGCCTGCCGGGGTGCCGGTGCATTCCACCGCCTTCCGCGCCGTGCACGAAAGCGCGTTGCAGGTCAGCCCGTTCCGGGTGTTTACCTCGCTACTGCGCCTGGAACTGATCGAGAACGCCGAGCTTCGGGCCTTTGCCGAGTCAGTGTTGGACAAACGGCAGATCTTCACCCCCAGAGCCCTTGAGCTCATCGAACAGGCCGAATACCAGGGTGGCCTGAGCGAGTCCCAGGCTGAGGACTTCGTCCTACAAGCCCTGGAAACCTTTCGCTGGCACCACAGCGCCACGGTCACCGCCGAGCAGTACCGACAACTGAGCGCCCAACATCGGTTGATCGCCGATGTGGTGGCGTTCAAGGGCCCGCACATCAATCACCTGACACCGCGCACCCTGGACATCGACATCGTCCAGGCCCGGATGCCCGTGCACGGCATCACGCCCAAAGCCGTGATCGAAGGCCCGCCTCGCCGCCAATACCCGATCCTGCTGCGCCAGACCAGCTTCAAGGCCCTCGATGAGCCGGTCAGCTTCACCGATCAATCACAATCCCAAGGCAGCCACAGCGCTCGTTTTGGCGAAATCGAGCAACGCGGCGCCGCCCTCACGCCCAAGGGTCGTGCGCTCTACGATCGATTGCTCAACGCTGCGCGGGATGCGTTGGGGGATTTCCCCAACGAGGCCAACGCCGAACACTACAACACGCTGATGAGCGAGCACTTTGCCCAATTCCCCGACAACCACGATGAGCTGCGTCGAGAAGCACTGGCGTACTTCCGTTATTTCGTGACGCCCAAGGGCCTCGCCGCCAAGGGCAGCGTCGAGCGCACGGCCTCGCTGGAACGCCTGTTGGAGCAGCAATACCTGCGTGCCGAACCCTTGGTGTATGAAGACTTCCTGCCGGTCAGCGCCGCCGGCATTTTCCAGTCGAACCTTGGCGATGCTGCCCAGAGCCACTACGCCGGGCAGTCCAATCGCCACGCCTTTGAAGCAGCGCTGGGGCGGGCGACCATCGATGAGTTGGGGCTGTACGCCCAGACACAACAGCGATCCATCGATGAGTGCAGGGCTGCATTGGGCGTGTAGGAATAAGCCGAAGGACAAAACGGCAAAAAACTGCCTGAGAGGCATGCACGCGGCGCGCCTTTCTTGGCCTGCCGACCCGGGCATCGCGGTGCCTGGTGGAACCGCGAGGCACTGCAATGGGCCGGGCAAGTCTTTGAGCGCTTTCTGGTCTGTTTGGAGGAAGGATCAGCCCGATACAAAATCAACTTATTGATATTTAAAGTTTTTTTAAAAATGGCATAGCTCTTGATAATCGTCAGGCCACCTCGGGCGAATCCAGTCCCAGGCCCCATCGTTATCCAGGAAGGAGAGCATCCATTGGCTACCCCCGCGTACATGACCATTACAGACAACAGTCAAATATTACTGACCGAGAAGGCGTTTACCGCCGACTCGGTGGGTAACATTTATCAGGAAGGTCATAAAGACGAAATCATGGTGCAAGGTTTCCAGCATCAGGTGACCATTCCACGAGACCCCCAGTCCGGTCAGCCAACTGGTCAACGCATACACCAACCCTTGGTCATCACTAAAGTCTTTGACAGAACCTCACCGATGCTGCAGGAAGTCCTGTGCCGCGGCGAAACCCTGGCCAAAGTTGAAATCAAGTGGTACCGCACTTCAGCCTCCGGAACCCAAGAGCATTACTACACCACTACGCTGGAGGACGCGATTATCGTCGAAATCAAGGACTACATGCTCAACTGCCAAGACCCGGCAAATTCACATTTCACTCACTTGCAAGATGTGCACTTCTCGTACCGCAAGATCACCTGGAATCACATAGCCTGCAGCACGCTGGGCGTCGATGACTGGCGTGCACCGGCCGCCGGTTAAGTCCGCGCACTCGTCAATGCACCGGCCAGGTCTGCTGGCCGATGTGCATTGAAGTAAACAGGGATATTTTCCCTCAGAGGTGTTCGCCCAGTGCGACGGCCTCGGCAATCCATGCACTGGTAAAGAGCCTGACACTGGGCGAACGGCACAATATTAGTGGAACTTGCAGGATATTTCCGCGAGTCCATTTAAATAATTATTTATCCTTGATGCGCCACCTCAACCACGGCGACCGGTTTTCTGCGCATCGGTCTCTCCCGCTTCCGCATCCCCCTGCTGCTGTTTGCGCTTGGCGGGATCGTTGGGGCGCAAGGCGTCGTTGTCGCGTTCCACTTCGCCAGGCATCGCCGGCTCGTCAGGGTTGTGCGGCGTTTGATCGGAACGGTGGTTCATGACGAACTCCTTGGTTGTTCAAGCCTGGCAATCAGGCATCAGGGTCGGCGACTTCTTCAGCGACGTTGGCATCGGGGGAGCGCTGGTGCAGTTGCTCAGCCTTGGTCTTCAGCGCCTGCCACTGCGCCAGGTCGATGGCACCCTGGCCGAACAGGTCATTGGCCACTCGCATCAGCTCGGTGAAATGAACGTCGGGTGATTGTTGCCAATAGGCCTTGTCGTCGAACAGCCGCTGCCAATCGGCCAGCGACGGGGGTTTGAGGTCATCGCTCATGACGGGCTCCTGCGAGGCATTCATAAGGTATGAGGGCTGAGATTCGTGGGGAGTTCCGGCGATTCTCAGTAGCCGGTCATTTCCAGGTAGCCGTTGCCGACGTGGCTACCGTTCAATCGCACCGGCCCTTCCCAATAAGGAATCTGCAAGTTCATCCAGGCGTTGGGGTTCAAGGGTTGGGTCGTCACGTCGAGCTGCCTGGCAGGGATCTTGATCGACCAGCGCACCGGCATCGACCGCCCGGCGACCTTGGCGCTTTCCAGTGGCGCCAGGCTGATCTCCCCGGCGTGCAGGGTTTGCGCGTGGCCCAGGGCATCGATCCAGGTGCCCGTGAGATACGGCGCGCCGTCCTTGTGGCGCATGCGGTAGAGCATCAGGTGCTCGCCGTTGTCCAAGTGCAGGGAAAACCAATCCCAGCCAGTCTGGTTTGCGCTCAGGGGCTGGCTGCTCCATTCGCGGTCGAGCCAGGCCGGGCCGCTGACCGCGTAACGCTGGCCATCGATTTCCAATTCACCGCTGGCCTGGAAGAACGGCTGGCTGTAGTAGTACGACGCCTGCTCCTGTTCGGATTTCTGGCTGAAACCTTGATCGCCCTGCAACACCAGCGGCCGGCTCGACGTCAGCCGCAATGCATAGCTGAAGCGCGGGTCCCGGGCCTGCAATTGCATATCCGCCAGCGGGTCGACGCCCGTCGTTCGAGTGCCGAAGCGCCAGTCGTCGATCCAGGCCTCGAAGGGTGTCGTCCGTACCCCGGCCTGCCCCACCCCGCCTCGTGCATAACGTTCGGCGGCATGGTGCACGGTGGCGGATGTGACCGCCGCGTGGCCGAGCCAGATCGTCTGGTTGCGCCAGCCGCCGGCCTGGGGCGCGGCATTCAAGGCGCTGCGAAACAACGTCCATTGCACGCCGAACTCATGCCCCTGGGCATCCTTGAGATTGGCGGTGACGTACCACCACTCGATACGAAAACCTTCATGAGTCCCGTGGTCGGCGGGGAAACTGAATACCCGCCCAGGCACCACCGGGGTGAAGGCCACAGCCTGGTCGCCGAGGCCGGCAAAGCCCTTTGGCGCTGGCGCGGAGTCATCACAACCGCTGAGCAATGCCAGCAGCAACAACACGCCGACTCTAATCTTCATGGGCAAAGGTCCTCAGCAAATCCGCCGGCTGCGTGCGGTACAACGCATACAGCGGCCAGGCCGATGCCAGCAGCGTGGCGAGCATCGCCAGGGCCAGCAATTGCACCAATTGCAACGGGAACACCCGCAATGGCAGGCGCCAACCGAAAGCCTGCACGTTGATCACCGTGTCCAGGCACCAGGCCAGGGCGATGCCCAGCGGCAACGCCAGGACCAAGGTCAGCAGCGCCAGCAGCCAGGTCTGGCCGAGGTTGAGCAGCATCAACTGCCGACGCGTCACCCCCAGCGCCCACAGCGGCGCCAACTGAGCGAGGCGACTCTGGCTCTGGGTCAGCAGACTGATGAACAACGCCACCCCGGCCACCGCCAGGGTCAGGCTGTTGAGGGCAGCGGTGGCGGCGAAGGTTCGCTCGAACACCTGGGTCGACCAGCCCTTGAGCCGGGCCTGGTCGACGATGCGGCTGTCATCCAGGCTGAACCGGTCTTGCAACGCTGTCAGTAGCGCCGGGATCGCGGACGGTTCGATGCGCAGGTTGAAACGGTTCGGCGTCAGGTTCGGCCAGTGCGCCAGCAAGTGATCGACGTTGACCAGCACATGGCCCTTGGGATTGCCGTAGTCGGCGTAGATGCCAACGATGCGCAGTGCCCATGGCCCCTGGGGTGTCGGCAGGGTCAACTGATCGCCGGTACTCACCTTGAGACGCCGTGCCAGTTGTTCGCTGAGCATGAGGGTGTCGGCGGCGGCCAGTTGCTCCCACGGCTTGTCGCCGGCCGATTCCAGCAGCGGCCAATGCTGTCGATAGTGGGGGTGATCGATGATGCCGTGGATATCCGTCGGCCAGCCCTGCAACGGGACCGAGACTTGCCAGAGGGGAACGACGGCAGTGATCGCCGGTTGTTGCTTGAGCCAAGCGTGCAGTTCGTCCGCCTGGGCCGGGGTCTGCGGGTTGATATACAACTCGGCGGTCAACCGTTGTTCGAGCCAGTTGCTGAAGGTCTGGCGAAAGCCGGCGGTCATGCTGCCGGCGCCGATATTGGCCGCCAGCGCCAGCAACAAAGCCATCAGCGCCAGGCTCAATGTCGGCAATTGCTGGCGACAATCGGCAAGAAACCACTGCCCGAGCACCGAGCGGCTGCGCCTCGACAACCGCTTCAGCGCGCTGTTGAGCAACACCGGCAAGGCCAGCGCCGCGCCCAGCAACAAGGCGGTCATCAGGACAAAACCACTGGCCAGGCTATCGCCCCAGATCAACGCCGATGCGGCAATCAATGCCGCCACCGTCGCCACCCAACCCTGGCGTCGCAGCCATCGGGCATGGGCCTGATGCCAGGCCTGGGGGTTGGCCAGCGCCAGCAAGGGCAGGCGCGCCGCCCGCAAAAGACTGTCAGCCCCGGCCAGCAGCGCACCGAGCAGACTCAGACCGACACCGCTGAACCACCACCACGGGCTGAGGTTCAAGTGCCCGGCCACTTCGGCGCCATACAAACCTCTCAGGCTCGCCGCGACATCGGGCAACAACAGGCTCGCCAGCCAATAGCCGCTGAGCACCCCGGCGATCCCGCCCAGCAAGGCCAACGCGCCCAGTTCGATGGTCAGGCTGGTGACCAGCACCCGCGCACTGACACCACAGGCGCGCAGGGTCCGCAACAGACTGCGGCGTTGCTCCAGGGCCAGGCCGATGGCCGCGTGAACGATGAACAGTCCCACCACGAAGGATAAAAACCCCAAGGCATCAAGGTTCAGGTGAAAACTTTCGGTCAGGCGCGACAGGTTGTTTTCTTCATCGGCGTGCTTGAGTTGCAGGCGACCGGTGAACGCTTCCGGTAATGCGGCACTGAACGTGGCGGGCAACAACAGTCGCGACAGTTGCTCTGGCAACCCGAGTACCTGTTGGGCAAAACCGATGTCCATCAACAGCACGCCCGGCGCCATGTCCTCCTGGGCATGCAACGGCGGCAGGGTTTGCCCATCGACACTCCGGGGTCGGTCGCCCTCGGTCAGCCCCAGGGCTTGCAAGGTTTGCGGGGCGATCCAGGTGCGGCCGGGGTCGGTAAAGAACGCCACCACCTCAGTCATCTCCCGCGCCTGCCCCGCCAGCGCGGCACCGGGCGGCAGCGACACCGGGTCGATGCCGGTCAGTTGCAGGCGCTGATCCTCGTGGTCCTTGAGCAGCACCCGAGCCTGCAACACTGGCGACACCGGCCAGCCCTGACGCCGCAGCTCGACAAACCATTGCTGGGGGAAGGTGCCACCACCGGGTGCACTGAGGCTGGCCTGGGGTTCGCCGCCGATCAATTGGCTGGCCCGAGCGTAGCTGTCCCGGGCCTGACTGTTCAGCGCTTGCACGCCAGTGAGCAGGCTGGTTGCCAGCCACAGGCCGGTCAGCACGCTGAAGAATTGCACCGGGTGTTGGCGCCAATGGCTGAGCAGGGCCTTGAGGGTCTGGCGAAAAATCATCACCCCTGGGTCACCTGCGCCAACTGCCCGCCGTGCAATACCACGCGCTGGGCCAGGCGAGCTGCCACCCGTGGACTGTGGGTCACCATCAGCAGGCTGGTGGGGCTGCCCTCCAGCAGTTCCAGTAGCAGTTGCAGGACTTCGTCGCTGGTGGCTTCGTCGAGGCTGCCGGTGGGTTCATCGGCCAGCAACAAGGGCGGTCGCGAAGCCAATGCCCGCCCCAGCGCTACCCGCTGTTGCTGGCCGCCGGACAGTTGCTCGGGATAACGCCGCAACAGCCCTGAAAGCCCGAGCCGCTGTACCAGATGGGCTTGCCACGCTGCGTCATGACGGCCGCACAGACGCGCCTGGAACGCCAGGTTGTCCTCCACCGACAAGCTGCTGATGAGGTTGAACTGCTGGAATACCAGGCCGATTTCCGTGCGTCGCCAATTCGCCAACTGGCTTTCACTCATGCCATCGAGCCGATACTCGCCACTGCGAATGCTGCCGCGATCGACCTTGTCCAGCCCAGCGACCAGGTGCAGCAGGGTGCTCTTGCCACTGCCCGACTCCCCCATCAGCGCCAGACTGCTGCCGGGCATCAGTGTCAGATCGATGCCTTGCAGCACTGGCAATGGGCCCTGAGGCGTGGGATAGCTTTTGTGCACTTGGCGGACTTCAAGCATGGAAAGGCTCGACGGGTGGACTTGAGGTTCAGGATAGCGGAGTTGAGTGATGGGCCCCATCGGCCAATACAGCTGTGCGTCCCCATTTCGCTGGTGAACCTTGGTATTTGCTTGTCGGATGGGGGTGTATATCCGTTGCTGCGGTAACGGCGACTTAGGGTTCCGCCCTGACGGCGGGTCACTTTCGAAAAGCGCGAAAGTAACCAAAGCGCTTCTGCCCCACCACTCGGTGCCTCGCCTAGGCTCGGCATGCCCTCACTCCGGCATTGCTCCGTGGGCCCGCCGCGAAGGGCCATCCATGGCCCAGCGCAGCTATCCCGGCATCCATGCCGGGATGCCCACTCCACAATGCCTGCGTTCGGCCAGCGTGGTTAACGGGGCGCCGAGATCAACGTCCATCGCGAGGCGGCCTGATAGCCGACCTGGTTCTTGGTGGGACCGCGTTTCTCCTGTGGGAGCGGGCTTGCTCGCGATAGCGGTGGCTCAGCCACATAGATGCCGGCATTTTCCTCGCTGTTGCTGTTGCTGTTGCTGTTGCTGTTGCTGTTGCTGTTGCTGTTGCTGTTGCTGTTGCTGTTGCTGTTGCTGTTGCTGTTGCTGTTGCTTTGGATTTTGATCTCGGCGCCCCGTTAACCACGATGGCCGAACGCAGGCATTGCGCAGTGGGCATCCCGGCATGGATGCCGGGATAGCCGCGCTGGGCCATGGATGGCCCTTCGCGGCGGCCCACGGAGCAATGCCGGAGTGAGGGCA
This sequence comes from Pseudomonas sp. NFACC05-1, assembly GCF_900100135.1. NCBI lineage: Bacteria > Pseudomonadati > Pseudomonadota > Gammaproteobacteria > Pseudomonadales > Pseudomonadaceae > Pseudomonas > Pseudomonas sp. NFACC05-1. The sequence continues at coordinate 21,635 of NZ_FMTR01000018.1, read as the reverse complement.
CACCGAGCCTAAGCGAGGTGCCGAGTGGTGGGGCAAGCCTTTTTTGCTTACTTTTTTTGGCGTTTGAAAAAAAGTGAGTCGCCGTCAGGGCGAAACCCTAAGTGGCCGTTACCGCAGCAATGGATATGTACTCAATCAACAAGAACTCAGCTCCAGTCAACGCCCCACCGCCATCTCCACCTGGCCGGACTGCGGTGTCACGATGTCGCCCAAGTCGATGTGTTTCCAAGCCGGCTTGGCCCCCAACCGCGCATTAAAGCGATAGTTGAAAGTGAAATCATCATCGGTTGGTTGGCTCAGGGATTTCCCATAGGCCGATTCAACCCCGGCCGGGTCGTAACCCATCAACTGCAACAGCGTCGGGAAGATGTTGTAGTGGCTCGAACGGTCCTTGTTCCGGGCCCAGGCATCACGCCAATCAAGGGTGTGCAATTGGCTGCCCTGGATCACTACCAACGGCACCAACCCCTCCTCCGCCACCGGGTCACCGCCGCAATGGGTGTTGAGCCCGGGGTTGCCACGCTCGTGCAGGTCCTGGCCGTGGTCGGAGGTGTAGATCAGCACGGCATGGCTCAAATCGGCCTGCTGGAAGATTCGCTTGAAGAACTCGCCGACGTTCCACAGCAAGGTGTTCTGGTAAGCATTGCGATACAGCAACCAGTCATCTTTCTGGCCGTTGAAGCCATCGCGGCTAGCGGTGTCGGCCACCTCCTGGAACTGCCCTCGCGGCAAGGCCGGGCGGTAGTTCATGAAGTCGTCGGGGTATTTGTCGTGTACCGGGAAATGCGCCCCCACCTTGTTGATCACCACCAGTTCGGCCTGGTTGTCGCCCAGCAGTTCGATCAACTTCGCCGCAGCCGCCATGTCACGGTCGCGCACGCTGGCCTGGTCGAATTGGACGAATTCGTCGATGTCCTGTTTTTCCAGCTCGGTCATCAGGTTTTGCAGGTAGCCACCAGTGCGCTGGGCGTCGATGTAGACGGTACGCAAACCCGCCTTTTTGGCATATTGCCAAATCGACGGCCGGGTGCTGTTGATGCGTATGTAGTCGGCGCGCGTGCCGCCATAGCGCAGGGTGACGTTGGTGTCGGCGCTGCAATTGGCGATGGAGGCCGCATAACCGAAATTGAAGATGTCCACGCCCTCCGGCGGCGTCTTCAGCCCGGTGTGCACGCCGAATGGCGCGTTGATATCCAGGTAATTGCCGCCAATGCTTTCATCGATGATCAGCACGATATCCTGCTCGATCAAAGACGACCGTCGCACCAGGGTGACCGGCTCCCGGGGACCGATGGTGCTGTGCAAGGACTCGTAGGCAAACAGATTCAAATAGGCCAACGGCGTGTACATCACCGGCAGGCCGCGCGCGCCCTCGCCCGCCCGCACGAACAACACGCCACTGAGCAACAACATGCCCAGCACCGGCGCCGCTATCGGCAGATAACCGGGCAACCGCACCGACCGCCGAGGCTTGAGCGCGATGCCGAATAACAGCAGCAAGCCGCTGATCACCGCGCGGATAATCACGTCGCGGTACTGATAAGCCGCCTCCTGGATAAATCCCCCCGAGTACACCAGCGAAACGAACTGGCTATAGGTCAGGTAACTGTCCGTGACCCGGGTGTACACCTCGAAAAACACCGCTGAAACAAACATCGCCAAGGCAAACACATGCCTCACCAGGGTCTGGCGTATGTAGGCACTCATCCACAGCGCCAGCACCAGCACCGTGAACATGGCGCCGAACAGCAACGTTGCGAACCCCAGGCCCAACGCGGTGAGACGGTCGAGGTAATAGTCGTATCCCTTGAGCAGGTACAGAACCAGCAGCAGTTCCTTGAGGTAACGGGCCATGTTTTCCTCGACCAGATCGCCGTATCCAAAGCACTTCGTTCCTGCACGTTAGCAGCCGATTTTCAAAGCGCAAGAAATGCTTCATCCGAAGCACGCGTCAAAAAAAAGTTACCCCAAAAATGACACGAAAATACGTCACAGAATGTAAAAATCTATGGATTACTACCGTTTATCGCTTTGTCAAATCCCCGTAAAGCCCAATAAAACAGCCACTTTACTAAGACAGTCAAGGACTTGATATCAAAAGGCCCGACTTCACTTGAATTGCCAACACTGACAACTGTCATTTTGCTGACACGCTTTTCTGAAGCTGCGCTATACCCCTCTAAACAGTTTCATCCGAGTTACATCATTCGGTTTGCGAGGCGCGCCAAAAATGGACGTGAGTGTATTTGGTACGGGGTATGTCGGGCTGATCCAGGCCGCCGCCATGGCCGACGTCGGACATCGCGTTTTGTGCATCGATATCGACCCGAACAAAATCCGGCAACTGCAACAGGCCGTACCGACCATCAGCGAGCCGGGGCTGTCCAGCTTGCTCGAAGACAACATCAAGGAAGGACGCTTGTCGTTCAGCTCCCAGGCCAGCGACGCAGTCAATCATGGCGAGCTGATTTTCATCGCCGTCGGCACCCCCGCCGATGAAGACGGCTCGGCAGACCTGAGCCATGTGCTGGCCGTCACCCGGCAAATCGCCGACTTCATGGACAGCGACCGCACCCTGGTCATCAAATCCACGGTGCCGGTGGGCACGGCCGACAAGGTGGCCGAATGCGCCCGCCAGGCGCTGGCGCAGCGGGGCCTGAAACAGTTGAACGTACGCGTGGTGTCCAATCCCGAGTTCCTCAAGGAAGGCAGTGCGCTGGCCGATTGCATGCGCCCCGACCGGATCATCATCGGCACCGCCGACCCGCTGGCCCGCGACCAGATGACGGAGCTCTACGCGCCCTTTTGCCGCAACCACGAAAAACTGATGTTCATGGACAACCGCAGCGCCGAACTGACCAAGTACGCCGCCAATGCCATGCTCGCCACCCGCATCAGCTTCATGAACGAACTGGCCAACCTCACCGAACGGCTGGGCGCCGACATCGAAGCCGTGCGCAAAGGCATCGGCTCGGACCCACGCATCGGTTACCACTTCATCTACCCCGGCTGCGGTTTTGGCGGCTCATGCTTTCCCAAAGACCTGCGGGCCTTGCTACACACCGCCGAACAGAGCGGCATGCCACTGCGCTTGTTGCGCAGCGTCACCGACGTCAACGACAGCCAGCGGCACATCCTCTTCGAGAAACTGGCGACGCAATTCCAGGAGGGCCTGGCCGGCAAATCGATTGCCATCTGGGGCCTGGCATTCAAGCCCAACACCGATGACATGCGCGAAGCCCCCAGCCGCTACCTGATGGAAGCGCTGTGGCGCGAAGGCGCCCGCGTCCACGCCTATGACCCGGAAGCCATGTCCGAATGCCGGCGCCTCTACGGCTATCGCAAGGACCTGAACCTCTGCGCCACCCGCGACGACACCCTGGAAGACGCCGACGCCCTGGTGATCTGCACCGAGTGGAAGAATTTTCGCGTGGTGGACTTCGACCTGTTGGCCAGCAAGTTGCGCGCCCGGGTGATCATCGATGGCCGCAACCTGTACAACCCCGAACACCTGGCCGCCGCCGGACTGCTGTATCGCGGTATCGGGCTGCGGCACACCGTGCCGGGCACCCCGCTACCCGGGCCGCAAGCATGAACATCCTGGTCACCGGCGCGGCCGGTTTCATCGGCGCCCACGTCGTGCTGCGACTGCTGCGCGACGGCCATCGGGTGTGCGGGCTGGACAATTTCAACGACTACTACGACCCGCAGCTCAAGCACGACCGCGTGACCTGGGTGAACGAGCAGGCCGGCGAATTTCCCCTGGCGCGGATCGATCTGGTCGACGCGCCGGCCATCGATGAACTGTTCCAGGCCCGGCGCCCGGACGTAGTGATTCACCTTGCCGCCCAAGCGGGCGTGCGCTACTCGCTGGAAAAACCACAGGCCTATGTCGACAGCAACATCACCGGGTTCCTCAATATTCTGGAAAACTGCCGCCGCTATCCGGTCAAGCACCTGATCTACGCCTCCTCAAGCTCGGTATACGGCGCCAATTCGCGCACGCCTTATTCGGTGCAGGACAACGTCGACCATCCGCTGTCGCTGTACGCGGCCAGCAAAAAAGCCAACGAACTGATGGCCCACAGCTACAGCCACCTGTTCGGCATTCCCTGCACCGGCCTGCGCTTCTTCACGGTGTACGGCCCTTGGGGCCGGCCAGACATGTCGCCGATCCAGTTTGCCCGCGCCATCGTCGAAGACCGTGTGCTGCAGCTGTTCAATCACGGCGAGCACCAACGCGATTTCACCTACATCGACGACATCGTCGAAAGCATCGCCCGCCTGCTCGACCGTGCGCCCCAGGTCACGCCCCTGTTGGATCACGAACAACCGGACCCGGCCACCAGCCGTGCGCCCTGGCGGATCTACAACATCGGCGGGCAGCACCCGGTGGCGCTGCGCACCTATGTCGCACTGCTGGAAAAGCACCTGGGACAAACCGCCCGCATCGAACTGCTCCCCCTGCAAGCAGGAGATGTGCTCAACACCTGCGCCGATGCCAGCGACCTGGCACAGGCCACCGGTTTCAAGCCGTGTATCGAACTGGACGACGGCCTGGGCCGCTTCATCCGGTGGTTCCTCGATTACTACGCACAGCCTGCCCACGCACCGCTCGCAACTGAACGCTTGCGGCCCAACCTCAGCGGAGGAATCCATGACCCGACATGAGCAAGTCATCGAGATCAACGCCCCTGGACGCGACAAGCGTGTCGATCCCGACCACCGCAGGCGCCTGGACGCGGCCATCCACCGCCAGGGTCGAGGTTGGTTGACCGGTCGCGACGGCGGCCGGCCCTGGACGGTCTCGCGCACCAATCGCGTGGTGGCCTGCCTCGGCGCGCTGGCGATCCTGCTGCTGTTATGCCCGCTGCTGCTGGGCCTGGCGCTGCTGGTCAAGTTCTCCAGCCCCGGTCCCGTGCTGTTCGTGCAAAAGCGCACCGGGTATCGCGGCCGAGTCTTCGGCATGTACAAGTTCCGCACCATGGTGGCCGATGCCGAGGCGCTCAAGGAGTCGCTGCGCCACCTCAACAAACACGGCGCCGATGCCATCGACTTCAAGATCGACAACGATCCGCGCATCACGCCCATCGGCCGGTTCCTGCGACGCAGCAGCCTCGACGAACTACCGAACCTGATCAATGTAGTGACCGGCGACATGCGCCTGGTGGGCCCCCGGCCGACCTCGTTCAACGCCTATCGCTACAAGGACAACCATCTTGTGCGCCTGAGCATCTACCCCGGCATGACCGGCCTTTGGCAGATCTCCGGGCGCAGCAATATCGACTTCGACCAGCGTGTGGAATTGGACCTCAGCTATATCGCTGAACAAAGCCTGTGGCTGGATTTGAAGATCCTGATGATTACCCCCTTCAAAGTGTTCAGCGGCCACGGAGCGAGTTAAATGGACGGTTCAACCAATATCCTGACCATAGCCAGCCCGAGCGAGACCAACCTGACCTCGACCGTGCTCGACCCTTCCCTGCGGATCCTGCTCTTGACGTCCGCCAACACCGGCACCGGAACCAGCACCAGCGCGATGGCGCTGGCCGCTCAACTGGCGCAGATGAGCAACGGTCGCGTACTGCTGGTGGATGCCAGCCAGTCACCGCGCAACCTCAGCCAGCAACTGTCGTTGCACAAGGAGCGCGGTTTTACCGATCTGTTGTTCAACAGCCTCGCCCCGCCCTTGCTGCAGGACTGCGTGGTGCAGGCGTCCAGCCTGCCCTTCGACGTGTTGCCCCACGGGCGCCTGGGCCGCAATGCCGAACGCTTGAGCCCCGAACGACTGCGCCCACTGTTCAGGCAACTGGCGGCGCAATACCGCTTTGTGGTGATCGACGCCGACGCGGTGTATTCGGCCAGCGACACACTGGTGCTCAGCACCCAGGTCGACGGCGTGGTGCTGGTGGTGCGCGGTGAAGACACCCGCTGGGAAGTGGCCCAGGCCGCCCGCCAGCGCCTGTCCCAGGCCGGCGCGAAAGTGGTGGGCAGCGTGTTCAATCGCCGCAAGTACTACATGCCCAAGTGGCTCTACAACAACCTGTAAGCCTGCAAAAGGATGACGAGATGAACGCCAGAATGCTTGTCCTGCTGTTGCTGCCGCTTGCCGGTTGCTCCAGTACCAGCGATACCCGCTCGATGCCGGTGCAGATCCTCACGGCCGCGCCGGCCAACGCCCAGGCCACCGACATGCCGAAGGTCGAACAGACCTTGCGGCCCCAGGATGTGCTGGATGTGATCTTCCACATCGGCACGACCTCCTCCCAGGCCTATCGAGTGCAACCGGGCGACCAGGTTGCCCTGAACTTCACCGCCGCCAGCCAGCTCAATGGCACGCAACAAGTGATGCCCGACGGCACCATCGAACTGCCGGGCGCCAACACTTCGGTGAAAGTCGCCGGATTGACCACCGACGAGGCGCGCCTGGCGGTGCAGCGTGCCTATGACCAGAAGATGCTGTTCCAACCCAATCGCAACCAATTGACCGTCCTGGTGACCAGCCCGCTCTCCGGCGAGGCGAACCTGCGCAACACCCTGACCCACCCGGCCACGGGCATGAGTCGGGAAATCATCGTGGGCCGGGATGGCTACGCCAGCTTCCCGGAAATTGGCTCGGTGCCGTTGCAAGGCATGACCGTCACCCAGCTGGAGACCTTCCTCAACGAGCGCTACGCCCAACTGCCCGGCCACATGACCGTGGATGTGCTGCTCAAGTCCACCGCCGGCAACGAGATCTATGTACTTGGTGAAGTGGCCCAACCCGGCGCCTATGCGATCCGCCGGCCGATCTCGGTTCTCGAAGCCCTGACCCTGGCCCGTGGCACGAACGTCAAGGCCCGGCTCGACTCGGTGATGATCATGCGCCGCAACGGCAACCAGGTCGAAGCCCGTCACTACGACGTGGAAAAGGCCTTGAGCGGCGACGCCTCGCAGATCGCCTACCTGCAGCCGGAGGACATGTTGTACGTGCCCAAGACCGGACTGGCCAAAGCCGGCGAAACGGCCAGGCAACTGGCCGACGTAGTGCTGTTCCAGGGCGTGGGGTTCGGCTTCGGCTACCGCGTCGACAACAAAGGCAGCGACAACTGAAACTCAGGTGACCGATCATGAACCCCAAGGAAAACTATCTGCACGAGTTCTTCAGGATCTTCTTCGCCAACAAGCAGTGGGTGAAGCGTATCTTCCTGATTTTCGCCGTGATCGCCCTGGTGCTGCCGTTGATGCTCAAGCAGAGCTTCGATATCACCGCCCAGGTGATCGTCCAGTCGAAGAAACTCTCCCAGGGCGACGCCACCACGTCGCTGAACCAGGAAAACGCGACCTTCATCCCGCCGTCCCTGGCGGACATGGAAACCGAAAGCAATATCCTGCGCTCGCCAGCGTTGATCCGGCAGACCATCAGCACCCTGCGCGACCAGGGCGAATACACGCCCAGCCCGGGCATCTTCAACAAATGGGTGAGCGATCCCTTCAAGCGTTACATCACCCAGCCCCTGCGCGAGTACGCCATCAACCCCCTGCGCGATGGTCTGGGGCTGGAAGTCGATCCGGTGCGCGACACCGTGCTCGATACGCTGACCGACGAGGCCATCGAAAACCTGAAGATCGAGACCCTGCCCGGCTCCAACGTCATCTCCATCGTCTACAGTTTCGGCGACCCGGCCCAGGGCACCCGGTTCGTGGCGCAACTGCTGCAGAACTACCTCAGCAGCCGCCAGGACCTGCAATCGATCGAACTGCCGCAGACGTTCTATGAGCAGAAGAAAGCCCAGTACCAGACCCGTCTCGACGGCCTGGAAAGCAACCGGCTCGGGCTGCTTGAAAACATCGGATCGTCCGATCCCAAGGAAGAAGTCACCTTCCGCCTGAACGCCATCAATACCGAAGAGCAGGCCCTGAACCTGTACCAGGATCGCCTGCTGCAAAGCCAACGCTGGCTCGATTACCTCAAGACCAGTCTCGCGGCGGCGAACAGCTCGCGGTTCAACGACTACACCTTCCCGTTCACCTTCACCACCACCGTGGACAACATTGCCTTCGAAGACCGGGAAATCAGACAGCTGGGCGAGCAACTGACCAGCCAGGTCAGCCGCTACATGAATGACCTGGCGATCTTCCAGCCCAGCAGCGAACCGATGCTGCTGGCCCGGGAACAGATCGTCCGCACGCGCCAGCAGTTCCTGAAGGTGGTGAACAACCGCATTCAGGAACGCACCACCGATCTGGCGGTGGTCAGTTCGGTGATCAATCAGAAGATCGAACGCATCGCCGCCTTCAAGCAGCGCATCCATCAATTGCAGGAAACCCAGAGCAAGCTGCGGCAGATGGACACCGAGATCAACGCCCTGCATGCGGCCTTCTCCACCTACGCCCAACGGTTCGCCGAAGCCAGCACCGCGCGTTCGCTGGACAACGACCTGTCCAACGCCCGGGTCCTGAGCCCGCCGTTCGAACCAACCGCTGCGGCCTTTCCCAAGCCGATGCTGATCATTGTCTTCGGCATGTTCAGCGGCCTGCTGCTGGCGATTGCCCTGGTCTATGTGCGTGAGTTCTTCGACCATCGCTTCAAGCACCCAGCACAAATCACCCAGCAACTGGATGTGCCGGTGCTGTTGGTCATCAACGAGCAGTCCCCCGACAAGGTCAACCCGCACCGCAACTGGAGCCTGCCCAGCCTTGTCCATTGGGTGCGAAATTGAACGCGCCGTTCGGCCCGACCCGCCACAGCAGTCCCCTGTCGATCATTCATCTGCTCGACAGCGGCGGCTTCTATGGGGCCGAGCGGATGCTGCTCGATCATTGCCTGGCGACGCCTGGGCAGCACCAGGTGCTGTTCCTGGCGGCGCCCCCCACCTTGATCAAGCGTTTTCGCCAGGCCGGGGTCGATTGCCGTCATTGCGCCAGTTGGGCCGAGTTGTTGCAGCACTTGCGCCAGCGCCGGGACGAGCGGCCGCTGATCAACACCCACAACTTCAAGGGGCTGTTGTTCGGCTGGTCCGCCGCCACGCTGCTGGGCCTGCCGCTGGTGATTACCCAGCATGGCTTCACCCCACGGAGCCCCAAGCAGCGCTTCTATACCTGGCTGAGCCTGCAACTGTGCCGCACCGCCTCGGTCAAGCGCGTGGTCTGCGTGGCCGAGAGCATCGCCACGCTGCATCGCCGGGCCAGCGTGCAGGCGGAAAAACTCGACGTCATTCCCAACGGCCTGCCAGCGGCCAGCACGCCGCTGGCCCATCGCGCCGACAAGCAACGCTGGCGGGTCGGCTACGTCGGCCGCTTGAGCAGCGAGAAAGGTCCTGACCTGTTTCTCGACGCCATGATTCCGCTGTGCCAGAAGCATGCATCGCTGCACGCGGTGATGCTCGGCGACGGCCCTGAGCGCCAGGCGCTACTCAAGCGCATCACCGACGCCGGACTGCCCACGCGTATCGAACTGCCAGGCTACCAGACCGACATGAACGCCTGGTGGAGTCGCCTCGACGCCCTGGTGATCAGCTCGCGCACCGAAGGCACCCCGATGATTCTGCTCGAAGCCATGCAGGCCGGCGTGCCGGTGGTGGCGTTCGGCGTCGGCGGCATTCCCGACGTATTGCAGGACCGTCATAACGGCCTGCTCGCGGCACCGGCCAACAGCGCGGAACTGGCAGCGCAGATCGAAACACTGTTCAGCGAACCGCCCCTGGCGCGGATCCTGGCCGATAACGCACGCCGTACCCAACGGGACCGCTACGACCTGCGCACGCTGGCCGAATGCTGGTCGCAGCTTTACATCCGCACGGCACGGGAGGCTCGCTCATGATTGTCCCGCTCTCGATCGTCAGCCTGCTGGGCCTTGTGTGCCTGGCGTTGCTGGCCAGCCCTTATCCGTTCCTGGCACCGGGCGCGGTGCTCGGCCTGGTCGGCGTCGCCCTGCTGTACCGCAAGCCCGGCTGGGGTTTGCTGGGCATTGCCGCGCTGGTGCCATTCGAAGGCCTGTTCAAGGACAGCGCGTTTTCCGGCAGCAAGTTCCTTGGCCTGGCGCTGATCCTGATCTTGATGCTGCAACTGGCGGTGCACCAGATTCCTGCGACACGCTTGCGCAGCAATATCTGGAAGCCGCTGATCGGCTTCATGGTGCTCTATGGCCTGAGTCTGTTGCTCTCGGAAAACATGGACCTGTCCCTGACCCACCTGCGAGAGCTGACGGTGGGGCTGATTCTCTTCGTGATCACCCTGCTGATCGGTCGCGAACTGAACCTGGACCTGTTCGCCCGCCTGATGACGGTGAGCGTCTCCACCACGTGCGTGCTCGCCATGTTCTCGGCCCAATATCAGGATCAGGGCCGCGCTTCCGGCCTGCTGGAAGACCCCAACGTCTTTGCCCTGTTGATTGCGTTCACCGTACCGCTGGCCTTGTGGCTGGTGCTGCGCAGTCCGAACCTGTTGCACCGATTGTTCTGGAGCGCAGGGTTCATCCTGTTGCTCGGTGGCATGACCAAGACCGAGTCGCGCTCCGGACTGGTGGTGCTGTTGCTCAGCCTGATGATCGGGCTGTATCACTACCGCGCGCAGTTGCCGCGTATCCGCCCACGGCACCTGGGTTTCGCCATGCTCGGGCTGGCGATCATCATTCCCCTGGCAATCGCCGTGATGCCGGCCGGCTACGTCGCCCGCATCCAGTCATTGAGCATCCTCAGTGCCGGCGCCAGCGCCCACAAGGACGAGTCCCTGGGCCGCCGCGCCTCGTACATCCTGGTAGGCAGCCAGATGATCCGCGAGAACCCGATACTCGGGTCAGGGCCCGGAACCTTTCCCCTGCACTACGCGCCCACCGGCTATGCCAAGGCGTTCTCGGCCAACCGCAAGCTGGGGGATCTGTATCGCCGGGCCCATAACACCTACCTGGAAATCTTCAGCGAAATCGGCGTGCCGGGCGGGCTGATGTTCGTCGGCATGATTGGCCTTGGCCTGTACAACCTGCTGCATGCCCGACGCCTCTGGCTGCAACGCCGGGACTGGGCGCAAGCCGACCTGCTGACGCACCTGGGCATGAGTTTCCTTTCGCTGGCGTTGTTCCTGATGTTTCTCAGTGCGCCGAACCACAAGTTGCTGTGGATCATGCTCGCCCTCACCAGCGTGTTGCGCTACGACGCCGAACGGGCCGCGCCACTGGAGGCTCGCCCATGAGCCGGGTCAGCATTGTGATCCCGATGTACAACGAGGCGCGTCACATCGGCCGCACGCTGTTGGCTGCGCAGGAAGCCGCGCGCCAGGCGCAGCTGGAGTGCGAATTGATCGTGGTGGACAACGGTTCCGACGACGCTGGCCCGCGCATCGCCAATGAGTTGGGCGCGCGGGTGCTGATCGTACCCGGCGTGCACATCGGCGCCCTGCGCAACCGCGGTGCCGCCGTCGCCAGCGGCGACTGGCTGGCGTTCATCGACGCCGACATCGAAATGCCGGCCGACTGGCTCAAGCTGTTGCTGGAGCTCGAAGGCCACCAGGGCGATGTGCTGGGCCTGGACCTGGACACGCCCCGGCAGGCGCCGTGGTTCGCCGAAGCCTGGCAGCGCCGCAGCCAACGCCCGGCATCACGTCTCCTGCATCGGGTGCAGTGGCTGCCCAGCGCCAACCTGTTGATGCGCCGCCGTTGGTTCGAACGGGTCGGCGGCTTCGACGAGAGCCTGCGCACCGGTGAAGACAAGGACTTCTCCTGGCGCCTGCGCCAGGCCGGAGCGCAGCTGTTGCTGGTCAATGAAAGCGTGGCCTTGCATTGGGGCTACGAAGGCAGTTGGCGCGAGTGGATGAGCAAAGAGCTGTGGCGCCAGGGCAGTCATTTGCAGCTGCTGCGCAGCCATGGTCCGAGCCTGCGCCTGCTGCGCTTCCCGGCGCTGTCCATTGGCGCCTGGGGCTTGGATTTGCTGACGTTGGTGGCGCTGCTGCAGGGGCAGCTGCGTCTGGCGCTGATGCTGTTGCTGATCACCTCGCTGCCGGCCTTGTTCCTCAGCCTGCGCCAGAGTCGGCGCGACCTGCGCCTGACGCTTCAACTGTGGGCCTTGCATGGGGTGCGCCTGCACCTGACCGGTGCCGCACTGCTGCTCAATCTGTGTCATTGGAATGCCAGGAGACCTGCCCGTGGCTGAATTCATTTACTGGTCGTGCCTGTTGCTGCCGGTGTACGCCTACCTCGGTTATCCCTTGATGTTGAGCCTGCTGGCGCCGCTGTTTCCGGTGCGGCGCTACGGCAAGGCGCTTCCGATGGACGTGAGCATCGTCATTGCCGCCCACAACGAGGCACGGCACATCGAGGACAAGTTGCGCACCTTGCTGGCCCAGGATTATCGGGCCCACTCATTGCGAATCATCCTCGCCAGCGACGGCTCCACCGACGACACGGTGGCCTGCGCACGCAAGGTGATCGACCCGCGCATCACCGTGCTCGACCTGCCGCGCCAGGGCAAGGCCGCCGCCCTCAATACCGGTGTCGCCCACAGCAGCGGCGAGATCCTGGTGTTCACCGACGCCGATAATCAATGGGCCAACGACACCCTCAGCCATCTGCTGGCGCCCTTGGGCGATCCGGAAGTCGGCGCCTGCGCCGGGCACATGGAAATCCCGGTGCCGGGCAAGGGCCTGAGCCTGGGCGACAGCCTGTATCGCCATTACGAAGGCTGGTTGCGTCGGGTGGAGAGTCGCACCGGTTGCATGGTCTCGGCCGACGGCGCGTTGCTGGCTTTGCGTCGGGTGCTGTTCCAACCGATACCGGCCCAGGTCAACGATGACTTTTTCCTCAGCACCTGCGCGCCAGCTGCCGGCAAATCCATCGTCTATGCCCCCAAGGCCCGGGTGACCGACCAGGGCGTGGACGAAGCCGACAAGCAATTTCGCCGACGCCAGCGGGTCACCGTTGGCGGGTTGCAGAGCCTGGCTCAGCGCCGGGAACTGCTCAACCCACTGCGCCATGGGCTCTACGCCATCGGCTTGATCAGCCACAAGTTGATCCGCCGCCTGGCGCCGGTGTTGCTGCTGCCGCTCTTGCTGAGCAATGCCTGGCTGTGGAACGACCATCCGTTCTATCGCCTGAGCCTGGTGGCGCAACTGCTCGGTTACGCCATGGCGCTGATCGGATTGATGGACGCGCGCCACCGCCTGCCCCGGCCCTTTCGCCTGGCCGCATTCGTGCTGGTGACGCTGGCGGGCATGAGCATCGGGCTCTGGCAGTTCCTGCGGGGCCAGCGCTATAGCCAGTGGAACCCCGAACAGAACCGCTGAGGAGGACGGCCCATGTCAATCAAACAAGTCTTCAAGCGCACCGGCGGCTGGCTGTACCTGAACACGTCCCTGGGCCGCCACCCCCTGCGTGGCGCCGGCGTGATCCTGATGCTCCATCGTGTACTGAACAACGACCGCGCCGCCGAACTGCCCCACCGCAACGAACTGTGCGTGGGGCCCGAAGCGTTTGAACATTTGCTGATCTGGCTCCTACGGCATTTCGAGTGCGTGCCGCTGATGACCTTGTTGCTGGCCGATCCCGAAACCGTTCCGAACCGTCCGCGAGTGGCCCTGACCTTCGACGACGGGTGGCGCGACAACGCCATGAACGCCTTTCCGTTGCTGCGCCAATACCAGGTGCCGGCGAGTATTTTCCTCTCCACCGATTTCATCGGCAGTCGCCAGCACTTCTGGTGGGAAAGCATCGGCGAAACCCTCTGGGGCAGCCATGGCCAGGTGGCACGGCGCTCATTGATCGAGCACTTGCAGCACGTCGGTCGACCGTTGCCGGTGCTGCTCGATGACATCGACGACGAGCGCCGCAGCCTGGCGCTGCTGCATTACCTGCAAAGCCTCAAGAGTCTCGATACCCACACGCTGAGCGACCTCACCGACGCCTGCCCCCAGGGTTCCCAGCCCCAGGCCCTGGACTGGCCCCAGGTGCGCATGCTTGAAGATTCCGGGCTGATCCGCTTCGGTCCCCATGGCGCCAGCCACGCGATCCTGACCGGGCTGGATGACCAGCGCCTGCACGAAGAACTGACGCGCAGCTGGATCGCCCTGGAAAACGGCTGTGCCCATCCGTTGCCGGTGTATTGCTACCCCAACGGCGATCACGATGCCCGGGTACGCCAACAGGTGGCGGCCCATGGGTTTGCCTTCGCCCTCGGCACCGAGGCGGGGCTGTATCGCAACGACGGTGACCCGCTGAACCTGCCGCGCTTCGGCGTCAGTCAGAGCAATGCCCATCACCCTGAATTGCTGGCCTGGCGCATTCGCCGCGGGACACGCCCATGAGCCGCGCTCATTACCTCAAGCACTTGGCACTGAGCATGGGCACGCGCCTGGCGATGATCGGCCTGCGCCTGCTGCGCAATGTGCTGCTGGCGCGGATTCTCGGGCCCAGCGAACGCGGGCTGTTTGCCTTGCTCAGCACCCTGCCGGACCTGATCAGCGCCGCCACCAGCGGTGGGCTGAATGGCGCCGTGGGTTATCAGGCGGCGCAGCAGCGCTCGATGGGGTTGTTGCTCAGCCAGGTACTGGTCTTCGGCTGCCTGTTGGCCGGCTTGCTGACCTTGCTGGTGGTGGCGTTGGTGCGCGAGTTCGGCGGCGAGCTGGACATCACCACGCAATTGGGATTGCTCGCCTGGCTGCTGTTGCTGGCCGTGCCGTTGACCGTGCTCAAGAGCGGTCTGCTGACGCTGCACAACGCCTCCGGCGGCGTGGGTGCCTTCAATGCCTTGCGCCTGATGGAATCCCTGGCGCCACTGGTGCTGTTCCTGGTGTTGTTCTGGATGTGGAAAGATGCGGCCCTGGAAGCGGCGCTGATCAGTTGGCTGGCGGGCCTGAGTCTGGTGGTACTGGCCGGCTGGATGTGGTTGCGTCGCGATCATGTGGTGACCCTGCGCTGGGATCGCACCCATCAGAACGAACTGCTGCGCTACGGCGCCCGCAGCCATCCGGACCTGCTGTTCCAGCAAGTGCTGCTGCGCTCGGACTTCCTGTTCATCGGTGCCCTGCTGGGCAGCACGGCCCTGGGTCACTACGCCATGGCCAGCGCCGCCGCCGAATTGCTGCTGATCGTGCCAGAAGCCGTCACCACGCCGCTGATGAAACGCCTGTTGCAGCAGGACCGCGACATGCAGCGCCTGACGCCCCTGGCCTTGCGCCTGACCGCCACGGTGATGCTCGGCGCCTGCCTGAGCATGGCGCTGATCGGCCAATGGCTGATCGTCACCCTGTTCGGCGCCGCCTACCAGCCGGCTTATCCCGCCTTGCTGGCGCTGCTGCCGGGGCTGTTCGGGCTGTGCTACGCGAGCATCCTGCGCCTGGACCTGCTGGGCAAGGACCGCCCCGGCACGGTTTCGCTGCTGATGGGCGTGGGCGCGCTGCTGAACCTGGCGCTGAACCTGATCCTGATTCCCCGCTACGGCATCGTCGGGGCCGCCGCCGCGTCTTCAATCGCCTACCTGGGCGTGACCGTGGCGCTGCTGGCCATGTACTGCCGCCTCAGCGGCGTGGCGCTGTGGCAGACACTGATCATCCTGCCCAGCGACTTGCTGCCGATGCGCCAGATGCTGTTGGGGAAATCGACATGAGTGTGGTTGCCTGCCAAACCGCCATTGCGAATAAGCTCGCGATCGGGCCAGTGCAGCATTGGTGGAAAGTGGCTGCAGGCCTGTGCCTTTGGAGCCTGGCCTTTTTGGCCCAGGGCGCGGTGATGCAATGGACCGGCATCCGCGACGGCAGCCTGTACCTGCAGACCGACCGCCCGGATTACGTGACTGTGCGCTGGGTGCCAGCCTGGCAGGCCAACGCCAATAGTGAGCACCTGTACCTGCTCAACGGCCAGGGGCGACTGGTGGGTACGCGCTTGATCAAGGCCGCCCAGGAACGTGGCGAGCAGCAGTGGCCCTTGCTGCCGGGGGCCGCCAGCTATCGACTGGAAATTCCCGGCTACAGTTTCCGTCGCTACACCGTCGAGCACGACGCCCATACCCAAGCGATGTTCGCTCCGGCCAAGGTGCATTTCAGCGCTGAAACCCATGACGGCGATGAGTTGTACTTCAAGGTCGCCCCCGGTGAGCAAGCCATGCTCGCGGGCAAGTTCCACGGCGGTGTGCGCAGCCTGCAAGCCCGTCGCGTCGCCGATGGCAAACAGCTGCAATTGAACCTCAAGCCATACCCGGCCTATTGGCAGTTCGACCAGGTCGCCCTGCCCGTTGCCAACGTCGAGCAAACCTGGCGCTTGCAGTTGCAGGGCAACGGCAAGGCGGCGTTCTGGCTGGACGGCACGGCGAACCTGTTCGCCCAGACCGCCGAGCATCTGCACCCGCTGCGCCAGGACCCGGGGCAAGCGCACCTGAAACTCTATGGCGATGTCCTGGGAACAACTCCGAAACTGGGTATGTCCCTGCCCTACGCCATGCCCCCGCCCTCCGCTTATCCGGTAATCGATGCCCTCAAGCCCCAGGCCGCCACTTATTACAGTTTTGTCGACGTTACCGCTGCCAAGCCGGACCATGAAGATGGGTTCCGGCGCCTGTACCAGGACCGCTTCGGCATCACCCGGGACATCACCCTGCTGGCCGGTAGCGCACGCAAGGCCGACCTGCAGGCCGACCGCGTCAGCAACAGCGGCTTGCAGGCCTGGCTCAAGTCGACCCGCGCCATGGGCGGCAAAGGTATCCACTACCTCAGTTTCGCCGATGAGCCGAACCTCAACTACCCGGATTTCGCCAGTTTCAAGCAGGTGTTCGAGAGCATGGCCAGTCAGGTTCGCGCCGTCCCCGCCAACGCCCGCGCCGGGGTGCGCATTGCCATACCGGCCAGCTCCCGGTTCACCAATGGTCCCCTGGCGGAAAACGCCGCTGACCGGCGCGGGATCGACTGGGCGCGACGCTTGCTGGCCGAATCCAGTGACCAGATCGACGCCTTGGCCTGGCATGAATGGATGATCCGCGACCTGCTGGCGACCCGGGTCTATCGCAACAGCGTGCGCCGCGCCGCGAATCTGGTGGGCCTGGACAGCAAGGGCCGGCCGAACAAAGCCTTGCTGCTGGACCAGACCAACATGTCCAGCGGCTCGAGCCTGAGCCCCTACGACCAGGAAACCCATTACGCCGCCCTGTGGTGGACGTCCGTGGTGATCAACGCCTCGGCGGACGGTTGGCTGGACATGCTCAACTGGTTCCAGTCCGCCGACGAACCGGAGTACCCAAAAGGCATGGTGCGAGTGCTGGACAACCAGCGCTTGGAACTCAAGCCGGTGGGCCTGGCCCAGCAATTCATCCAAGCGCATTGGCTCGAACAGGTGTTGCGCCTGGATAACGACGCCTTCGAAGTCGACGTACTGGCCATGGCCACCGACGCAAGACGCAGCCTGCTGGGCGTAAACAAAAGCACGCGCCTGCAACAGGTCAGCCTGGACGGCGTGCCCTGCCCCCAGGCGAAAGCCGAGTTGGCGTATTTCGGCCCCGACAACCATAGCCGCAGCGCCCCGTTCAATTGCGAGGCCGGGCAAATCCACTTTCGCCTGCCAGGAGAAACCCTGTTTGCCCTGAGCTGGACCGCTTCCGTTTCCCCCCACCCCGCCACCCGTCAGGAGGCACCATGAACGTTCTGCAGAAATTGCGTGATCGCATCCAGAAAAAAGGCCTGCGCGCCGTCCTCAAACAGCTGTTCAGACGCTACGTGTTTCTCCACTCGCAACTGGTATGGCTGGAGCACGATGTGCGGACCCCACTGCCCCCGCATAATCTCAAGGCCTACCCGCCGATGCGCCTGGAGTTCATCACAGTCAACAATGCCGACGCTTTTGCCCGGTATTTCGGCGACCGCGTCAAAACCATGCACGAGCTGGCCGCCGAAGGCTACACAGGCTTGATGTACCTGGACGGTCAAGGCGACACCGTGGGGTTCGCCTGGGGCAGCACGCGAGACTATTTCGACCGTCATTTCTATCGCTGCAACTTCCCGATCAACCCCGGCGAATACTTTCAGTTCGGCGGCGAGATGACCCGCGCCTACTGGGGCTCCGGGATGTCGGCGGACATGCAGCTGGAGATGTGGAAAGTCATGGCGGACAAAGGCTGCGACACCATGGTCGATGTCTGCGACATAGAGAACATCCCAGCGATCAAGATGCATATACGCATGGGCTTCCAGGAACGCGGCAAGATCACCCATGTGTATCGCCTGTTCGGTCGCTGGCGTTTTTTCCGCGACACGCTTTACAACGGCTCGGCACTGGACGCCTTCCGTAAACCGGCCCAGCCGGTTGCATCGACTGCAGCGGCCTGACGCCCATGGCGATCCGGTTCCAATGGTGTCGCTCCCTGGGCGCCGAGGACTTTCCCATAGCGGCCTATGACCAGCTGCGAACCCAGGTGCCCGACGCTACGCCCTTCAACACCCTGGCCTGGTTGCAAGCGGCGGAGTTCGCCCTGCTGCCGGAGCAGCAGTTACAGGTTTTGCTGGGCTGGGAAGACCAGGCGCTGTGCCTGTGCCTGCCCCTGGTATCGGGGCGTGAGCGTATCGGCGGGCTGCGGTTCCGGGTGTTGCATCACTTGGGTTATCCATTGGCCGACCGCATCGCCTTGATGATGCGCCTGGACGCCGAAGGCATGGGACAGGCGCTGATGCAGATCCGTCAGCACTTGCCCCACGCGCTGCTGCAATTGAACGAGGTGGTCGAGCCGGTCGGTGAGCAAAGCGTCCTCAGTGCCTGGATGACACTGAGTTCCACCGGAGAACGACGCCTGAGTTGCCGGGTGCCGGTGCATTTGATCAGCGACAGCGACCATCAGGAAATCTCTGGCGACCCACGCTACAAATTGCGCCGCGCACGCAAGCGAATCGCCGCCTGTGGCGCCGAGATCCGCCGGGTGAAACCGGATGCCATCAGCATGGGGCAGTTGTTGCGCAACCTAGCCGAGGTCGAGGCGGCCAGTTGGAAAGGCGAGGAAGGCGTCGGCATCTTCGCCGACCCCAGGCGCCGGCAATGGATGAACCACGCCTTCACCGCCCTCGCCGCCCAAGGCCTGGTGCGGGTGGTGATGCTGGAGCTGAACGGCGAATGCATCAGCTATCGCCTCGGTTTACTGGATCAGGGACGGCTGTATGACTACAACCTGGCGTTCCTGCCGCAGCATGCCGACCTAGGCAGCGGCCGGGTATTACTCGAAGAGTGGATTCGCTGGGGGCTGGACGAGAACTGGCACTGGATCGATGCCTCGCGCGTCAGCCTGGAGAACTCCAGCCATCAGCTACACGAACGCATGACTGGCCAACTGGAACACTGGCGCTGGAGTTTTTACTCCTGGCAGCCCGGTGGCTTGCTGCTGGGGTTTGCCTTGCGGCTATGGAAAAGCTTGAAGCCATGGTTCGGCAAACGCCGGAGCAAACCGACCGCGACGACGGCATCGTCCCCTCCAAAGAACCAGGAGAAGACGGATGCCGCGCCAAGTGATCGTCAACGCTGACGACTTCGGCCTCAGCCTCAGCGAAAACGCGCTGATCCTGCGGGCCTTCGAGACCGGAGTGATCAGTTCTACCACGGCCATGGCCAACATGCCGGGTTTCGGTCAGGCGTGTGAAATGGCCCGGCAACCGTTGCTCAACGGCCACGTTGGCTTGCATTTCAACCTCAGCTACGGCCTGCCGCTGGGCCAGGCGATCACCTCACGAGCGGTTTTTTGCGACGCCAGTGGCCAGTTCGACCTGAATCTGTCGCGTTATTGCCTGCGCCTGGGCTCAAAGGATCTGGCGGCAGTGGAAGATGAACTGCAAGCGCAATGGCAACACTGCCTGGACCACGGCCTGCGACCCAGCCATCTCGATTCCCATCAACATGTGCACAACATCTGGCCCATCGGCGAACTGGTGGCCCGCTTCGCCGCCAGGCAAGGCGTGCCCATACGCCTGGCGCGCAACCTGGGGGCAAACTTGAACCTGCCCAAACGCATCTTCAAGACCCTGCTCAACCGGCGCATGCGCAGCCTGTGCGGCGCGACAGCGGACTACGTCTGCACCCCAGCCGACCTGGACCACGCCGCGCCACCGGCATATGGCTCGCTTGAGGTCATCGTGCATCCGATGCAATTGGACGGGGATTTTGGCGATGCCAGCTTGAGGCCAGGCGAGTCGTTGACCCAAGTACTGCACAAGCGCCTGGCGGGCGTGCCCAAGGTCGCATACGGCCGGAACGCACGGGTGTTGACGGTGGTTGAGTACGGGGATGTGCACTGACAGGAACGCGGTGTTTACCTGTGGCGAGGGCGTTTGCTACCTCGCCACGGTCGTCCGAAATCCCTGCGCCGATTCCGGAGAATCTGCTACAAGGCATCTTCTGTTTCGAGTTGCGAATTGCGTCGATGCCTTTACCTTTATTCTCTCGCCTTCGGCGGCGCTGGCTGGCCTTCCTTGTCATGAGCGCAATGGTGGTCGGACTGCCGGTGGGCTGTGCAGTGCTGCAACATAAGGAACGCGAGCTGGTCTTTCGCATCGAGCCGGGGACGGCGAGCTGGTTCAGTGGGCTTCCCAGCGGCGTGCAGGAATTCGATCTCAAGCCCAAGAGTTTCAAGGCCGGGGAAAATATCCACGGCTGGTGGTGGCCGGCCGAACGCAAGAACGCACCGACGATCCTGTACTTGCACGGTGTGCGTTGGAATTTGACCGGCCAGTTGTTTCGTATCCAGCAACTGAGGGCGCTGGGTTATTCGGTGCTGGCTATCGATTATCGTGGCTTTGGCAAAAGCCATGGGGATCTGCCGTCGGAAGCCAGCGTCTATGAGGATGCACGCATCGCTTGGGAACGCCTCAAGGTACTGCAACCGGACCCGGCCCTGCGGCTGATCTACGGTCACTCTCTGGGCGGTGCCGTCGCGGTGGACCTCGCTGCGCAGTTGGGCCAGGAGGCCGCGAAGAATGGCGCTGCCCAGGTCCGAGGCCTGATCATCGAATCCACGTTCACCTCCTTGGGCGATGTCGCCACCGCAATGGCAAATACGTCCCTGCCGGTGCGCTGGTTGTTGTCGCAGAAATTCGACTCCATCGACAAAATCGGCGAGATCAACATGCCGCTGCTGGTGGTCCATGGTTCTGCCGATCGTTACGTCCCGCCGCGCTTCAGCGAGCAACTGTTCAACGCCGCCCGGGAGCCCAAGCGCCTGCTGCTGGTGCCGGGGGCGACGCATAACAACAGCATGAGCCTGGCGGGCAAAAACTACGGGCAGGCATTGAATGCCCTGATGAAAAGCCCACCATCGCCCGTGGCCGGAAACGCCCTGGCCAGCCCGGCCAAAGCGGGTTGATCACTCTCCCTTCAGATCACCACAATCCCCAGTGGGAGCCGAGCTTGCTCGCGATAGCGGTGCAAGCGCACGATCGAGTAGGAGGCGGATTTGCATCCGCCGTCCTCTCACACCACCGTACGTACGGTTCCGTATACGGCGGTTCAGGTTATGCAGATAAGCCGTTGATCGTGTCCAGTATCGAGACCAGTCCGAGTTGGTTCCACAGTTTCTTCGGCAGCGCCTGATTCATATGCGACGCCCCCGAGTTCCACCATGGGCCGCGGCCATTCGACGTTGACTTGCAGGCACGAGCTTCGCCAAGCCCCAAGCGCATTAAGTTGCGCGCCCTCGTCGAGGGCTGCTTCC
>NZ_FMTR01000044.1:0-16794 GCF_900100135.1 Pseudomonas sp. NFACC05-1 | reverse complement strand
CGGTTTTCGATCAGTCGATCCGAGCCACCTTCGGCTACACGGTTTTCGATCAGGCGATCCGAACCACCCTCAGCGAACGTAGGTTGAACAGAAGAAGTCGCGAACGCATTGCCGAGCGACAGTGCCAGAAGCGAGCCAACGAGAGTTTTGCCGAGAGTGTTCATGTCCTGATCCTTTTTATTCGTAGATAAAGTGAGTTAGTGAGTTAGACGGTGACGTGCAAACGGACATCGACGTTGCCGCGTGTCGCGTTGGAGTACGGGCAAACCTGGTGAGCCGCGTCGACCAGCGCTTGAGCATCGGCTTGATCCAGACCTGGCAGGTTGATGTGCAGGTCGATGTCCAGGCCGAAACCGCCAGGGATCTGGCCGATGCCGACATGTGCCGTGATCGATGCATCAGCAGGAATGCTGCGTTTGCTTTGGCTGGCGACAAACTTCAATGCGCCAATGAAGCAGGCGGAGTAGCCGGCAGCGAACAACTGCTCAGGGTTGGTGGCTTCACCACCAGCGCCGCCCAAGGCTTTTGGAGTGGCCAGTTTCACGTCGAGAATCTTGTCGCTGGAAACAGCACGGCCATCACGGCCACCGGTGGAGGTTGCGACTGCGGTGTAGAGAACGTTCATGGTGTTTCCTCTATTGCTGATGGGTGGATCGAAATTGTTTACGCTAAATGTTTGTGCGCTAACCAGTTGAGATAAACTTAACGGGTTAATAGTTAGCGCGCAATATAAATTTTGAGAGATTTATCGATTTTGAGTTAACAGATTGATCTAAAAGGGAATTTATTTTTTGGTTTTGCAATGTCGCCAGCCCGGGTGAGCTGAGAGGTGAGCCACGGGAAGGAGGTTGCTAGGGGATCAGCAGGGCCAGCGCAATTGCAGGCCTTCAAAGAGAGGGAAATTCATAAGCAGAATGATGGGTTTCGATCGCTCCCACGCTCTGCGTGGGAACGCCGCCAGGGACGCTCCGCGTTCCGCTTTTGGAAAGTGACGCAGAGCGTCACGGGATGCATACCCACGCAGAGCGGGCACGATCAAACGCGGGATCAGGGAAAAGTAAAAAAACCGCCGAATTGGCGGTTTTTTGGTTTCGCGCTGGGCAAATCCAACCCGACTAAGCAACAGCCACCCGATTACGCCCCAACGCCTTCGCCCGATACAGGGCTTTATCCGCATCGTTCATCAAGCTGTGAAGATCCTTATTACAGGCCTCCGTCGACGCGACGCCGAGGCTGGCTGATATGCAGAGGACGGGCTCGACCATCAAGCCCGCAATCGTATCGATGAGCCGTTCTGCAATCTGGGTGGCAACCTCAATGGAAGTGTTCGGGAGCAGAATGGCGAACTCTTCGCCCCCGAGCCGACCGTGGATATCCGTTGCCCGAAATGACGAACTGATGACCGCCCCTATCTGGCGCAAAACCTGATCGCCGACCTGGTGGCCGTAGGTGTCGTTGATGTGCTTGAAGTGATCCATGTCCAACATGACCGCGCACAACCCTTGCCGCTTGGCCTTACATTCATCGTAAAGCTGCTGGGCATGCTCGAAAAACGCCCTTCGACTCTTCAGGCCGGTCAGTTCATCGGTTTGAGCGGCGCGGGTTGAAATGCTGTTCGCCTGTTCCATTTCACGGGTGAGTCGAAAGGCGATCTCCAGTGCCTGGGACATTTTGTGCGTGGCGCGGGCCGCAAATGCCGCGAACACCAGAATCGAAAGGGCCATGCCGAGTTGAATCGGGGACGGTTGAAACAGCAGCCAGATCGTGCACGGCAACAGCACCACGCCAATGGAGACCAGTGTCATATCGCGATAGGCCGAGTAGCAGGACACCGCACTGACGGACATGCCGACTGTAAAGAGCATGACCAACGCCTGTGACAACAGATCGTCCGCCGGCATGAGAACGAACGCCCCGCCGCCCCAGATACTGGCGGATAGCACCAGTGTGACCCAGTATTTGCGCTCCCAATGTCGAGGCGTGCGCTGACTTTCGTCGCTGCGGAAATAGGCAACGAACATCGCGATACGCAACAGCGTCGATGCGGTCAGAATGGCCATCCACCAAAAAATAGCGCCGTGCTCAAAACGATCCCAACACAGCCAACTCAGCATGATGGCCGCGAGGTAACTACCAAAAACCGCAGAAACGGATTGGCGAAACAGCTGCTGCAATCGGTCGGTGCGCACCTGCTCGGCTATTACAAAATCCTGGCCATTGCGCAATCTTGGGCCATACATTTGAACCACCTGGTTATGACGCAACAAAAAAACGATTGTGGCACCCTGCCATTACCGTAAACAACTGAATTACTGTGACGACGGGATTTATCCCCAAGCGCTATGCAGGAACGCAAACCTCCGTGGCGAGGGAGCTTGCTCCCGCTGGGCTGCAAAGCAGCCCCAAGCATTCCAACAGACCAACCGTGTCATAGCCTAAGAAACGAGCAATCAGGCTGGAATCAACCCCGCTTCCCGGTAGCTCAGTATCAAATCATCGAACAGACCGACATCCGCTCGAGTCCGCGCAATTAACTGAGCACCCGCAACAGCGGTATAAATGGCCCGCGCTCGGCGTTCACATTCTTCTGCGCTACCTGTTCCAGCATCTGCCAGTACCTGGGCGAGCCACGCCACGTTAACGTCCGCAAAAGCCCTGATCTCTCGCGATACTTCATCGGGAAGGTCTTCGTATTCGGCTGCCATGAAGCTGGACAGACAAAGCCTGTTGCCGTCCTCAAGCGACTTTCGAAAAATGGATGCGTACAGCTGCAGGCACTTCTTTGGATCGACATTGGCAGCGCGTATCCCTTCAAGCACTCGCAACGCGTCCTGCCAGTAGCGCTCAGCGACCGCCGCAGCCAGGCCTGCCTTGCTCGGAAAGTGGTAGTAAATGCTGGCGTTCTTGATACCCACCTGGTCGGCAATGCTACGGAAATTGATACCGCTGTAACCGTGCAGTTGGGCAGCGGATTTCGCTGCCGCCAAGATGGCTTCTCGAGCATTTTCGTTCACGTTGCAGCCTCATTTCGAGATTTCTATTCACTTAGGTAACCGCGATTCTACGCCCGGAGCCGTTTACCTGCCAATTGACAGGTAGGGGATTGACAGCACCTGAGTGTCGGCTCAATCTTTGCCTACCAATTGACAGGCAGGTGATTGAATCATGACTTCTTCACAGCAGCGCGTTGACGTTTCCACTGTTCCTACGATGAAAATCTACGATTGGTTCAACGGCCCCTACCCCGCCCGCGTCCGCATTGCGCTGGCGGAAAAAGGATTACTGCCGAACATCGAATTCGTACCGGTGAATCTCTGGGCCGGCGAGCACAAGCAACCCGAGTTCCTGGCCATCAATTACTCCGGGACACTGCCCGTGCTGGAGCTGAACGATGGGACGCGGATCGCCGAGTGCACGGCGATCACCCAGTACCTGGATAGCCTGGACGGTCATCCGACGTTGACGGGCGAAACGGCTGTTGAGAAAGGCATCATCCACATGATGACCAAGCGTGCCGAGATCGAGTTTCTCGATGCCGTCAGCGCGTACTTCCACCATGCCACGCCGGGCCTCGGCCCCAATGTCGAGCTGTACCAGAATGCCGAGTGGGGCGCCCGGATGCGCGATAAGGCGATCAGGGGCATGCACTATTTCGACAACCTTCTCAAAGACCGGCCCTTTGTGGCGGGCGACAAGTTTTCGATGGCCGACATTGCGGTACTGGGCGGCATGATCTTCGCCTCGTTGGTGCAACTCGCCGTGCCTGAAGAGTGCGTGGCGCTTCGAGCATGGCATGCCAGGATGGAGGAACGCTCCAGCGTCCAGGCATGGCGTGCCATGATCGAGCGCGGTGCTGCGTAGCACTGATCATGACCAGCCTGCGTCAGCCATGAAAGAAGGAGCAAGGGCGAGTTGAACCGCGATAGCAGGTGAACCCACCAAAGAAAAACCCGACGCTTTACGTCGGGTTTTTCGTGGGATACGACTGCAAGCCCAACGTTGTCTACGGGTTACTCGACTTGCGACAGCTTGGCGTCGTCGCAACCGGCAGCACGGCACTCACGCTCGACAGCTTTGAGTATGACGATACGCGCCTCGGTCTTCTCATTGGCACAGTCCAGGTAGAGCAGGCCATCGTTGGAACAGGCGCTGTCACGATTTTTGATCCACTGGATCTGAGCAGCTTTCACTTTTTTCTTTTGATCCGGGTTCAGGGCACTCATGGTCTTCTTGTACTGCTCGTTGATTTCCTGATCCGACTGAACCATTTTCAGCGACGCGCAATAGGTCCTGTCATAGGCGTTTCTAGGATTATCGCAACTCATCGCAGATGCCGATGCTGATGCCATTGCCAGCAATGTCCCAACCAACAAAGACTTGATCACTTACTTCTCTCCCTGAATGCCCTCTATTGATTAGAGGTCGCGGCGGGGAATTTATCATGGGGGTTGTAGAACAATGAAGCAGATCCTAGGGTTCATTCGGCCCGAACAAGGGGCAAATGCTGATAGGGGGGCGGGAGCAAGTGATTGCTGAAAAAGGCTGCATCGCTCCCGCGGATGCGACTGCCCCCCACTTCCTCTACGCCCCAATCCCGGTGGCGAGGGAGCTTGCTCCCGCTGGGCTGCGCAGCAGCCCCAAACCAGCCAAACACATTCCTACAGACCAACCCCGCCAGCCACTCCGCCCATTCGCAAGCACCCCTCTATCCCCGAACTACAGGTAATAAACGCCACCTGTTTATCCTCCAACCACAACCCTTCCACCCGGCTACCCAACCTTGCGCCTTTGCCTACAACTACGCCAGAATCCGCCCGCTTGTGCGCCTTGTCCCCGGGTTCTATCGTTTCCCTGCCACTGCCCATCAGTGGTCGGGTTTAGTAGCTCGGTTAGTCATCTACGGTTGCATGAGTGTCATCCAGTCAGGCGTTCGCCTGTACTTGATGGTGGCTGTGCGCAAGGCGCCTTCGGGCGCGCCGGGTTTGGTGACTTTACCGGTCTACTAACTTGCGCACAGCTGCCTCCTTTTCGTTTAGTAGCGAGATGGTGCGGCCCTACTAGAAGGAAAGTCCCAATGTTCAAACCGACTCCGAATCCGCCAGAGGCGGATCAGACTTCCCGGTACACAAAGTCCCAGGCCAAAAAGCACGACGAAGCCACCAATCGCGTCTTGGATCACTACCTGCTACCGAAACTGGAAAAGTCTGAAGATGCGTCCCAACCGGGCCAACTCTTCACCGTCGCCAAAAACGCCGACAACGAATCCCTCCTCGCGAACCTCAGCGAAACCTTGGCGGCAGCCGACGCGATGGTCAGCAACCTGGCTTTCGACCTGGAAGGTCCGCGTCGTCACATCCTTCTCGGCATCCAGCAGTTGATTGAATTGAGTTCATTACTGGCGAACCGGGTGTTGGATAACGTTGATCCGCGATAGCGGATAAACATTTGTCGATAAAAGCGAACCCGTCACTTCGTGGCGGGTTTGTTATTTGTTACCGACAGCTGGCATAACTCAATAATGCATTTGCTTTAGGGTGGAAATAAATCCGTCACGTTTTTTAATTGTTCTTTAGTCCGTCCTTTAATTAGGGTGTAAATAACATGGGAATTCTGGAATCACTTAAAACGCACCGGAACGTATCGTTGGTTGACTCCCTTAAGCCCGACATTCATTCCGTACTCAGGTTCCTCACCCAAGTCTCTAGGCGCCACGGAAAACTGATTGTCTTGATAGGTAAACACCGTGTCATAGACGTGCTTGGCTTCCATATGCGTTATATGCAAATCGTCCTCTCCGTGCTTGTATGAGTTGATACCGTAAAAAATGCTAAATCTTACCTTGAATACATGATCACCCGGCGTTACCCGTACCCAACCAGGGCAACCAGCCCTCCAACAGCTTGTCTCAACACCGTCTACACTAATTATTTGCCCCAAGATATTTCCAGAGAATTGAACCGCTGAAAAAACGGCTGTATCCGAAATAGGGTGTTGTCGAACTTCATCGGTAATATAGGGGTCTATATACTCGGCGCTCAAACAACCCGATATAAGAAACGAAAACAAAAAAATGACATTCAGCTGAAGTGCCTGGCGATACAACGGTCTTAAATATTCTAGGCCTGATAGCGATTTTAGTGTGACTCTTTGAAAGCTAATATTCTTCATTTGTCGCTACTTGTTTTTATATGTCGTAGCATAAACAGCCCTCGATTGCTCAGACAAATGCGGGATTTTTTGATAATTAAGTTCATGACTTATTCCCTCCCCACAAGCAATGCTAAGTCATGGTTCCTCAAAGCAAGCTTTTATTCGAGTTCAATCGCTTCCAATAAAACCACTAGCCTGCTTTTATAAAGCTGGTTGTGGGAAAAGCTGCTTAGGAGATAACTACTTTGTCGTGGGCCGGCTTTATCCAGCCCATTAAACGAAGCGAAACGACTTTATCCAGTAAAAATCAATAACCACGACCCAACGAGAGAAGCCATCGAATCTGAGACTTTCTATCGTTCGAAAAAATGGCCCATATCACGATTATGGAGAACAGCGCTTGAAGTGTGCTTATAAAAAGGAAAGCAGGAATTGACGGGTTTGACGGGTACGGTTGTGTCCCAATGATCATGAGGGCTGGGAACATGGCTAGAATCCATGAAATCCAGTACACAACAATTGAACGCCAAATATAGCCCCAAATCGTTATAGGTTTTTTTGTTTTCAGAAGACCGTCTTCGGTGGCTAATTTATTCAATGAAAATATAACAAAGGCAATGTAGATGGCTAACCAGACTGAACTTATTAAAAGAAAGCCTGCTGAGTAGGATATTGTTGAGGGTAGAACGCTAATCATCACCCCGATAATTACTAGGATGAGCCATGATTTTTTCATGAATGGATCAAGGTTTTTCACTGGAATTCCTATTGTTTTACGGTCGAGCTACGGACGAATAAAAGTATAGCTTTGCGAATACCTTGAGCGGAGCGAGCGGTGTTTGTTGAGCGTAATACTATAAAATGGAGCTGGAAGAGCGCGTCAGGAAGATGATATAAAAACAATCGTGTCCAATTAAATAACATGATTTTTTTAGGACCTCTTCCAAAACAGCTAATATAAGCACGGTGATTATTACCACATCTAACCGGTTTACAACCACTACTGGGCGGTATGTGATTGTTGTGTTCTTGTCATTGATGGAGCGCCTGTAAAAAGTTTTTTTCTACAAAACCCTGTCTAGCTCGAAGCGGGCCTGGCAAACGTGACATTGGTCAGGGAAGAAACACGAGATAGATGACGACAAGCCTTGCTAGCTGATAATAATGCTATCTATTTGCCATCACCTTGTCCACTGTCCACACATGGGCAATTGCACAGGCTGCAATAGGACTATGAAGCCTAGTCGGTTCGCTCTCTCGACGGCGAAAGTGAGCTATCCATGAGCTTCTAGACATTCCGAGCAAAAAAAAACGGGCCTGCATTCCCACGCAGCCCCGTTTTTTCACCACCTAATCAGATCAAAACGCCGGCAAAACCGCGCCTTTGTACTTCTCAAGAATAAAAGCCTTCACTTCCGGCGTGTGCAGCGCCGCAACCAGCTTCTTCATCGCCTCACTGTCCTTGTCATCCTCACGAGCCACCAGGATGTTCACATAAGGCGAGTCGTTACCTTCGATAACCAGTGCATCCTTGGAAGGGTCAAGCTTCGCCTCCAACGCATAGTTGGTATTGATCAACGCCAGATCCACCTGGGTGAGCACTCGCGGAATGGTCGCCGCTTCCAGCTCACGGAATTTCAGGTCCTTCGGGTTCTCAACGATGTCCTTGGTGGTCGACAGGATGTTGTTCGAATCCTTCAACTTGATCACCCCAGCCTTCGCCAGCAGCAACAGCGCGCGGCCGCCGTTGGTGGCGTCGTTCGGGATCACCACGTTGGCGCCGCCCGGCAGTTCTGTAAGTGCCTTGTACTTGCTGGAATACGCGCCCAGTGGTTCCAGGTGCACACCGGCCACGCTCACCAGGTGCGTGCCCTTGGCCTTGTTGAACTCATCCAGGTACGGCTGGTGCTGGAAGAAGTTGGCGTCCAGGCGCTTTTCCGCAACTTGTACGTTCGGCTGGATGTAGTCGGTGAAGACTTTGACCTTCAGGTCGACGCCTTCTTTGGCCAATGCCGGTTTGACGAACTCGAGGATTTCCGCGTGCGGGACTGGGGTGGCCGCGACAGTCAGGGTGTCGGCGGCGTGGGCGGAAAACGCTGCAGCGGCAGCGAAGGCAACCAGTAACTTCTTCATTCAGCTAACTCCTTTTTGGGCGCCCGCTCTCGGCGCCTGCCAGCGAATGGCCGGCTCATGGTTTATTGGCCGCGAGGCCTTATTTTCTAGAAAAATGTACAACCAGTTTGTCGCCCACGGTTTGCAGGACTTGGACCAGCACCAGCAGCAACACCACCGTGACCACCATGACGTCGGTCTGGAAACGCTGGTAGCCGAAGCGGATCGCCAGGTCACCCAAACCACCGGCGCCGACCACACCGGCCATGGCCGTGTAGGACACCAGCGTAATCGCTGTCACCGTAATCGCTGCAAAAATGCCTGGACGGGCTTCCGGCAGCAAGGCATTGACGATGATCTGCCGCGTGGTGGCGCCCATGGCCTGGGTCGCTTCGATGATGCCGCGGTCGACTTCGCGCAGGGCCGTTTCCACCAGGCGGGCGAAGAACGGTGTGGCGCCGACCACCAGTGGTGGGATCGCGCCTGCCACGCCCAGGGAGGTGCCAGTGATCAATACCGTGAACGGGATCATCACGATCAACAGGATGATGAACGGCAGCGAACGCAGGATGTTCACGATCAGCGACAGCAGCGCGTACACACCGCGGGCTTCGAGCAACTGGCGCGGGCTGCAGAGGAACAGCAACACGCCCAGGGGCAGGCCGAGCAGCACGGTGAACAGCAGCGAACCGAACAGCATCAGGAAGGTGTCGCCGGTGGCCAGCCAGATTTCCAGCCAGTCGATGTTGGAGAAGAACGAACTCAACAGTTCCATTAGCGCAGCACCTCCATGTGGACATCGGCCGCGGTGAAGCGGGCGAACGCCGCCTCCATGTCACCGCCGGTGATGGCGAGGGTCAGTTGCCCGTAGGGGGTGTCTTTGATGCGGTCGATACGACCGGCCAGGATGCTGTAGTCCACGCCGGTTTCCCGGGCGACAGTGCCGAGCAATGGCGCGTAGGTCGCGTCGCCCTGGAACGTCAGACGCACGATGCGCCCTGGGACGTGGGCGAAATCGTCGCGCTGTTCGCTTTCGTCGATCTGCTCGTCTTCCTGGACGAAACGCTTGGTGGTCGGGTGCTTGGGATGCAGGAACACCTCGGCCACCGGGCCTTGCTCGACGATCACGCCGGCATCCATCACCGCCACTTGATCGCAAACCCGGCGGATCACGTCCATTTCATGGGTAATCAGCACGATGGTCAGTTTCAGCTCGCGGTTGATTTCCGCCAGCAGTTGCAGCACCGAGGCGGTGGTCTGCGGGTCGAGGGCGCTGGTGGCCTCGTCGCACAGCAAAATCTTGGGTTTGGTCGCCAGGGCGCGGGCGATGCCGACGCGCTGCTTCTGGCCGCCGGACAGTTGCGCCGGGTATTTCCTGGCGTGGTCGGACAGGCCCACCCGCGCCAGCAACTCGGCGACGCGCTGGTCGATTTCGCTGCGGGACAATTCGCCGGCCAACGTCAGTGGCAGCGCCACGTTGTCGGCCACGGTCTTGGACGCCAGCAGGTTGAAGTGCTGGAAAATCATCCCGACTTGCTGGCGGAAGCGGCGCAGGCCGCTGGCGTCCAGGGCGGTGACTTCCTCGCCGTCGACGATGATCTTGCCGCCAGTGGAGTCTTCCAGGCGATTGATCAGGCGCAGCAAGGTACTTTTTCCCGCACCGGAATGGCCAATCAGGCCGAAGACCTGACCGTTCTCAATCGTCAGACTGGTCGGATGCAGGGCGGGGATATCCCTACCGGCGACTCGGTAGGTTTTATGGACGTCTTGAAACTCGATCACGTAGCGAACCTTGTGGGGCGCGTTGGAAAAGGATCAGCGGTTAGCCGGGCGCGCATTTTAGCCTGTCCGTATAGAGGTTCTTAGCATTTATTTGCGATCAGACCTGTCATTTGGCAATAACGCGATCAAAGGCCATAAAAAAAGGAACACGGCCAAACGGCATCGGTCACTCATTAAGCCACTCGAAATGCCGGGGTCATGCACCTGCGGTATCGAACTCAGATTCCTGGCCCCGGCGAGGAACGCAAAGAGGAGTCATGCCTGATGAGTATCAAAAAGCCCACGGTCAACAAGAGCCAACTGGCCGGGACCGACACGCTGGATCGCGGCAACACCAACGCCAAGCTCGAGAGTCTGGAACAGTTTCGCTCCGACGCTACCGAACAGGCGTTGCGCACCAACCAGGGCGTGAAGATCGCCGATAACCAGAACACCCTGCGCGCCGGCCCCCGCGGACCTTCGCTGCTGGAAGATTTCATCATGCGTGAAAAAATCACGCACTTTGACCATGAACGCATTCCGGAACGCATCGTCCACGCCCGCGGGACCGGCGCCCATGGTTATTTTCAGAGCTACGATGCGCATTCGGCATTGACCAAGGCCGGTTTCCTACAAGACCCGAGCAAGAAAACCCCTGTGTTCGTGCGTTTTTCCACTGTGCAGGGCCCACGCGGCTCCGGCGACACCGTGCGGGACGTGCGCGGCTTCGCGGTGAAGTTCTTCACCGACGAAGGCAACTTCGATCTGGTGGGCAACAACATGCCGGTGTTTTTCATTCAGGACGCGGTGAAGTTTCCGGATTTTGTCCACGCGGTAAAACCCGAGCCCCATAACGAAATTCCTACAGGCGGCTCGGCCCACGACACGTTCTGGGATTTTGTCTCGCTGGTGCCGGAATCGGCTCATATGGTGATCTGGGCGATGTCTGACCGGGCCATTCCAAAAAGCCTACGCACCATGCAGGGTTTTGGGGTGCATACCTTCCGCATGATCAACGCCGAAGGCAAAAGCAGCTTCGTCAAATTCCACTGGCGCCCTACGGTTGGCACCTGCTCGTTGGTATGGGACGAAGCCCAGAAACTGGCGGGCAAAGATACGGACTATCACCGTCGCGATCTCTGGGAGTCGATCGAGATGGGCGACTACCCGGAATGGGAATTCGGCGTGCAGATCGTCGCCGAGGAGGACGAGCATAAGTTTGACTTCGACCTGCTCGACCCGACCAAAATCATCCCTGAAGAGCTGGTGCCCATCACGCCCCTGGGTAAGATGGTGCTCAACCGTAACCCGGACAACTTCTTTGCCGAGGTCGAGCAAATCGCCTTCTGCCCCGGGCATATCGTGCCGGGTATCGACTTTTCCAACGACCCGTTGCTGCAAGGGCGGCTGTTTTCCTACACCGATACGCAGATCAGCCGACTCGGTGGGCCGAATTTTCATGAGCTGCCGATCAACCGGGCGATCACCCCGGTACACAACGGCCAACGGGATGCCATGCACCGCACCACCATCGACAAGGGGCGTGCGTCCTACGAGCCGAACTCCATCGACGGTGGCTGGCCGAAGGAAACCCCGCCTGGCCCGGAAGACGGTGGCTTCGAGAGTTATCCGGAGCGCATCGATGCCTACAAGATCCGCCAACGCAGCGATTCGTTCGCCGACCATTTCTCCCAGGCGCGGCTGTTCTACAGAAGCATGAGCGCCCATGAAAAAGAGCACATCATCGCGGCCTACAGTTTCGAGCTGGGCAAGGTGGAGCGTGAGTTCATCCGGGCGCGGCAGGTCAATGAGATCCTCGCCAATATCGATCTGGAACTGGCCGGGCGAGTGGCGAAGAACCTCGGGTTGCCGGCGCCTACCGCGGGCACCGTCGATGTGCCAACGCCGTCGCTGGAGCAGTCTCCGGCCTTGAGCCAGGCGAACCTGCTGTCTGGGGACATCAAGACGCGAAAAGTGGCGGTGCTGGTGGCTAACGGTGTCGATGCAGCGATCATCGATGCCCTCAAGAAGGCGCTGAAGGCCGAGGGCGCCCACGCCAAAGTGCTGGGGCCGACTTCCGCACCAGTGACCACGGCCGATGGAAAAACGCTGGCGGTGGATGCGTCCATGGAGGGGTTGCCGTCGATTGCCTTTGACGCGGTGTTCGTGCCGGGTGGGGCGGAGTCGATCAAGGCTTTGAGTCGCGACGGCGTGGCGTTGCATTACGTGCTGGAGGCCTACAAGCATCTGAAAGCCATTGGGCTTCATGGTGAGGCCCGGCAGTTGTTGGTGGAGTTGAAGCTGGAGGTGGATGCGGGGTTGATCGAAGATGCGGATACGAGCGGTTTTTCGCGGTTTTTCGCGGCGATTGCTCAGCATCGGGTCTGGGCGCGGGAGGCTAAGGCTAAGGCGGTTCCAGCCTAAAGAGATTTGTTGTCTGGTAGGGCGCTATCGCGAGCAAGCTCGCTCCACATGGGGTCCCTGTGGGAGCGAGCTTGCTCCGGGCGGCGTTCCGACGATGCTTTTTAGGGCTTATGCGGTGTCAGCACCATCTGCGCCGGCACACTGCGCAAAATCTGCTTTTGCAGCTTCAAATCAAACCCCGGGTCCAGTTTCTTGACCCGCTTGGTCAGCAACGTCGCCAACCACGGATAATCATCGGTGCGCGGCGCCTGGATGGTGACGTCACACTGATAATTCACCACGTCGGTGGCGATGGCATCCAGTTGCCGACGCATTTGCTGTATATCGGCTAGGTTGAGCGCAACTGTGGTACTGGGGGCGCTCGGGTCGATCACTTTGGCGACCGGTTTGGCTTCGGCGGCCTTGAGGTCGGCCTCGGCTTTATCCAGGTCGGCCTTGCGGGCTTCGGCAATGGCGCTGTTGACCTCGCCAGTGAGCGCTGGGGCCTTGGGCATCAAGGCTCGGGCACGGCTCAGGGCGGTGGCGGCGGCGTTGACATCGCCTTTTTGCAGATCGATTTGGCTGCGGCGCAAATACGCCTCGGCCAGTTGCCGCTGATAGGGTTCCAGCGACCGGTCTTCGGGTGACTGGGCTTGCAAGGCGGCCAACTGGTCTTCGGCGGTGGCCAGCTCATTGCTGGCAAGGCTTTGCTCGAGCTGCGCGATGGCCGGGCCCCGGGTATCGGGAGCCTCGGTGACCGGCGGCGTACTCTGGCACGCGCCCAGCAGCAGGGAAAACGCGACAAGGAGCAGATAACGGGAGGCGAACGGCTTCATTCCTGCGACTCTCTATTTGCGCAAAAAGCGAGCAAGTCTACACCCCTCGACGAGGTAGGACAAAACTCAGCAGAAACAGCGCGGCGGCGCTGACCACGATCGATGGGCCGGCCGGAGTGTCCTTGAACCAGGAAAGTGCCAGGCCGCCACACACCGCGAGCATGCCCAGCAGGCTCGCGCCCAGGGCCATTTGCTCGGGTGAGCGGGCGTGACGCTGTGCCGCAGCCGCCGGGATGATCAGCAATGACGTAATCAGCAACACCCCGACGATTTTCATCGCCACCGCGATGACCACCGCAATCAGCAGCATCAGTGCCAGTCGCAACCCCAGCACAGGCAGGCCTTCTACCCGGGCCAGTTCCTCGTGCACGGTGACGGCCAGCAAGGGACGCCAGAGTGCCACCAGCAACAGCAGCACCGCGGCGCTACCGCCGAGGATCCACGACAGGTCCGTCGGACTGATCGCCAACAGGTCGCCGAACAGATAGGCCATCAGGTCAATCCGCACGTCATGCATGAAGCTTAGTACCACCAGCCCGAGGGACAGGGTGCTCGGCGCCAAAATACCCAGCAGCGTGTCGGACGCCAGCGGTTGGCGGTGTTGCAAGGTCACCAGTACCACCGCCAGCAACAGGCAGCCAACGGTCACCGCCACCGCCGGGCTGACGTCCAGCAGAAACCCCAAGGCCACGCCGAGCAACGCCGCGTGGGACAAGGTGTCGCCGAAATAGGCCATGCGCCGCCAGACCACGAACGAACCCAAGGGGCCGGCTACCAGGGCGAGTGCCAAGCCTGCGAGCAGGGCGTACAACAGAAAATCAGCCATGCTTGCAGCCATCTCCATGAACATGATTGGAAGCGGAAGGGGCGCTGACCACCGAGCCATGCAGGTCATGGGCGTGGTCATGGTGATGGTGATAAATCGCCAGGCTTTGTGCGTTTTTTCCGAATAACTCGACGAAAGCCGGATCGCCACTGACTTGCTCGGGATGCCCGGAACAGCATACGTGGCGATTGAGGCAGACCACCTGGTCGGTGGTGCTCATCACCAGGTGCAGGTCGTGGGAGACCATCAGCACGCCGCAGCCGTGGCGGTCGCGCAGGCGCGTGATCAGGCTGTACAGCTCGGCCTGCCCCGCCACATCGACGCCTTGCACCGGCTCGTCGAGCACCAGCAGCTCAGGCTCGCGCAGCAGGGCGCGAGCCAGCAATACGCGCTGCATCTCGCCGCCGGAGACGCTTTGCACCGGGCTGTCGATCACCTGTTCGGCGCCCACTTCGTTGAGCGCGGCCAAGGCGCGGGCGCGGTCCACGCCCGGCACCAGGCGCAGGAAGCGCAGCACGGACAGCGGCAGCGTCGGATCGACGTGAAGTTTTTGCGGCATATAGCCGACGCGCAACCTGGGCTTGCGCCAGACGCTGCCGCTGTCGGGCTTGAGCAAGCCCAGCACGGCGCGCACCAGGGTGGTCTTGCCGGCGCCGTTGGGGCCGATCAAGGTCACGATCTGCCCCGGCTCGACGCTCAGGTGGATGTTGTCCAGCACGCTCTGCCCGGCGAACGTCACGGCCACCTGTTCGAGGCGGATCAACGCATTGCTCATCAGGCCCCCTGGCAGCCGGAGCAGAGACCGACCACCTCGACGGTCTGGGTGTCGACCACGAAGCCGACGTCCTTGGCGCTGGCGATGATGGCATCGCTGATGGACTTCTGTTCCAGCTCGATGGCGGCGTGGCATTGCCGGCAGATCAGGAACTGGCCTTGGTGGGCGTGCTCCGGGTGGTTACAGCCGACGAAGGCGTTCAGCGACGAAATGCGATGCACCAGGCCGTTTTCCAAGAGGAAATCCAGCGCCCGGTAGACCGTCGGCGGTGCGGCGCGGCGGCCGTCCTGCTCGCTGAGCACGGCGAGGATGTCGTAGGCGCCCAGTGGCTTGTGGCTTTGCCAGACCAATTCCAGCACGCGCCGACGCAGGGCGGTCAGGCGCAACCCTTGGCGCGCGCAGATGGCGTCGGCCTCGGACAGCGCGCTGTGCACGCAGTGGGAGTGATCGTGGGGGCGACTGGCAAGGGGTGTAATAGGCATGGGCAGCGACGAGTTTAGTGAGAGACGTTATTATGTTACCCGTTCTCGCCTCTACGAGTGGTCATCGTGTCCCGATTTTTTTCGCTCTTTGTCGCTTTTGTCGCAAGTTTTCTACTGATTGGCCCGGCCCAGGCCGAGGTCAAGGTGCTCACCAGCATCAAGCCGCTGCAACTGATTGCCGCCGCTGTGCAGGATGGCGTAGCCGTTCCAGAGGTATTGCTGCCGCCAGGGGCTTCGCCGCATCACTATGCGTTGCGGCCATCGGATGTTCGCAAGGTGCAGTCGGTGGACCTGCTTTATTGGATCGGCCCCGATATGGAAGGCTTTCTCCCGCGGGTGCTCAACGGTCGCACGCTGCCCTCCGTCGCCATCCAGGATTTGCCGGGGCTCAAGTTGCGTCACTTCGCCCAGGACAGCGCGTCCCACGAGGACGATGACCATGACGGCGACGAACACGATCACGACCATCGCCCCGGCACCGTGGATGCCCACTTGTGGCTCTCGCCGCTCAATGCGCGGGTGATCGCCGCCAAAATGACGGCCGACCTGAGCGCGGCGGATCCGGCCAACGCGGCCCGTTATCAAAGCAACCTCAAGGGCTTCAACCAGCGTCTCGATGCTTTGGACACACGCCTCAAGGCGCGCCTGGCCGGGGTCGCGGGCAAGCCGTATTTCGTCTTCCACGAGGCGTTCGACTATTTCGAAGACAACTACGGCCTCAAGCACGCCGGGGTGTTCGCCGTGGCCGCCGAAGTCCAGCCTGGTGCTCAGCATGTGGCGGCAATGCGCACGCGCTTGCAGGCCGTGGGCAAGACCTGTGTGTTCAGCGAACCGCCCCTGCGCCCGCGCCTGGCCGAAACCCTGGTGGCCGGGTTGCCGGTGAAACTGGCGGAGCTCGATGCACTGGGCGGCTATACCCCGGCGACGGCGCAGGGATATGAGCAGTTGTTGGAGAAGTTGGGCAATGATCTGGCGGGGTGCCTGGAGTCGCTATAACCCCGTCGATGCACAAACCTGTGGCGAGGGGATTTATCCCCGCTGGGGCGCGTAGCGGCCCCAAGAAATATCTTCCGCCGCGGTCCGTCAGATCCAAAGCATGGGGCTGCTTCACGCTCTGAGCTCTTCCGTCAACATGCTTTCGTTGCCTCCGGTGCTCTTATCAAAGGCGAGTCGTGGCGGGCCAAGGCTTGTAAATAGACGCTCTCGTCATACTGGGATCCAGCATTCCAGCACCGATAAACGATCCTGATCCATTTAAAAGCCAGTGCCCTCAGGGCTGCTTGATGAGAGCAGCCTTTGGCCTTCTGCTGGCGATAGTACGCCCCTGCCCATACCGATTGATTGATGCTGTGGGCAGCCCACTCGACAAATGTCTGGCGCAAAAAGGTTGAACATTGATAGCGCCAGCGAACGATTTTCTTCTTGCCACTGCGCTCGGTAACCGGAGCG
>NZ_FMTR01000027.1:0-74118 GCF_900100135.1 Pseudomonas sp. NFACC05-1 | reverse complement strand
TCTCGACGCTCGGTAGCACACTGGCAAACGGGCAGATCTCCCAGGGTAATTCGCGCGACCTTCCTGCTTATGCCTGTCGGATCTACGTCACAGCGTTCCGTGCAAGTATTGGGCTTTGGCAATTTTGGCTACCTTACCCCGCTGCACCGCCTAATCCGCTTCCTGTTCGTCAGGCCAGCATTTTGCCTCGGGCTTCCTTCAGATTCGCAGTCACCCGCGACACCCTTGCCTCTGGCTAACACTTCCCCTTGCCGGGTGTGTAGAGGACTTTCACCTCCAAGTCACCAGCGTGACCACCACAGCCAAGCTGGTTGCGCTTGCGCGCAACGCGCCATGCCTGGCGCACCAAAAAAAAAGAGGCCTTGGCAGGCCTCTTTTTTATGTGCGCCGTTTATCAGTCCGGCTTGCCGTCAACAACGCCGGCGGTGTTATCCAGCAGGCTCTTGGTCGCGGTTTGCAGGAAAGATTCGAGCTTGAGTTTCATCGGCGCGGTGTCCGGTGCATTCGGGATGATTTCCGCACCTGGGTTGGCGCCCAGTTCATAGCGATACATCTTCGGTTCCATTTCCTTTTCCTTCGGCAGGACCAGGATATGGTCATCGCGGATGATCGCCGTGGTCTGCTCGCTGCCCGACGGCTTGATCACACCAAAACCGGGATCGCCTTGCGGCAGGTTCAACAGGTCACGGCCCCAGCACTGGTTCCGTACTTGCCCACCGATCCGGCCCATGATGGTCGGCACGATGTCGACCTGAGTACCTACGGTGTGATTACGCTGGCCGAATTTCTCCTGGACGCCCGGGCCGATCAACAGCATCGGCACGTTGAAACGGCCCAGGTCCATCTCGGTGATCTGGCGTTCGTTGCCAAAGCCATGGTCGCCGACCACGACGAACAGGGTTTCCTTGAAGTAAGGCTCCTTGCGGGCCTTCTCGAAGAACTGGCCCAGGGCCCAGTCGGAGTAGCGCATGGCGGTCAGGTGTTCGTTCAGCCGACCACGGTCGGTGACCGGCTCGACCGGCAACGGCGTCGGCAATGCATAAGGGGTGTGGTTGGACAGGGTTTGCAGCAAGGCATAGAACGGCTTGCCGTTTTCCCGCGCCTTGAGCTCGATCAGGCCACGGTCGAACATGTCTTGGTCGGACACACCCCAGGTGGGATCGGAAAACACCGGGTTCACATAGTCGTTACGCCCGATGAAGTTGGTCATGCCCTGGCTGCTGAAGAACCCCGACTGGTTGTCCCAGGCGAAATCGCCGTTGTAGACATACACGTCGTCGTAGTCACGGGCGCTGAGCAGTTGCGGCAGGCCTGACAGCTTGTGGCTGCCCTCCGGCGTCTGCATCAGGTATTCGAAACCCGGCAGGTTCGGGAAGCACGCCATGGTGGCGAACATGCCCTGGTGGGTGTGGGTGCCGTTGGAGAAGAAACGGTCGAACAGCAGGCCTTCCTTGGCCAGTTTGTCCATGTAGGGCGTGATGTTGCCCGGCGCGCCCAAGGCGCCCACCGAGTGACCGGCCATGCTTTCCATGAGGATCACGACCACATTCTTGATCGGCAGGGTCTTGTCCGCCGGTGGCGTGTAGTCGCGGCGCACGGCGGCTGTCGCGGTATCCACCAGTTTATCGTCAGGCATCACCAGCATGTCGCGCACGGTCTGCTGCGCCAGCGGTTGCTCAAGGGTGGCTTTCCAGATGTTGTCGCGGTCTTCGGACATCCGGCTCTTGGCCGCCGCCACCAGCGACAAGGTGCCGTTGAGGCCCAACTGGTTGGCGAAGTTCGAATCGGTGGTGTAGACGTCGCCCCAGCGCAGGGGCGGCCCTTGGCGCAAGGTGCCGCGCGCGGCGGTCACGGCGACCAGCAGGCAAACGACAAACACCGCGACACGCCCATACCACGGGGCGATCTGCCGAGTGCCAATGGTGCCGCCACTGAACGGCCCGCGGGGACGCGTGGCGCGGTCGGCACCCTTGAACGCCAGGCTGAGGATAATGGTGCCACCGGCCCACGCCAGCAGGTAGCGCACCACCGGGAAACCGTACCAAAGCATGCTCATCACGGTTTTCGGGTCTTCCTTTACATACTGGAAGACCAGGCCGTTGAGGCGCTGGTGGAATTCACGGTAGAAATCCATCTCCATCAAGCCCAGGAACAGCGCGATGCTGGAAGTGACAGTCAGCCAGAAACGAAAGAACCCACGGGCCGCCATGGCCCTTGCGCTGAACAACGCCAGCAACAACGGGATGCAGAGGTAGACCACCAGGCGCAAGTCGAAACGCAGGCCGTTGACGAAGGCTTCAACGAAGGTCGAAGCCGGCGTGTCGAGGATCATCTCGCGGTTATAGACCAGCAGCGCCACGCGCAGCAGGCTGAACATGACCATCATCACCAAGGCACAAAGCAACGTGTAGGCCAGGTGCGATTTGACAGTCGGTTGCAGCAGGCGATGCGTAGTACGCTGCTGACTCAGGGCGTCCGGGATTGCCATGTCGTTTAAGGACCCTATCGGAATTGGAGTGACAAAAAGAAACAACGGCGCGCCCTCTGTTGGCCAAAGCCTGGCCCCGGGGCTTGCGCGAGTGCGCAAATGTTGCACGAACGGCTATGGCATTGCCATTAAATAACCGACGGCGATATGAGCGCGGGGGATTGTCCGCAAGATTCAGTGAAAATTTCGTTCAAAGAATATCCAGAAACACAAAATCCCCGGTCTGCTGATGAAGTTGAGCCGAACGCTGTTGTGGAGAGGGGATTTATCCCCGTTGGGTCGCGAAGCGA
The DNA here is from genome assembly GCF_900100135.1 of Pseudomonas sp. NFACC05-1. NCBI lineage: Bacteria > Pseudomonadati > Pseudomonadota > Gammaproteobacteria > Pseudomonadales > Pseudomonadaceae > Pseudomonas > Pseudomonas sp. NFACC05-1. The sequence continues at coordinate 71,340 of NZ_FMTR01000027.1, read as the reverse complement.
CCCCATCACTGTGGATTCAATCTGCCTGACATACCGAGTCATCAGGTTTCAGGGCTGCTTCGCAGCCCAGCGGGGATAAATCCCCTCGCCACAGGGACCTTAATGAAACTGGCGTCCAAGACCCGCCGGCACGCCTTCGATGGTGGTGTCTTCCCATGGGCCATTCGGGCTGACGGAACGGCTCCAACCATTGTTCCAGCGGTAATAGGTTCGCTGGCGATAGAACGTGTTCGTCTGGTTGTCCAGCACATAGACCCCAAGCTTGGCGTCCCAATGGCTGTTGCCACCCGGCGGCGGGGCGAAGCTGGCGGATGTACGCGGCAGCGGTTTGGCCGGTTTGTTCGGGATGACAGGTTTGCCCGGCGGTGTGGACGGGGCCGGTTTGCTGGTCGGGGTCGACGGCGGGATCGGTGGCAGCGGCGCCGAGGGCTCCGACGGACGCTGGACCGCACAAGCGCTCAGGCCCATGACGAGCGTGAGCAGGGTGATACGAGCGATGGCGGTCATGGTGCGAATTCCTGTTATTTGTCCGGACTGTCGATGGTCAATTGTTGCTGCGCCGTGGTGCTGCTCGCCAGGGGCTGGCTGCGGCCGATCCACTCACCCGCGGTCGGCTGGCCGGCCCGGGAGATGCGCGCCACCAGTTGGACTTCGGGGAAGTTCGACAGTTTCAACTGCGGCATCATGGCGTCCGCGTCGCCCAGTTCCACCGTGACCGGCAGATCGGCGACCGTCAGGCGCTTGGCGGCCAGCGGCGCAGGTGGGCCGGAAACGGCGCGAGCGAAGATGAATACACTGTCGCCCGGCTGCACCTTGGCCTTGAGTGCCGGCGCCAGGTCCACGCGCACCTTGAGCAATGCCGCAGCCTTGGCGATAGGCGCCTGGGCGACCTTGCCGCCACTGCCCTGCAGCTTCTCGGTGGCACGGGTAATGCCGCCCTGCAGCGCCTCCCGGGACTTGTCGCCCTCCGGCAGTTGCGCGAGCAGACGCCCCCAGTAGTCGATCGCATCCTGATAACGCTCGCCTTCAAACGCGGCGATGCCCAACAGGCCGAGGCTGGTGACTTCCTTCGGATCGAGCTTGAGCGCTTCGTCGGTCAAGGCCTGGACTTTATCCGACCATTTCTTGCCATCGGCGAAATACTGCGCCTGGGCCCACTGGCCCAACAGTTCCGGTTGACGACCGGCGACGGCCACGGTGCGCTCGAAGAGCTTCGCCGCGTCCGCCGGCCGATCCTGCGCCATGTAGGTACGCCCGAGGAAGTACAGCCCCTCGGCATTATCCGGCTGCGCCGCCACGGCGCGTTCCAGGCGCAGGGTCATCTCTTCCATCGACTGCGGCGCCTGGGCGAATTCACGGGTCAGCTCGACCTTGTCACTGGCACCGAAATGCAGGTACAGCGCCAGGCCCAACAACGGTACCAGCACGGCGGCGAGCAACGGCAACGGCTTGCCCAACCGGGATTCGCGCGGTGTGTCGGCGCCCTCGGTGTCGGCGAGCAGTTCACGGGCGGCTTCGGCGCGACCGGTGTCCAGTTGCGCCGCGTTGAGCACACCCTCCTCCCGCTCGGTCTGCAATTCGGCGACACGTTCCTGATACAACGCCACGTTGAGTGCGGTACGGTCCTCCTCCAGTTGGGCGCGGCGACCGCGCAGCACAGGGATCAACAGAAAACTCAGGGCAACCAGAAGAAGCAGACCTGCGGCGAGCCAGAAATCAATCATGCTTGGTTTTATCCAACAGTTGGTCGAGGCGCTGGCGCTCTTCGACAGAAAGCGTGTCCGGGGCGGCGGTGCGCTGGACCCGGCGGCGGCGCACGATTACCGCAATGACAACGAAACCACCAAACAACAGCCCGGCGGGGCCGAACCAGAGCAGCGCCGTCTTGGAGGACAGGGCGGGGTTGTAGCGCACGAACTCACCGTAGCGATCGACCATGAAATCGATGATCTGCTGGTTGTCCTTGCCCTCACCGAGCATGCGGAAGATTTCCTTGCGCAGGTCGGCGGCAATAGGCGCGTTGGAGTCGGCGATGTCCTGGTTCTGACACTTGGGGCAGCGCAGCTCCTTGGTCAGTTCGCGAAATCGCTCGCGCTCGCCGTCGTTGGCGAATTCGTAGGTATCAATGGCGGCATGGGCCACACCGGCAAGGCTCAGGCCGAGGATGGCGGCAGCTAACCAGCGCTTCATGGCTTGGCCTCGTCCACCAGTGCCTGGTATTTGGCGGCCAGCTTCTCGCGCCAGACCTGCTCGTCAATCACGCCGACGAACTTGTCGCGGATGATGCCCTTGGCATCGATGAAGAATGTTTCCGGCGCGCCGTAGACACCCAGGTTCAGGCCCAGGGAGCCGTCTTCATCGCGAATGTCCAGTTGATACGGATTGTGGAACTCGGCCAGCCATTTCAAGGCGTCGGCATTGACGTCCTTGTAATTGACGCCGTAGATCACCACCCCGTTCTGGGCCAGCTTGTTCAACACCGGGTGTTCGACCCGGCAGGAGATGCACCAGGTGCCCCACACGTTGACCAGCGCCGGCTTGCCCAGCAGGTCGGCGCGGGTCAAGGTCTTGTCGCCCTGCACCGATGGCAGGGAGAAATCCGGGAACGGCTTGCCGATCATCGCCGAGGGCAACTCGCTCGGGTTCAGGTACAGCCCGCGGTACAAAAACACCGCCATCAACAGGAACAGCGCCAGCGGCACCAACATCAACCAACGTTTCATGCAGTGGCTCCCGTCATGCCCAGGGTCTCACGCACCCGGGTTTTCACCTTGACTCGATAACGACGATCCAGCGCCGCCAACACCCCACCCAGGCCGGTGAGCAAGCCACCGAACCAGATCCAGCGTACGAACGGCTTGACGTGGACCCGTACCGCCCACGCGCCGTCGCCCAGGGACTCGCCCAGCGCCACGTAGAGATCGCGGGTGAAACCGGCATCGATGCCAGCTTCGGTCATGACCGAGTTCTGCACGGTGTAGAGACGTTTTTCCGGGTGCAACACGGTGATTTCCTGGCCGTTGCGAATGACCCGTACAGTGCCTTTGTCGGACGTGAAGTTCGGGCCCTCGAAATGTTTGGCGCCCTCGAAAACGAACTGATAACCGGCCAGGTCCATGGACTCACCCGGCGCCAGGCGCAGGTCGCGCTCGGCGCTGTTCTGGCTGGACAGCACCACGCCCAGGGCGCAGACGGCGATGCCCAGGTGGGCGACCTGCATGCCCCAGTAACTGCGGGTCAGGGTCGGCAGGCCCTTGATCAGGCCTTTGTGCCGGGTCTTGTCGAAGATGTCCCGCACACCCGCCAGCAATACCCAGGCCGCCAGCACGAACGTCGCCAACACCGCCCAGTTGAAATCGCCATACGCCACGCCGGCCACCACGGCCAGAGCGGCCGTGCCCAGCAGCACCGGGGTCAACATGCCCAGCAGCCACTTGACCGGGGTGTCTTTCCAGCGCACCAGCACACCGATGGCCATCACCACCATCAGGATCGCCATCAGCGGGATGAACAACGCATTGAAGTACGGCGGCCCCACCGACAGCTTGGCGCCGGACAACGCATCGAGCACCAGTGGGTACAACGTCCCCAGCAGGATCATCGACGCGGCCACCACCAACACCAGGTTATTGCCCAGCAACAGGGTTTCCCGTGACCAGAGGTTGAAGCCGACCTGGCTCTTGACCACCGGTGCACGCAGGGCGAACAGCGTCAGCGAACCGCCGACCACGAACAGCAGGAACATCAGGATGAACACACCGCGCTCGGGGTCAGAGGCAAAGGCGTGCACCGACGTGAGTACGCCGGAACGCACCAGGAAGGTCCCCAGCAGGCTCAGCGAGAACGCCGCGATGGCCAGCAACACGGTCCAGCTCTTGAACACCCCGCGTTTTTCCGTGACGGCCAGGGAGTGAATCAGCGCCGTGCCCACCAGCCAGGGCATGAAGGACGCGTTTTCCACCGGGTCCCAGAACCACCAGCCGCCCCAGCCGAGCTCGTAGTAGGCCCACCACGAGCCAAGGGTGATGCCGATGCCGAGGAAGGCCCAGGCGACGATGGTCCACGGACGCGACCAGCGTGCCCACGCGGCATCGAGGCGCCCACCGAGCAACGCGGCGATAGCGAAGGCGAAGGCCACGGAGAAGCCGACGTAGCCCATGTAGAGCATTGGCGGGTGAACGATCAGGCCGATGTCTTGCAGCAATGGGTTGAGGTCGCGACCATCCGTCGGCATCTGCGGCAGGATGCGCTCGAACGGGTTGGAAGTGACAATCAAAAACAGCAGGAAACCGGTGCTGATCATGCCCATCACCGCCAGCACCCGGGCCAGCATCACTTGGGGCAACTGTCGGGAAAACACCGAGACGGCGAAGGTCCAGCCGGCAAGGATCAACGCCCAGAGCAACAGCGACCCCTCATGGGCGCCCCACACCGCGCTGAACTTGTAGTACCAGGGCAAGGCGCTGTTGGAGTTGCTGGCGACGTACGCCACCGAAAAATCGTCAGCCATGAAGGCATAGGTCAGGCAACCGAAGGCAAACAGCATGAAGGCGAACTGGCCCCATGCCGCCGGCTGGGCCAGGCTCATCCACAAACGGTCGCCGCGCCAGGCACCGAGCAACGGCACCACGGCCTGCACCAGGGAAAAACACAGGGCCAGGATCATCGCCAGGTGGCCCAACTCGGGAATAAAGATGCCAGCAGTCATCGATCAGCCCTCCTTCACGGGAGCGGGCGCCGACTGGCCGCTGTCTTTCAGCGCCTTGGTCACTTCCGGCGGCATGTATTTTTCGTCGTGCTTGGCCAGCACTTCATCGGCCACCACCACGCCGTCGGCGTTGAGCTTGCCCAGGGCGACGATGCCCTGCCCTTCGCGGAACAGGTCCGGGAGGATGCCGCGATAGGTGATGGTCACGGTCTTGTTGAAGTCGGTGACATTGAACTTCACATCCAGTGAATCCCCGGAGCGCTCCAGCGAGCCTTTTTCCACCATACCGCCAGCGCGGATGCGGGTGTCCTTGGGTGCTTCACCGTTGGCGATCTGGGTCGGGGTGTAGAACAGGTTGATGTTCTGCTTCAGGGCACTCAGGGCCAGGGCGACCGCGACACCGACACCCACCAGGATCGCAAGAATGATGACAAGACGTTTTTTGCGCAGCGGATTCACTGACCGTTCTCCCGGCGCAGACGACGCGCCTCTTGTTGCAGATACCGCTTGCGGGCCAGGATCGGCACCGCCACGTTGAGGGCCAGCACCACCAGGCAAATGCCATAGGCTGACCAGACATACAGGCCATGATGGCCCATGGCGAGGAAATCGCCGAATGAAGCGAAACTCATCGAACGGCCTCCAGACTGTTCTGCACTTCGGCCTTCACCCAACTGGCCCGGGACTCGCGCTTGAGCACTTCCAGACGCATGCGCAGCAACAGCACCGCGCCGAAGAAACAGTAGAAACCCAACACCGTCAGCAACAGCGGCAGCCACATTTCGACGGGCATCGCCGGTTTTTCGGTAAGGGTGAAGGTTGCGCCCTGGTGCAGGGTGTTCCACCACTCCACCGAGTACTTGATGATCGGGATGTTGATCACGCCGACAATCGCCAGCACTGCGCAGGCCTTGGCGGCACTGTCACGATTGCTGATGGCGTTGCCCAGCGCAATAAGACCGAAGTACAGGAACAGCAGGATCAGCATCGATGTCAGTCGCGCATCCCAGACCCACCATGAGCCCCAGGTCGGCTTGCCCCAGATGGCCCCGGTGACCAGCGCCACGGCCGTCATCCAGGCACCGATGGGCGCGGCGCATTGCAGGGCTACGTCGGCCAGCTTCATCTTCCACACCAGCCCGACCACACCGCACACCGCCAGCATCACGTAGACGGACTGGGCCAGCAGCGCCGTGGGCACGTGGATGTAGATGATGCGAAAGCTGTTGCCTTGCTGGTAGTCCGGCGGTGCGAAAGCCAGGCCCCAGACCACGCCAGAACCAATCAACAACAATGCAGCGATGCTCAACCATGGGAGCAGTTTGCCGCTGATGCCGTAGAACCACTTGGGTGAGCCGAGCTTGTGAAACCAGGTCCAGTTCATTGTTGTTTCCATCACGGTTGCGGCTCGCCGTCACGAACCGCCGGGGCAGCCTTTACTTCCAAAGAAGTGGTCAATTTTTGACCAGGCCTCGTTATTATTCGCCGACGCTGATCTTCAGGCCAGCGGCTATTGCAAAGGGTGTCAGGGTTATCGCCAGGGCGGTCAGGCTCCCAAGCCACAGCAGATAACCGGTCGCGGGCATGCCTTGCAGCGCCGCTTGCAAGGCACCACTGCCCAGGATCAGGACCGGGATATACAACGGCAGGATCAGCAGCGCCAGCAACAGGCCGCCGCGCTTCAACCCCACCGTCAACGCCGCGCCCACCGCACCGAGCAGGCTCAACACCGGCGTGCCCAGCAGCAGCGACACCAGCAGCACCGGCATGCACGCGCCGGGCAGCCCCAGCATCATTGCCAGCAATGGCGAGAGCAATACCAGTGCCAGCCCGGAAAAAACCCAGTGTGCCAGTACCTTGGCCAAAACCAGAAGGGCCAGGGGGTGCGACGAAAGGACCCACTGTTCCAGCGAGCCGTCTTCGAAATCACTGCGGAAAAGCCCGTCCAGCGAGAGCAGGACCGATAAAAGCGCGGCGACCCAGACCAGTCCCGGAGACAAGGTTTGCAACAATTGAGTCTCCGGCCCGACCGCCAACGGGAACAATGCAATGACAATCGCGAAGAACACCAGCGGATTGGCCAATTCGGCCGGACGACGGAACAGCAGGCGCGCCTCGCGGGCAAGCAACAGGCCAAACACACTCATACGGCCCAGTTCCCCAGATCAATGTTGCGATAACCGGCCGGCATCCGCGCCAGCGTGTGGTGGGTGGTCAAGAGCACCATGCCACCGTTTTCACAGTGCAGGGCCAAGTGTTCCTCGAGTTGCGCGACGCCCTGCTTGTCCAGGGCGGTGAATGGCTCGTCGAGAATCCACAGCGGCGGGCTGTCCAGGTACAGCCGGGCCAGCGCCACGCGGCGTTGCTGGCCGGCAGACAGGGTGTGGCTCGGCACGTCTTCAAAGCCGCGCAGCCCTACCGCCGCCAACGCCTGCCAGATCGCTTCGCGGCCGACCGGCGTATGCAATGCGCAGAGCCAACTGAGATTTTCTTCGGGGGTCAGCAAATCCTTGATACCGGCGGCATGGCCGATCCAGAGCAGATTGCGGGCCAGCTCGCTACGCTGGCCGTGCAAGGGCTGGCCATTGAGCAACACCTGGCCGGCGGTGGGCTGCATCAATCCGGCGAGCAGGCGCAGCAGGCTGGTCTTGCCGCTGCCGTTGGGACCACTGATCTGCACCATATCGCCGGGCGAGAGTCTCAATTCGAGATTTTCGAAAAGCAGCCGCAAGTCTCGCTCACAGGCGAGGCCAACGGTTTGCAGGAGAGGACTGGTCAAGGGATCGCGGGCCTTATACGGTTCAAGTCGGCGGTGCAGCGGCCGTTAAAGAGGTGCAGCATAGATGCTTTGACGGCCTGTTCCACAGAGCTGCGTCAAACAATTGCAAGGTTTTCGCCACTCCCTGAAAGACGGGCGGCATTATACATGTGATGCCCTACTCTCAAGAGGGCTTATTTTCCCCAGGGTAAGACCGCAGATGACAGGCGACATCAACATCCTGCCGCTGCCCCAGGCCACGGCAACGACGCGTATGCCAGCGGTGACGGGCGAGCTGCTCAAATTGCTGGCACCGGCCGAAGGGCTGATCGGCCCCGGCCAGACCGCCCAGGCCGAAGTGCTGTCGCTCAAGCAGGCGGACCAGACCTTCCAGTTGCTGCTCAAGGTCACATTGGAAAGCGGCCGCCAGACCACCGTGCAGGCCAGCAGCACCCAGCCGTTGCCACAGGGCACCAGCCTGGCCGTGACCCAACCGTCCGCCAGCAACCTGGCCATCACCGTGCAACAGGCCATCGCTTCCAGCGTCGCCACCCTGACCCGGATCGACACCGCACAGTTGCCGGTCGGCACCCTGCTGCAAGGCAAGGTGCTGACCAGCCAGGCCCTGCCGCAATTGCCGGGGCAACCGGCGGTGTATCGCTCGTTGGTGAGCCTGCTCAACACCGCCCAGGCCGGCAGCACCCTGGACATCGACAGCCCGCAACCGCTGCGAATCGGCACGCTGTTGAGTGCCCAGGTGCAAGATGCCCAGACGCTGAAGTTCGTTCCGCTGAGCAACCGCCACGAGCAATTGGCGGTGAGCCAGCAATTGGTCACGCAAATGAGCCAGCAGGGCTCGCTGGACAATCTGATCACCGTCCTGCAAAACCTTCCGGCCAACGATGACACCGGTGCCGAGCTGCGCGCCGCGGTGACACGCCTGTTGGCCAGCCTGCCGGATGTCCAGCAACTGAGCACGCCCAAGGGGCTGGCCCAGGCCATGGTCGCCAGCGGTGTGTTCCTGGAAAGCAAGTTACTCGCAGGACAGCCGCCGGGGCCGGCACCCGACCTCAAAGGCGACCTGCTCAAGCTGATCGCCCAACTGACGCCAGCCCTGCCCGCATCCACCAACCTCACGGCCATCATTGCCGCCAACACCCTGGCCCAAGTACTGCCCAGTTTTGTCCGCAACGCCCTGGGAACCCTCGGCCAGGTCAGCGCCAAGCCGCAACCCACCAGCTTCCCCCTGCCCTCGCGCCAGACGAAAGGCCAGGACGAAGAAGGCGACCTCGAACACCTGCTGCGCCTGGCCGCTGCCGCCGTGTCGCGCCTGCAAAGCCATCAATTGTCGAGCCTGGAGCAAACTGGCCTGACTGACGACGGTCGGCTGATGAGCACCTGGCAATTGGAAATCCCGATGCGCAATCTGCAGGACATCGTGTCCTTGCAGGTCAAGTTCCAGCGCGAGGAAACCCCGCCCCGGGAGCAACCAGACGAACGCCGTGAAGAACGCGAGCCGAAACAGCAGCTCTGGCGGGTGGAATTGGCGTTCGACATGGAACCGCTGGGGCCGCTGCAGGTTCAGGCGCAATTGCTCAGCGGCAGCCTGTCGAGCCAGCTGTGGGCCGAACGGCCGTACACCGCGAGCCTGATCGAAAGCAACCTGACAGCGCTGCGTGAGCGCCTGGTGACCTGTGGCCTGAACGTCGGCGACCTGGACTGCCACCTCGGCACTCCGCCCCAAGGCCCCAAGACTCGTCTGGAACAACGCTGGGTGGACGAAACCGCATGACAACCCACACCGAACCCCGCCAGGCCATCGCCCTCAAGTACGACGGCCACCACGCCCCGACCCTCACCGCCAAGGGCGACGAAGCCCTGGCCGAGGAAATCCTGCGGATCGCCCGGGAAAGCGAAGTACCGATTTATGAAAACGCTGAGTTGGTGAAGCTGTTGGCCCGGATGGAATTGGGCGACAGCATTCCGGAGGAGCTGTACCGCACGATTGCCGAGATCATTGCGTTTGCCTGGAACCTCAAGGGCAAGTTTCCCCAGGGCTACGACCCGAATGCGCCGAGTGCCGAGAAGGACGTGACGGACCGCGGCGAGGATTACTGATTACAGCAACGCTGTTCCCGTGGCGAGGGAGCTTGCTCCCGCTCGGTTGCGCAGCAACCGCAAAAAGATGGGGCCGCTGCGCGACCCAGCGGGAGCAAGCTCCCTCGCCACAGGGGCTGTTTGTTGGCTGGACTTTAGGGGAACGCCAGAAAAACCTGTGGGAGCGAGCTTGCTCGCGATGGCGGGCGCACAGTTGTGTTGACTGTTACACCGCTATCGCGAGCAAGCTCGCTCCCACATTGGATTGGGGTGAAGGCGATCAGCCGCCCTTGTGCAGCTTACTCATCAACTCCGCCTCGGCCTGGGTCAGGCCGCAAGCTTGGGTCAGTTCGTCGACGCTGGCGCCCATGCCCACCAGGCGGGCAGCCTGGGCGAAGGACAGGCTGGAGGGGTCGCGCTGTTCCAACTGGGCGAGTTTATCCGGCAACGGCGCGACCACGGCACGCAGCTCATGGAGCGCTTCGCCCATGCGCACGGTGCCGTTCTGGTAATCATCGACGCGCTTGGCCAGGTCCTTGATGCGCTGGTCACGCAGCGCATCGCCCTGGGCCTGCTGAGCGGCGATCTGCCGCTGGCCACGTATATACGCCAAGAACATCGCCAGCGTGCCTGCCCAGAAAAGGAACAGGACAATGACTGCTACCTCAAGAATCAAATCAGATACTCTCCAGTTCCGACCACTCTTCTTCGCTCATCATCTTGTCCAGTTCAACCAGAATCAGCAACTCGTTGTTCTTGTTGCACACGCCCTGAATGAACTTGGCGGATTCTTCGTTACCCACGTTCGGCGCAGTCTCGATTTCCGACTGACGCAGGTAAACCACTTCAGCGACGCTGTCGACCATGATGCCAACCACTTGCTTGTCGGCTTCGATGATGACGATCCGGGTGTTGTCGCTGATCTCGGCATTCATCAGGCCGAAGCGCTGGCGGGTATCTATCACTGTAACCACGTTGCCACGCAGGTTGATGATGCCCAGCACATAGCTCGGTGCACCCGGTACCGGGGCGATCTCGGTATAGCGCAGCACTTCCTGAACGCGCATCACGTTGATGCCGTAGGTTTCGTTATCGAGCTTGAAGGTTACCCATTGCAGAATCGGATCTTCAGAACCCTTTTGAGACGACGCCTTATCATTCATACCCTGACCCCTCGAAAAACCGCCTGTGGCGGCGTGTATTCTGTCCGGCGACGCTGTGCGCCGCCGGTTGTCTTATTTCGGTTTCTGGACCGGCTTCTTGCTGCCGCCCAAGTGTTTTGCCCCGCCGCTGGCGATCAGCTCCGCCAGCTCGGAAACGTCCAGCAAGGCGCACATATGCTCGATCACCGTACCGGCCAGCCATGGCCGTTGCCCTCGATGGCTGCGCCACTTGATCTCGTTCGGGTCCAGGCGCAGCGAACGGCTGACCTGATGCACCGCCAAACCCCACTCGTAACCTTGCACCGAAATCACGTATTGCAGGCCCTGGCGAAAATCATCGCGATAACGGTCCGGCATGACCCAGCGCGCGGTATCCAGCACCTTCAGGTTGCCGGCCTGGCTCGGCAGGATCCCGAGGAACCATTCCGGCTGGCCAAACAACGGCGTCAATTCCTGCCCGGCCAGGGAATAAATCGATCCCAGGCATACCAGCGGCACCGCCAGGGTCAACCCGGCCACATCGAACAACAAACACTCGAACGGCTCGGCGGCCCAGGCCGGACGGTCGTCGCCCGGCACCGGCGGAGGCGGGCTGCTCGGCGGCAGGTGGATTTCCACCACCGGCGTCACCAGGCCTTGCAGCAACGGGGCAACGGTCGAGACCGGCGCCAGGATCGGCGCAGGCGCGTCCATGACCGCCACCTGAGGCTTGATGAACGGTGCCTCGACCGCCGCAGCCACTACTGATTTCTGTGCATCACGGGCCTGCTCTTCGAGCACGGCCGCCTGAAACTCATCCAGCACACCCTTGGCTTCGACATTCTCGGGCAACGCCTCGATCAGGCTGGGCTGTGGTGGCAATTCTTCGGTCGCTTCCTGCAACAGCCCATCCAGATAGGATTGCAGGGCCATTTGCGGACGCGAAGTTGTCTTTATCGGGCGGCTCATAGGAACAGTGCGCCACTTGAAGAGGTTATCGGCATGAATGCGGTAGGACTTGAGCGTTCGCAAGCGAACGCAGTGCCAGTGGAAAGCCTCGTCACCTTAAGCCACCTGCTGTGGAACAAGCTGCTGGGCCAACAGGTGCTTGAGCAGCGCCCGGTAGGCCAGCACGCCACGGCTCTTGCCATCGAATTGCGAGGGCGTCACACCCGCGCGGCTGGCGTCCCGCAAGCGGGTATCGACGGGGATATAGCCTTGCCAGATGTCCTCCGGGTACATGTCCCGCAACACCCGCAGGGTGCCCAGGGACGCCTGGGTGCGACGATCGAACAAGGTCGGCACGATGTTGAAGGCCAGCGTCTGCTTGCGCGAGCGGTTGACCATCGCCAGTGTATTGACCATGCGCTCCAGGCCCTTGACGGCCAAGTGCTCGGTCTGCACCGGGATCACCAACTGCTGGCTGGCAGCCAAGGCATTGACCATCAGCAAACCCAGCAACGGCGGGCTGTCGATGATCGCGTAATCGAAATCCTGCCACAGCTGCGCCAGACTCTTGGCGATTACCAAGCCCAGCCCGCTCTGCCCGGGCGACTGTCGCTCCAGGGTGGCGAGAGCGGTGCTCGATGGCAGCAGGGAAATCCGCTCGTCGCTGGTGGACAACAGCAACTGCCCCGGCAGGCCCTCGGGCACAACGCCCTTGTGCAGGAACAGGTCGTAGTTGCTGTGCTCCAGGCTATCGGGATCGTAGCCGAAATAGCTGGTCATCGAGCCATGGGGGTCCAGATCGACGATGACCACGCGCTTGCCCGCCTCGGCCAGCAACCCGGCTAAAGCGATGGAAGATGTGGTCTTGCCCACACCACCTTTTTGATTGGCGACTGCCCAGACTCTCATTCGGATCGTTCCTCCCGGCCGAAACAGGCTCGACCGAGAAATAGCTCGGTTATAAAGCGGGTGACGGAGAATTGACGGCACTCTGTCTTCCCGGCGACTTGACCGGAGCCGGTGCAGTTTGTGTGCCAGCCCGCTTCAAGGCGGCGTCCGGTTTTGCATTGGCCGTGCCGGTACCGGTCAGGCTGCGGCGCACATCGAGGTTACGCGACACGACCAACACCACGCGCCGGTTACGCGCGCGCCCCTCGGCCGTGGCGTTATTGGCCACCGGCTGGAACTCGCCATAGCCCACCGACGCCAGGCGACCGGGGTTCACGCCCTGCATGGCCAACATGCGCACGATGCTCGCCGAACGGGCCGAGGACAGCTCCCAGTTGGTCGGGTACTGTGCGGTACGAATCGGCTGGTCATCGGTGAAGCCCTCGACATGGATCGGGTTGTCGAACGGTTTCAGGATCGCCGCCACCTTATCGATGATATTGAATGCCATATCACTGGGCATGGCGTCGCCGCTGCCGAACAACAGGCTGGAGTTGAGCTCGATCTCGACCCACAGCTCATTGCCACGCACGGTCATCTGGTTCGAGCTGATGAGGTCACCGAACGCCGCGCTGATGTCATCAGCGATGCTTTTCAGCGGATCGCTGCCACCGGCGATACCGGCATCGACCTGCTCGGCATCCCTGACCAGCGGCTTGGCCGGCGTCGTGGTCTTGGGTCGCTCATCACCTATGGGGATGGGCTTGAGGGCGCGGTCGGAGTCGGAAAAGACCCCAATCAACGCCTCGGAAATCACTTTGTACTTGCCTTCGTTGACCGACGAAATCGAGTACATGACCACGAAAAAGGCGAACAGCAGCGTAATGAAGTCGGCATAGGAAACCAGCCAGCGTTCATGGTTGACGTGTTCTTCATGATGCCTGCGACGAGCCATTTTCCATGTCTCCCATCAGTCCATGAAGCCCTGGAGCTTCAACTCAATGGAGCGCGGGTTTTCGCCTTCGGCGATCGACAGGATCCCTTCCAGCAGCATTTCGCGATAGCGCGACTGGCGCAACGCGATGGACTTGAGCTTGGCGGCGATCGGCAACAGCACCAGGTTCGCGCTGGCCACGCCATAGATCGTGGCGACGAACGCCACGGCGATGCCGCTGCCCAGTTGCGATGGATCGGCCAGGTTGCCCATTACATGGATCAGGCCCATCACCGCACCGATGATGCCGATGGTCGGCGCGTAGCCGCCCATGCTTTCGAATACCTTGGCCGCTTCGATATCGCGACTTTCCTGGGTGTAGAAATCCACTTCCAGAATGCTGCGGATGGCTTCCGGCTCGGCGCCGTCCACCAACAATTGCAGGCCTTTGCGTGAGTAGCTGTCAGGTTCGGCATCGGCCACCCCTTCCAGGCCCAGCAAGCCTTCCTTGCGCGCGGTCAGGCTCCAGTTCACCACCCGGTCGATACCACCGGCCAAGTCGACACGGGGCGGGAACAGAATCCAGATCAGCACCTGCATGGCGCGTTTGAAAGCGCTCATGGGCGACTGCAACAGCGCCGCGCCAATGGTGCCACCGAGCACGATCAACGCCGCCGGGCCGTTGGCCAGCGCGCCCAGATGCCCACCTTCCAGATAATTGCCGCCAATGATGGCGACGAACGCCATGACGATGCCGATCAGGCTGAGCACATCCATTACAGGCACGCCTCGACCAGGTGTCTACCGATGTCGTCCAGCCCGTACACCGCGTCGGCGAGGTCCGCCTTCACGATGGCCATCGGCATGCCGTAGATCACGCAGCTGGCTTCGTCCTGGGCCCAGATCGCACTGCCGCCTTGCTTGAGCAGGCGCGCACCTTCACGACCGTCGGCGCCCATGCCGGTGAGCACCACCGCCAGAACTTTGTCACCGTAGGACTTGGCCGCGGAACCGAAGGTAATGTCCACGCAAGGCTTGTAGTTCAGACGCTCGTCACCGGGCAGGATTTTCACCGCGCCCCGACCATCGATCATCATCTGCTTGCCACCGGGTGCCAACAACGCCAGGCCGGGACGCAGGATGTCGCCATCCTCGGCTTCCTTGACGCTGATGTTGCACAGCTTGTCCAGACGCTCCGCGAAAGCCTTGGTGAACGCCGCCGGCATGTGCTGGATCAACACGATGGGGGCCGGGAAGTTGGCCGGCAACTGGGTCAGGACCCGTTGCAGTGCCACCGGGCCACCCGTGGACGTACCGATAGCGACCAGCTTGTAGGCTTTGCGCTTGGGTGCCGGCGACGTTGCACTGGCGGGTGCCGAACGCGTCGGCGCAGGTGCCGGCGCGCTGCGTACCGGGGCCGGATTGAAACTGCTCGATGCCGTCGGCGCTGGCGCAGGGCTTGGTGCCGCAACCGGGGCTGGCGCCGGTGCGCTGTAGGCACCGACACGGCGATTGCTGCGGGAAATGCTGTGGACCTTTTCGCACAGCAACTGCCGGACCTTGTCGGGGTTGCGCGAAATGTCTTCGAAATTCTTCGGCAGGAAATCCACCGCCCCGGCGTCCAGCGCATCGAGGGTCACCCGAGCGCCTTCATGGGTCAGGGACGAGAACATCAATACCGGGGTCGGGCAGCGCTGCATGATATGCCGCACGGCCGTGATGCCGTCCATCATCGGCATCTCGTAGTCCATGGTGATCACGTCCGGCTTGAGCGCCAGGGCCTGATCAATCGCCTCTTTGCCATTGGTCGCGGTACCGACGACCTGAATACTCGTGTCCGCCGAAAGAATTTCCGAGACGCGGCGGCGGAAAAACCCCGAATCGTCCACCACCAGGACTTTAACTACCATAAACACTCCGTTAGACGAGGCGCGGCCCTGGGCCACGCCCCTCCAGAATCAAATACGCCGAGCGGCGTAACGCTTGAGCATGCTTGGCACATCGAGGATCAACGCGATGCGGCCGTCGCCGGTGATGGTGGCGCCGGACATGCCCGGGGTGCCCTGGAGCATCTTGCCCAACGGCTTGATGACCACTTCTTCCTGGCCCACCAACTGGTCGACAACGAAGCCGATCCGCTGGGTGCCCACCGAAAGGATCACCACGTGGCCTTCGCCCTGCTCCACATGAGCGGCGGAACTGACCAGCCAGCGCTTGAGGTAGAACAGCGGCAGTGCCTTGTCCCGTACGATCACCACTTCCTGGCCGTCCACCACGTTGGTGCGCGACAGGTCGAGGTGGAAAATCTCGTTGACGTTGACCAGCGGGAAGGCGAACGCCTGGTTGCCCAGCATCACCATCAGGGTCGGCATGATCGCCAGGGTCAGCGGGACCTTGATGACGATCTTCGAGCCCTGGCCCTTGGTCGAGTAGATATTGATCGAACCGTTGAGCTGGGAAATCTTGGTTTTCACCACGTCCATGCCCACGCCACGGCCCGACACGTCGGAAATCTCGGTCTTGGTCGAGAAACCTGGGGCGAAGATCAGGTTGTAGCACTCGGTGTCGCTCAGGCGGTCAGCGGCATCCTTGTCCATCACACCGCGTTTCACCGCGATGGAACGCAGCACGTTAGGGTCCATGCCTTTGCCGTCGTCGGAGATCGATAGCAGGATGTGGTCGCCTTCCTGCTCGGCGGCCAGGATCACCTTGCCGCTGCGGACCTTGCCCGAGGCTTCGCGTTCTTCCGGCGACTCGATGCCGTGGTCGACCGCGTTGCGCACCAAGTGGACCAGCGGGTCGGCCAGGGCCTCGACAAGGTTCTTGTCGAGGTCGGTTTCTTCACCCACCAGTTCCAGGTTGATTTCTTTCTTGAGCTGGCGAGCCAGGTCGCGAACCAGGCGCGGGAAGCGCCCGAAGACTTTCTTGATCGGCTGCATCCGGGTCTTCATGACCGCGGTCTGCAGATCCGCCGTGACCACGTCGAGGTTCGACACGGCCTTGGACATGGCTTCATCCTGGCTGTTGAGGCCCAGGCGCACCAGACGGTTACGCACCAGCACCAGTTCGCCGACCATGTTCATGATCTCGTCCAGGCGCGCGGTATCGACCCGAACAGTGGTCTCGGCTTCGCTGGCCGGTTTTTCCGCTGGCGCAGCCGCCGCAGCACGGGCGGGCGCCGGAGCAGCAGCGGCAGGCTTGGCAGGTTCGGCCTTCGGTTCCGGTGCCTTGGCAGCGGGTTTGGGCGCAGCCTTGGCCGCCGGTGCAGCCGCTGCGGCAGCGGCAGCAGGCGCAGCAGAAGCGGTACCGACTTCGCTGAACTTGCCCTTGCCATGCAACTCGTCGAGCAGTGATTCGAATTCGTGATCGCTGATCAGGTCGCTGCCCGCGGTAGCAGCGGCAGGCTTGGCCGGTGTCGGCGCCGAAGCGATGGCTGAATCCAGCGCGTCAACGGCAAAGGTGCCCTTGCCATGCAACTGATCGAGCAAGGCTTCGAATTCGTCGTCGGTGATGTCCGAGCTGTCGCCCGCGGCTTTCGGGGCGGCCGGAGCCGTCGGCGGCACGACCGCATCCGGCGCGAACTGGCCCTTGCCATGGAGCTGGTCGAGCAGTGACTCGAACTCGGCATCGGTGATTTCATCGCTGGCAGCCCCATCGGCGACCGGTGCAGCAGGTGCAGCCGGAGCGACCGGCGCCTCGGCCTGGGCCTTGACGGTATTCAGGGAGTCCAGCAGTTGTTCGAATTCGTTATCGGTGATGTCGCCCGATGCCTCGGCGACCGGTTCTTCAACCGCAGGCTCGGCAACCGGAGCCGCTTCGTCAGCCGATTGCGGCTCGGCCAGGCGCGCCAGCGCAGCGAGCAGTTCGGGGGTGGCAGCGGTGATCGGCGAGCGCTCACGCACTTCGCTGAACATGCTGTTGACCGCATCCAGCGCTTCAAGCACCACGTCCATCAGTTCCGAATCAACGCGACGCTCACCCTTGCGCAGGATGTCGAACACGTTTTCGGCAATGTGACAGCACTCCACCAACTCGTTGAGCTGGAGGAAGCCGGCGCCTCCTTTTACAGTGTGGAAACCGCGAAAAATTGCATTGAGCAGATCCGCATCATCTGGTCGGCTTTCCAGCTCGACCAGCTGTTCAGACAGTTGCTCTAGAATCTCGCCGGCCTCAACCAGGAAATCCTGAAGGATCTCTTCATCGGCGCCGAAGCTCATTAATGGCTGCTCCTAAAACAGGGCTAAAACTCAGAATCCAAGGCTGGACAGCAAATCGTCCACATCGTCCTGACCGGACATAACGTCTTCTCTTTTATCGGCATGAATCTGCGGACCTTCACCCTGAGAGAGATGTTTTTGTGGATCTTTTTCAGCGAGCATCGCTTCACGGTCGTGTTCGATGCCTGCAAAGCGGTCGACCTGGCTGGCCATCAACACCAGTTTGAGCAGGTTGCTTTCGACTTCGGTGACCAACTGGGTCACGCGCTTGATCACCTGACCGGTCAGGTCTTGATAGTCCTGAGCCAGCAGGATGTCGTTGAGGTTACTGGCCACGGCGCGGTTCTCGTTGCTGCTGCGCGTCAGGAAACCGTCGACCCGACGGGCCAGCTCCCGAAATTCTTCGGCGCCGACTTCGCGCCGCATGAACCGACCCCAGTCGGTGCTCAAGGCCTGGGCTTCGTCGCTCAGGCCATTGACCAGGGGCGTTGCGCTTTCCACCAGGTCCATGGTGCGGTTGGCCGCAGCCTCGGTCAGCTTGACCACATAACCCAGACGCTCGGTGGCGTCGGTGATCTGCGAGACTTCCTCGGCCTGCGGCATATTCGGGTCGATCTGGAAATTGACAATCGCGCTGTGCAATTCACGCGTGAGCTTGCCCACCTCCTGATACAGACCGCGGTCACGGGTCTGGTTGAGCTCATGGATCATTTGAACCGCATCGCCAAAGCGACCTTTTTCAAGGCTGTCGACCAGTTCGCGGGCATGTTTTTTCAGGGTCGATTCGAAATCGCCCATTGAAGATTCGTTATCCATAGCTCCCCCGTGGCGCCGTTAACCGATGCGTTCGAAGATTTTTTCGATCTTCTCTTTCAACGCCTGGGCCGTGAAGGGTTTGACCACATAGCCGTTTACACCGGCCTGGGCCGCTTCGATGATCTGCTCGCGCTTGGCTTCGGCAGTGACCATCAGCACCGGCAGATGCTTGAGTTTTTCGTCGGCACGCACCTGGCGCAACAGGTCGATACCGGTCATGCCCGGCATGTTCCAGTCGGTGACCAGGAAATCGAAGTTGCCACTGTGCAACATCGGGAGCGCAGTGGTCCCGTCATCTGCTTCGGCCGTGTTGGTGAACCCAAGGTCACGCAACAGGTTTTTTATGATCCGCCGCATCGTTGAGAAGTCATCAACGATGAGGATTTTCATGTTCTTGTCCAATTCGACCTCCAAGCAGTCTTAAACGCGCCCAGCACCTGGACGCGCCATTTCAATCAATCCGGCACAACACTCGACAACGGTCTGGAGCACAACGGATGGAGACTGGTACAGCACCTGCCAGGCCAGCCTCGTTCGCAGTGTCCCCACACTGCCTGTCAACGCGCTCGCCACTCCCCCAAACGCCCCCGCAAACGGGCCGCGCACTGGCTGTGTAACTGGCTGACCCGCGATTCGCTGACCCCCAGGACCTCACCGATTTCCTTGAGGTTCAGCTCTTCGTCGTAGTACAGCGCCAAGACCAGCCGCTCACGCTCCGGCAGATTGGCAATCGCATCCGCCAGCGCGCTCTGGAAACGTTCATCTTCCAGGTCACGCGACGGCTCCATGTGAGCACTTGCATTATCCTCGTGCAGCCCTTCATGCTCGCCGTCCTGCAACAGGTCGTCGAAACTGAACAGGCGACTGCCCAAGGTATCGTTCAAAATCCCGTAATAATCGTCGAGACTCAACTGGAGTTCGGCCGCAACCTCGTGATCTTTAGCGTCACGCCCGGTTTTAGCTTCAATTGCCCGAATTGCATCACTGACCATGCGGGTATTGCGGTGTACCGAACGCGGCGCCCAATCGCCCTTGCGGACTTCATCGAGCATCGCACCGCGAATGCGAATACCGGCATACGTCTCGAAACTCGCGCCCTTGCTCGCGTCGTATTTGTTCGACACTTCGAGCAGGCCGATCATGCCCGCCTGGATCAAGTCCTCGACCTGGACACTGGCCGGCAACCGCGCCAGCAAGTGATAGGCGATACGCTTGACCAGTGGCGCGTAACGCTCGATCAATTCGTATTGGGCGTCCCGTGCCGATTTTTTGTAGAGATGGTTGTAACCGCTGGCTGTCATAGCACGGGCCCTGCTGTTTGTTGCACAAGACGCTCGACGAAAAATTCCAGATGCCCGCGAGGGTTGGCCGGCAGTGGCCAGGTATCGACCTTCTGGGCGATTGCCTTGAACGCCAGCGCGCATTTGGAACGTGGAAAGGCTTCATAAACGGCACGTTGCTTCTGGACGGCCTTGCGTACGCTTTCGTCGTAAGGCACTGCGCCGACGTATTGTAGGGCGACGTCCAGGAAACGATCCGTGACCTTTGTCAACTTGGCGAACAGGTTGCGTCCTTCCTGCGGGCTCTGGGCCATGTTGGCCAGGACGCGGAAGCGGTTCATGCCATAGTCGCGGTTAAGCAACTTGATCAGGGCATAGGCGTCGGTGATGGACGTCGGTTCGTCGCAGACCACCAGCAGCACTTCCTGGGCCGCGCGGACAAAACTGACGACCGAGTCACCGATACCGGCTGCGGTGTCGATCACCAGCACATCGA
Organism: Pseudomonas sp. NFACC05-1; assembly: GCF_900100135.1. Taxonomy (NCBI): domain Bacteria; kingdom Pseudomonadati; phylum Pseudomonadota; class Gammaproteobacteria; order Pseudomonadales; family Pseudomonadaceae; genus Pseudomonas; species Pseudomonas sp. NFACC05-1. Next base: position 51,056 of record NZ_FMTR01000027.1, on the reverse strand, counting down.
GGTTGTCGCCGATGTCGCTGAAAGCCTGGATCAGGCCCGCGTGCTGGGCCGGGGTCAGGTGAACCATGCTCTGGGTGCCTGAGGCAGCCGGCACGATGCGAATCCCGCCCGGCCCCTGCAACAATACGTCACGCAGCTCACAGCGCCCTTCAATCACGTCCGCCAGCGTGCGTTTGGGTGTAAGCCCCAACAACACGTCGACGTTCGCCAGGCCCAGGTCGGCGTCCAGCAGCATGACCCGTCGGCCAAGCTCTGCCAGAGCCAGGGACAAGTTCACTGACACGTTAGTCTTCCCGACGCCACCTTTGCCGCCGGTCACCGCGATCACCTGTACGGGATGCATGCTGCCCATGTTCGTTCTTTACCTTGTCTTACTTAGACGGAGGCCACATTACTGGCTGCGCGTTCACATACGGAACAATGCATGGCAGACCATCGATGTAGGTACAAAAAATATTCATGATTACCTCAGCCGACCTGCTTGGTCGGGCTGTGGTAGATATCAGCGAACATATCAGCCATGGCTTCTTCGCTGGGTTCTTCCTGCATTTGCACACTCACGGCACGACTGACCAGTTGATGACGGCGCGGCAGATGCAAATCATCCGGGATCCGCGGCCCGTCGGTCAGGTAGGCCACCGGTAATTCATGACCGATCGCCAGGCTCAACACCTCGCCCAGGCTTGCCGTTTCGTCCAGCTTAGTCAGGATGCAGCCGGCCAGCCCGCAGCGTTTGTAGCTGTGGTATGCGGCGGTTAGAACCTGTTTCTGGCTGGTGGTTGCCAATACGAGATAATTTTTTGACTTGATACCGCGTCCGGCCAGGCTTTCGAGCTGCATGCGCAGGGCTGGATCGCTGGCTTGCAGGCCTGCGGTATCGATCAGCACGACGCGTTTGCGCAGCAGCGGCTCCAGCGCCTGGGCCAGGGACTGACCCGGATCCACATGGGTCACCGACACATTGAGGATCCGGCCGAGGGTCTTGAGTTGTTCCTGGGCGCCGATACGGAAACTGTCCATGCTCACCAGGGCAATGCTCTGGGCGCCGTACTTGAGTACATAACGGGCGGCGAGCTTGGCCAGGGTGGTGGTCTTGCCCATGCCGGCAGGACCGACCATGGCGATTACCCCGCCTTCTTCCAACGGCTCGACTTCCGGGGTCGCGATCATCCGCGCCAAGTGCGCCAGCAACATGCGCCAGGCCTGACGAGGCTCCTCGATATCATTGATCAGCGCCAGCAGGTCCCGGGACAACGGGCCGGACAGGCCGATGCGTTGCAGGCGACGCCACAGGTTGGCCTGGGCTGGACGGCTGCCTTGCAGCTGGTTCCAGGCCAGGGAGCCGAGCTGGACTTCCATCAGCTCACGCAGGCTGTTGAGTTCAAAGCGCATCGAATCCAGGGCCCGCGGATCGACACCCCGGGCAGGCGCTGCGGGCGCTGGCTCAGGACGACGCGGTTCGGCGTGGGCCTGCTCGATCAGCGGTTCGGCAGCAGTCAAAGGCAGGCCGGCCGTCAGCGGCTGACCGGCAAACAATTGACGATTGGTGCCTGCCGCGCCCTCGCCTTCGCTGCTGCGCAGGCTCAGCTCGGCCTGGGCGCTGGCGATGCGCGATTGGGTCTTGCGCAGCTCGTCTTCAAGTTCCATGTTCGGAACCCGGGGAGCCAGCGCCGACAATTTATAATCCAGCGCAGCCGTCAGTTCGACACCGCCAGCGATCCGGCGATTACCGATGATGGCCGCTTCAGCGCCCAGCTCGTCACGAACCAGCTTCATGGCCTGACGCATATCGGCGGCGAAAAAACGCTTCACTTGCATAAACCACTACCTCAGCCGTTGGGCCCTACTGTCGCAACGATGGTCACTTGCTTGTTGTCCGGTATTTCCTGGTACGCCAGCACATGCAGCCCCGGAACCGCGAGGCGCCCGAATCGCGAGAGCATCGCGCGAATCGGACCGGCCACCAGCAGGATCACCGGTTGGCCTTGCATCTCTTGCCGCTGGGCTGCTTCGATCAGCGAACGCTGCAGCTTCTCGGCCATGCTTGGCTCCAGCAGAACACCCTCTTCCGAGCCTTGTCCTGCCTTCTGCAGACTATTGAGCAATATCTGTTCCAACCTTGGCTCCAAGGTGATCACAGGCAGCTCAGACTCAGTGCCTACAATGCTTTGGACGATTGCACGGGACACGCCGACCCGAACCGCAGCCACCAGGGCGGCGGTATCTTGACTCTTGGAAGCGTTGTTGGCGATAGCCTCGGCAATACTGCGTATGTCGCGCACGGGCACCTGTTCGGCCAACAGCGCCTGCAGCACCTTGAGCAACTGCGACAACGAAACCACACCCGGCACCAGCTCTTCGGCCAGCTTCGGCGAGCCTTTGGCCAGTACTTGCAGGAGTTGCTGGACTTCTTCGTGGCCGATCAGCTCGCTGGAGTGCTTGTACAGGATCTGGTTCAAGTGGGTCGCCACCACTGTACTGGCGTCCACCACGGTGTAGCCAAGGGACTGCGCCTGGGCCCGTTGACTGATTTCGATCCACACCGCTTCCAGGCCGAAAGCCGGATCCTTGGCGGTGATGCCGTTGAGGCTGCCGTAGACCTGCCCCGGGTTGATCGCCAGCTCGCGATCCGGGTAGATCTCGGCTTCAGCCAGGATCACCCCCATCAAGGTCAAGCGATACGCGCTCGGCGCCAGATCGAGGTTGTCGCGGATATGCACGGTGGGCATCAAGAAGCCCAGGTCTTGGGAGAGCTTCTTGCGCACCCCCTTGATACGCGCCAGCAACTGACCACCCTGGTTGCGGTCGACCAATGGAATCAGGCGGTAACCGACTTCCAGGCCGATCATGTCGATAGGCGTCACGTCATCCCAGCCCAGTTCCTTGGTTTCCATGGCGCGGGCCGGCGACGGCAGCAGCTCCTGCTGACGCTTGACCTCTTGCAGGGCCTGGACTTTCTGCACGTTCTGCTTTTTCCAGAACAGGTAGGCGCCACCGGCAGCCATGGCAGCCATGGTCAGAAAGGAAAAGTGCGGCATTCCCGGCACGATCCCCATCACCGCCATCAAGCCTGCGGCCACGGCCAAGGCCTTGGGCGAGGCGAACATCTGACGACCAATTTGCTTGCCCATGTCTTCGGAGCCCGAAGCGCGGGTCACCATGATCGCAGCAGCTGTGGATAGCAACAGTGATGGCAATTGCGCCACCAAACCGTCACCGATGGTCAGCAGGGCGTACACCTTACCGGCATCGCCAAAAGTCATGCCGTGCTGGAAGATACCGACGGCCATGCCGCCGATCAGGTTAATGAACAGAATCAGCAAACCGGCGATGGCGTCACCGCGTACGAATTTGCTGGCACCGTCCATGGAACCGTAGAACTCGGCCTCCTGGGCCACTTCCAGACGACGCAGCTTGGCCTGGCTCTGGTCGATCAAGCCGGCGTTGAGGTCGGCGTCGATCGCCATTTGCTTGCCAGGCATCGCATCGAGGGTAAAACGCGCGCTCACCTCGGAAATCCGTCCGGCACCCTTGGTCACCACGACGAAGTTGATGATCATCAAAATGGCGAAGACCACGATACCGACCACATAGTTGCCGCCGATCACCACCTCACCGAACGCCTGGATCACCTTACCGGCGGCAGCGTGCCCTTCATGCCCGTGGATCATCACGACCCGGGTGGAGGCCACGTTCAACGCCAGGCGCATCAACGTGGCTACCAGCAGGATGGTGGGGAATACTGCGAAATCCAATGGCCGCAAGGCGTAGACACAAACGAGCAGCACCACGATCGACAGCGCGATGTTGAACGTGAAGAACACGTCCAGCAGGAACGGCGGCACCGGCAGCATCATCATGGCGAGCATGACCAGCAGCAACAGCGGCACACCCAGGTTACCCCGGCTGAGGTCTGCTACGTTGCTGCGAGCGGTGCTGAGTAACTGAGAGCGATCCACCAATAATCCCCGTGCCTGTAAAGCAAACTTTTGACGCCCCGGACGGGCGCAGACGGGGTATTGCAAGAAGCCTTCCAACTTTGGCCGCAGGTAGGAACGGAGGGCGCTACAGGAAAAATCATGCCCCGCCGAACGCAGAACCTGTAGTGAGGGGATTTATCCCCGACGGGCTGCGAAGCGGCCCCTGAATCTGGGATATTCAGGTATGCCTGGGGAATTGAGTGGGTCTGGTTTGGGGCCGCTTCGCAGCCCAGCGGGAGCAAGCTCCCTCGCCACAGGTCCACCGTGTCCCCGCTCCAAACAGTTCTGCACCTGGTTCAACGCCTGCAATAGCCAGACTCAGGAATCCCGTCGCAAATCCGGCGGAATCGGCAAATCCTTGAGTGGCTCGGGGCGCTTGCCCTTGCCGGCGCGGTGTTGGCGGATCTGGTAGACGTAGGCCAGTACCTGGGCCACGGCCAGGTACAGGCCGCCAGGGATTTCCTGATCGAGTTCGGTGGAGTAGTAAATCGATCGCGCCAGGGCCGGGGATTCGAGCAACATCACTTCATTGGCCACGGCGATTTCACGGATTTTCAGCGCCAGGAAGTCACTGCCCTTGGCCAGCAACACCGGAGCGTTGCCTTTTTCGGGGTCGTACTTGAGGGCTACGGCGTAGTGAGTCGGGTTGGTGATAACCACATCGGCGTCGGGGATCGCCGCCATCATCCGCCGCTGGGACACCTCGCGCTGCAACTGGCGAATCCGCTGCTTGACCTCCGGCTTGCCCTCCTGGTCCTTGTGCTCGTCGCGTATCTCCTGCTTGGTCATCATCAACTTCTGCTTGCTCTGATACAGCTGGATTGGCACATCGATGGCAGCGATCAGGATCAGGCCGCAGGCCATCCACAATGTGCTCCAGCCCACCAACTGCACACTATGGATAATGGCCTGCTCCAGAGGCTCATGGGCGATGCGCAACAGGTCGTCAATGTCGGACTGCAAGACGGTGAGCGCCACAAACAGAATCAGCAGGAATTTCCCAAAAGCCTTGAGCAGCTCCATCAGCGCCGTAGTAGAGAACATACGTTTGATGCCGGCGGCCGGATTCATCCGGCTGAATTTAGGGGCCAAGCTCTTGCCGGCGAACAGCCAGCCACCGAGGGAAATCGGGCCAATGATGGCAGCCAACAACAAGAAGAGCAGGACTGGCTGTACCGACAGAATCGCAATTTTTCCCGAGTGCAGCAGATACTGCCCCATCGCTCCCGGACTCAGCAGCACTTCACGGGGCAGGGAGAAATTCAGCCGCATGATTTCCAGCAAGTCCAAGGCCAACCCACCACCATAAATCAGCAACCCGCCCGCCCCGGCCAGCATCACCGCCAGGGTATTGAGTTCCTTGGAGCGAGCGATCTCACCCTTTTCCCGGGACTCCCTCTTGCGCTTATCCGTGGGGTCTTCTGTCTTGTCCTGACCACTCTCGCTCTCGGCCATGGTTCAGCGCGCCTGTGCCATGTCGCGTAAAAGCTGCAAGGCCTGGGTAGCCAGCGGCTGATACTGATTGAGGATATCCCCCAGGCTGACCCAGAAAATCACCATGCCCAGCACAAGGGTGAGCGGGAAACCAATGGAGAAAATATTCAACTGCGGCGCCGCGCGGGTCATCACGCCAAACGCGATGTTGACTATCAGCAACGCGGTGATCGCCGGCAATACCAGCACCATCGCCGCACCCAGGACCCAGCCGAGCTTGCCGGCGATTTCCCAGAAATGATTGACCAGCAACGCACTGCCCACCGGCATCGTGGTGAAACTCTCGGTCAACACCTCGAACACCACCAGATGCCCGTTCATGGCGAGGAACAACAGAGTCACCAGCATCGTCAGGAACTGACCGATCACCGCCGTGTTGACGCCGTTGGTAGGGTCGATCATGGACGCGAAGGCCATGCCCATCTGGATCGAGATGATTTGCCCGGCCACCACGAAGGCCTGGAAGAACAGCTGCAGCGAAAACCCCATCAAGGCGCCGATGAGGATCTGCTCGGCGATCAACATCAGGCCGCTGAGATCCAAGGCATTGACCGGCGGCATCGGTGGTAACCCAGGCGCAATGACCACCGTGATGGCCAAGGCGAAATACAGCCGCACGCGGGTCGGCACCAGGGTCGTGCCGAAGACTGGCATGCTCATGAGTACCGCGGTGACGCGAAACAGCGGCAGGATGAACGACGCCACCCAGGTACTGATCTGGGTGTCCGTCAGCGCGAGCATCGACATGGGGTCAGCCGATCAACTGCGGAATACTGCCATACAGCTGCAGAATGTATTCCATGAAGGTTTGTACCAGCCAGGGGCCAGCGACGATCAGCGTCACCAGCATCACCAGCAGGCGCGGCAGGAAGCTCAAGGTCTGTTCGTTGATCTGGGTCGCGGCCTGGAACATTGCCACCAGCAACCCCACCAGCAGACTGGGGATCACCAGGATGGCAACCATTATGGTCGTCAGCCAGAGTGCTTCACGGAACAGGTCTACCGCTACTTCAGGCGTCATATCGCCCTCCCCGCACAAAAGGCCTAAACACCGCCGAAACTGCCCGCCAGGGTACCGATGATCAGCGCCCAGCCATCCACCAACACAAACAGCATGATCTTGAACGGCAAGGAAATGATCAGCGGAGAGAGCATCATCATGCCCATGGCCATCAGGATACTGGCGACCACCAGGTCAATGATCAGGAACGGGATGAAAATCATGAAGCCGATCTGGAACGCGGTCTTGAGTTCAGAGGTCACGAACGCTGGCACCAGGATGGTCAGCGGCGCCTGGTCGGCACTGGGGATATCGGTGCGCTTGGACAGGCGCATGAACAGCTCCAGGTCGCTGCTGCGAGTCTGGGCCAGCATGAAATCCTTGATCGGCACTTCAGCCTTGGCCACGGCATCCTGGGCGGTGATTTTTTCTGCCAGGTAGGGTTGCAGCGCATCCTGGTTCACCCGGTCGAACACCGGCGCCATGATGAACATGGTCAAAAACAGCGCCATACCGGTGAGGATCTGGTTCGAGGGGGTCTGTTGCAGGCCCAGGGCCTGGCGCAGGATCGAAAAGACAATGATGATCCGGGTGAAGCTGGTCATCAGCATGACGAACGCCGGGATGAAACTCAGCGCGGTCATGATCAGCAGGATCTGCAGGCTGACCGAGTATTCCTGGGCCCCTTCGGCGTTGGTTCCGAGGGTGATCGCCGGGATCGACAGCGGATCGGCGGCGAACGCCAACGGTGCGGCCAGCATCAAGGCCAATGCCAACAGAATGCGCAATGGCATTACTTTTTATCCTTCTGGTCTTTACCCAACAGTTCCATGAGGCGCTGGGCAAATTCGGGGCTGGCCTGCTCGGCGGAGGGCACCTGCACCGGCTCCTTGAGGACGTGCAAGGCGGTGATGGTGCCCGGGCTCAAGCCGAGCAGGATCTGCTCGTTACCGACCTGTACCAGCACCAGCCGGTCGCGTGGCCCGAGCGCGCGCGAACCGACGATGTCGATGACCTGCCCCTTGCCAGCCGGCCCCGCCTGCTGCACACGCCGCAATAACCAGGCGAGAAAGAAGATCAAGCCCAGAACCAGCAGCAAGCCGAGCACCAACTGCGCCAATTGCCCGGCGATACCACTGCCTGCTACCGGCGCAGCGGCGGCCGTGGCAACCGGTTCGGCCGCCAGCACACTCAATGGCAGCATCGCGGCTGCAGCGAAGAAACCTTTCACTCAGCGCAACTTCTTGATGCGTTCGCTCGGGCTGATCACGTCCGTCAGGCGAATGCCGAACTTCTCGTTGACCACCACCACTTCGCCATGGGCGATCAAGGTACCGTTGACCAGTACGTCGAGCGGCTCGCCGGCCAGGCGGTCCAGTTCGATCACCGAACCCTGGTTGAGCTGCAGCAGGTTGCGGATGTTGATGTCGGTGCTGCCCACTTCCATGGAGATCGACACCGGGATATCGAGGATCACATCCAGGTTCGGACCATCGAGCGTCACCGGCTCATGACTCTTCGGCACGCTGCCAAATTCTTCCATCTGCAGGCGACTGGACGCATGGGCGCCAGTATCGGCCGCCAGCAAGGCGTCGATGTCGGCTTGCCCGGCATCGCCGGTTTCTTCCAGGGCCGCGGCCCATTCGTCGGCCAGCGCCTGGTCATCCTGGGTATTCATATCGTCAGCCATCATGTTTCCTCGGCGGGCAAAAATTCAGTTAGAAGCAAAAAACCGTTACAAACTTAAGGCGTTCGACACCGCTCAGCGGCGTTCGATCGGCTCGATCACCTGCAACGCCAGGTTGCCTTTGTGAGAGCCCATCTTGACCTTGAAGGCCGGCACGCCATTGGCGCGCATGATCATGTCTTCCGGCATCTCTACGGGGATGATGTCCCCCGGCTGCATGTGCAGGATGTCCCGCAGGCGCAGTTGCCGGCGAGCGACCGTCGCACCGATCGGCACGTCGACATCCAGCACGTCCTGGCGCAAGGCATTGATCCAGCGCTCGTCCTGATCGTCGAGGTCCGACTGGAAACCGGCGTCGAGCATTTCACGCACCGGCTCGATCATCGAGTACGGCATGGTCACGTGCAGATCGCCGCCACCGCCATCGAGTTCGATGTGGAAGGTCGAGACCACAATGGCCTCGCTCGGGCCGACAATGTTGGCCATGGCCGGGTTCACTTCCGAGTTGATGTACTCGAAGTTCACTTCCATGATCGCCTGCCAGGCTTCCTTCAGGTCGACGAAGGCCTGCTCCAGCACCATGCGCACCACCCGCAACTCGGTTGGGGTGAATTCCCGACCTTCGATCTTGGCGTGACGGCCGTCACCACCGAAGAAGTTGTCCACCAGCTTGAACACCAACTTGGCGTCAAGGATGAACAACGCGGTGCCGCGCAACGGCTTGATCTTCACCAGATTGAGACTGGTGGGCACGTACAGCGAGTGCACGTACTCGCCGAACTTCATCACCTGCACGCCACCGACGGCCACATCGGCCGAACGGCGCAGCATGTTGAACATGCTGATGCGGGTGTAGCGGGCGAAACGTTCGTTGATCATTTCCAGGGTCGGCATGCGTCCGCGAACGATGCGATCCTGGCTGGTCAGGTCGTAGCTTTTGACGCTGCCCGGTTCAGCAGCGTTTTCGGTCTGTACCAGACCGTCGTCGACACCATGCAACAGCGCATCGATTTCGTCCTGGGACAGCAGGTCCTGCACGGCCATGTCGTGTTCCTACTGCAATACGAAGTTAGTGAAGAGCAACTGTTCGATCACCACTTTGCCAAGCTCTTTCTGAGCGACTTCCTGCACGCTGGCCGTGGCTTTCTGACGCAACATTTCCTGGCCGACGGGCGTGGCCAAGGTGTCGAAACTCTGTCCGGAAAAGAGCATCACCAGGTTATTGCGGATCAGTGGCATGTGTACCCGCAGCGCTTCCAGGTCAGCCTGGTTGCGACCCAGCAGGGTAATGCTCACCTGCATGTAGCGTTGACGACCGTTCTGGGTGTAGTTGGCCACGAAGGCTGGCGCCATCGGTTCGAAAATCGCCGGCTGCTTGCCCACTGGCGCAGCTTCGACCGCCACTGCCGGCTTGCTTTGAGCGCTGTGCATGAAATACCAGGTCGCACCCACAGATACACCGATCGCCAGGAGCAAACCCACTACGATCATGATGATCAGCTTGAGTTTGCCTTTGGTTGCAGGGTCTTTTACAGCTGCTGCTTCACTCTTCGCCATGCCAATAATCCGTCACTAATCGGGGTTTTCACTGTTGCACGGCAAGGCTGGAGCAAGTGTTATGCCAGAAGTGGCAAGAGAGAAGATGGCTGGGCGGATGCAATCTTTGATCGCCCTGAAACCAATGTGGGAGCGAGCTTGCTCGCGATAGCGAAGGATCAGTTACCTGCAAGGTAACTGACAAGCCGCTATCGCGAGCAAGCTCGCTCCCACTGAGGGGGGGGGCTGTGACATCAGGCGTAGTAGTCGACCGCACTGGAGCCAATGACGCTGGTGGTACTGGCCGCCACTTCCGCAACGCTGGCCGGCAGGTGTTCATCCGCCGAGTCCACTCGCCCACCGGACGACGTCGTGCGCCCGGCCTGGGCTTGCTGCTGGGCCTGCTGCCCCTGGTTCTGCGAGCCTCGGGATTGATCGGACACGCTGACATCGACCTGGCCCATGCCCTGCTGGGCGAAACTGTCCCGCAGGCGATGCATCTGACCCTCGAGAGCTTCGCGAACGCCGGAGTGGGCACTCATGAACGTGACCTGGGTCTGCTGGTCCGGAACCATGTTCACCCGGATATCCAGGCGTCCGAGTTCGGCGGGTTGCAGCTGGATGTCGGCCGCCTTGAGATTGACGCTGGACAGGTACATCACCCGGTTGACCACCTCTTCGGTCCAACCGCTCTGATTCATCGCGATAGGTTGATTGACCGGCACCGCGTTGGCGGTCTTGGGCGTAGCAGCCTGGGTCAGTGCGGCCAGGCGGTTGGCGAAATCGTCCACGCGAGTATCATTGGAAGCGGCGCTCAGGTCCTTGAGACCCTCGCTGATCAAGCCGCCGAATGCCTTGTCACCGCCCTGCTGGCTACCAGAATCGGTACTGTTCTGGTCGGCCTGCACGGTGAGCATGCTCGCCATGCCTGCGGCGAAGGTCTGCGCCGAAGTCGGCTCACCGTCGAGCGACGCCGAGGCAGCAGTCTTGGATTGCGCCTGGCTGGAGGCGGAAACATGACCGCCCTGCTCCATCGCCAACCGCAAGGCAGGCAATGCGTCGAGCGGGTCGGCTTCAGGGTCAAAGGCTGGGTCGACCTCCGGGACCACCGCAGCCTGGGCTGGCGCCACCAGCGGGGCAAGCGGTGCCGCGACGGCTGTGGAGACCTGAGTCTCGGTCGTGGCCACAGGCGCAGGTTCCGGCGCGATTGTCGCCACCGGCACCGTCACGTCGGGTAGCAATCCTGGATCAAGGCTCGGATCGACGGGTGCAGCATCCGCCACTGGCGTCTCAGCCGAGTCGGCGTTGTCGTCACTGGCAGTCTCGTCGTCGGCGCTAACCGGTTTGTCCGCGGGCAAGGGTTTGCCGCTATCGGCAACTGTCGGTTCCGAGGTGGCAGGGGTTTGGTTGCCGGTGTCTTTTTTGACGGTGTTACTGGAAGCGTTGTCGCGCGCCGATTTCACTGGTGGCTCAGGGGCCGCCGCAGCCTTGTCAGGCGCCTGCTTGGCGAAGACTTGAGCGAAGCTGGAGGCTCTATCCCCGAGATCCGGGGCCGCTGCCGGTGAATTGACGGCGGCCTTGGGCTTGGCCTGGACAGAGGCCTGAAGCAGTGTATTGGGGGTAACGGGCATAAAAAGGTCTCCGCTGCACTGGAATCATAGGTACAGTCGAGACTAGGCAATGCAAGGCACGGGCCAACGTCTGCCCGACCGTCAAATCTCAGCAGTGAAAGCCTTCGCGCTCTTCCCTGCAAAGCTTGCGAACATAAGCAAATTCGCTGTCGATTTCGTTGACCAGTTTCTCGATACCGCCCAATGACGGCTGCTTGGCACGTTGCTCCAGTTCGCCACACAGCTCGGCCAGGCGGATAGCGCCCATGTTGCTGCTGCTGCCCTTGAAGCTGTGGGCCGTGGCGCTCAGTTTTTCAGCGTCCCGTGCCTCATGCAGCACGCGCAAGCGAGCCTCCGAATCATTGAGAAACGTATCCAGCAACTCCAGATACCCCTCCTCCATGACTTCCTTCAGCGTGCTGAGCACGTCGCGGTCCAGATGAATCTCGTTCACTTGTTCGCTCCCTGATCAAGAATGGCGCCGATTATGCCGGAGCCTCCCAGAAAAACTCCACGCGCGCACTACGACCATCGTCTGACCAACTGGCCTGGTGGCTCAACTGGCGTACCAGGCTCACCCCACGCCCCGACAACCGATCAGTGTCCACAGGACGCGCCAGCACCCTGGCGACGTCAAAACCCTCGCCACTGTCCTCGACCTCTATGGCCAGGCGACCACCCTCGCCGCTTGGCGAGACATGCAAGTGCACCCGCACATAGCCGTCGCTCAGCTCATCCAGGCGCGTATTGCGCTCTCTGTAATAGCGGGCAAAACCCACCGCGTCACGCTTGAGGCTGGAGTCAAGCCCCAGCACCCCATGATCCAGGGCATTGGAATACAGCTCCGACATGACGCTATAAAGGGCGCCACTTTGCACCCTGAGCCCATGGACCTCAAGTAACAACTGCAGCAAATAGGGCATCGGATTGAAGCGCTTGAGCGTCTGCGCCCGGAATTCGAAGCTCACCGACCAATCCAGAGGGCTGGACTGGCCGCTATCGGAATAGACCGGTGGCGGCGGATTGAGTTGCGTCGGGGCGACCAGTCGCAACTCGACCATGCTGAAGTCATCCCGCGACTCACCGCGAAAATCTCGCAAGGCCTGCTGGATGTCTTCAAACAGCAGGTCGGGTTCACGGTTGGCGGCAAACACCTGTTGCAGCCGTTCAACGCCAAACAGTTGCTCGTCTTCGTCAGTGGTATCGATCACGCCATCGGACAACAGGAACACCCGGTCACCCAGCGACATGGTATGCACTTCGGTGCGGTCATCGAATAATTGAGGGGTGAGCACGCCCAATGGCAGGTGACGCGCCGGCAATGGCGTACGCACGCCGCTGAGGCTGTCATGCAGGTATCCATCGGGCATGCCGCCGTTCCAGATCTCTACCGTGCAACGCTGGAAGCTCAGGCATAACAACGTCGCGCAACAGAACATGTCCACGGGCAGGATGCGTTTGAGCTTGGCATTCATCTCTCGCAGGATCTGCGCCAGGCCATAGCCTTTGGCAGTCATCCCGTAGAACACTTCCGCCAGCGGCATCGCGCCGACCGCCGCCGGCAAACCGTGGCCGGTGAAATCCCCCAGCAGGACGTGCATGTCGCCAGCCGGATTGAACGCTGCCAACAGCAGGTCACCGTTGAACAAGGCATAAGGCGATTGCAAGTAACGGATGTTCGGCGCACTCAGGCAGCCGGAGTGGGCGATCTTGTCGAACACGGCCTTGGCGACCCGTTGCTCGTTGAGCAAGTAGTCATGGTGCCGGGCAATCTGGTCGCGCTGCTCCACCACCGTGGCCTGCAACCGACGCAAACGGTCCATGGCCTTGATCTTGGCCGCCAGGATCACTTGGTTGTAGGGTTTGGCCAGGAAATCGTCGCCGCCCGCCTCCAGGCAACGGGCCAAGGCTTCGCTCTCGGTCAACGAGGTGAGGAAAATGATCGGGACCAACTGGTCCCCGGCCAACTGCTTGATTTTCTGCGCGGCTTCGAAGCCGTCCATTACCGGCATCATTGCGTCCATCAGCACCAGGTGCGGACGCTTTTCCAGATAGACCTCGACCGCTTCGGCGCCATCGGCCGCAGTGAGCACATGATGCCCCTGGCGGCGGACGATGGTCGACAACAGCAGTCGATCAGCGGCACTGTCTTCGGCAATCAGGACCGTCAGTGGCTCCGACGACGATTGCATGGCGATCAACTGATGTCGAACAGCTTGTCAAAATTGGAGATCGCAAGGATTTTCTTGACGTCGCTGCTGCTGTTGACGACCCGGATGTCCGACTCGTCGCCACCGGCATGATCACGTAACAGCAAGAGCATGCCCAAGGCGGAACTGTCGAGATAGGTGGCTTTCTTCAAATCCACCACAATGGACTCGGGCTTGTTATTGAGTCTCTCGTAAGACTCGCGAAACTCCTGGTGCCGTCCGAAATCGAATCGACCTTCGATCGAAATCGTCAATTTCTTCCCATCTTGGGATACTTCTGTAACGACTGACATGTTCAGCTTCCCTGTCATGGACATACGTGTACAAGGTGTAGCATCAGGTAGAGGTCTGAGCAAGGTTTTGCCTCGATCATCCGACAAAATCCTGGTTTCTCATCAATAGGGATTCTGACGCGGCAGGCGCTGGGACAACTCATCCAGCAGTTTCTGTTCGCGCTTGTCTTCCAGTTGCCGCGCCTCATCAATATAGCGCTGCACCAGTTTGCGCAACCCTTCGACCCGGGCAAACGCCTCTTGCCAGCTCTGACGGGCCTTTTCCAGGTTGTTCTGGTGCCAGACCAGGCTTTGACGCTGTTGGTCGATAGCGGTACCCAACTGCGCGAGGAATCCTTGGTAACCCAACAACCACTGCCCGGAAACCCCATGGGCGCCACGGGCGATCCACTGTTCCTGGTATTCGAGTCGAAAGTTTTCGAGGTCAGCCAGCTTGCTTTCGGCGACTTTGACCTGGCCCTGGAAATAGGCCAGTCGCTGGACGGCGGTCTTCTCGGCCTTTTCGGCCATGTCCACCACTGGCGCCAGGCGTGCCGCACGACTCGTGGCCATGGCCGGTTACGTGCCTGAGACCGGGGCGAAAATAGTCTGCAAGTGCGCTTCGCTGGCGCCCATGCCGATGTTGTCGTTCAGGCTCTGGCGCAGGTAAACGGCCATGGACGGGTAAAGACTGATGGCGGTGTCGGTCTCGCGATCACCGCCGGGGACATAGGCGCCGACGCTGATCAGGTCGCGGCTTTGCTGGTAGCGCGACCAGTACTGCTTGAACTGCTGGGCCCGCTTCATGTGTTCGGCACTGATCACCGACGGCATGACCCGACTGATGGACGCCTCGATGTCGATGGCCGGGTAATGCCCTTCTTCGGCCAGGCGTCTGGACAGCACGATGTGCCCGTCGAGTACGCCCCGGGCCGAGTCGGCGATGGGGTCCTGCTGGTCGTCGCCTTCGGACAGCACGGTATAGAAGGCGGTGATGGAACCGCCGCCCTTTTCCGCATTGCCGGCGCGTTCCACCAGTTTCGGCAGCTTGGCGAATACCGAAGGCGGATACCCCTTGGTGGCCGGCGGCTCGCCGATGGCCAAGGCGATTTCCCGCTGAGCCTGGGCGAAACGGGTCAGAGAATCCATCAGCAACAGCACGTTCTTGCCTTTGTCGCGAAAGTACTCGGCAATGCGCGTGCAGTACATGGCTGCCCGCAGGCGCATCAATGGCGCATCGTCCGCTGGCGAAGCCACCACCACCGAACGCTTGAGCCCTTCCTCGCCAAGAATGTGCTCGATGAATTCCTTCACCTCACGACCCCGCTCGCCGATCAGTCCCACCACGATGATGTCGGCCTCGGTGAAGCGGGTCATCATGCCCAGCAGCACACTCTTGCCCACCCCGGTACCGGCAAACAGGCCCAGGCGCTGGCCGCGCCCGACCGTCAATAAACCGTTGATGCAGCGGATGCCCACGTCCAGCGGTACGCTGATGGGGTCGCGCTTGAGGGGGTTGATCGTCGGGCCGTCCATCGGCACCCAATCTTCGGCCTTCATGCCGCCCTTGCCGTCCAGGGCGCGTCCGGCCCCGTCCAGCACGCGCCCGAGCATGCTCATGCCCATGGGCAGGCGACCGTTATCGGCCAGGGGCACCACGCGCGCACCGGGCGCGATACCGGCGACACTGCCCACCGGCATCAAGAAAACCTTGCTGCCGGAAAATCCCATGACTTCGGCTTCGACCTGCACCGGGTGGTAGCTGTCGTCGTTGATCACCATGCAACGGCTGCCCATGGCGGCACGCAGGCCCTCGGCTTCGAGGGTCAGGCCGACCATGCGCAGCAGGCGACCTTCCAGGATCGGTTGGCCGGCCAGCTCACTGGCCTCGGCGTAGCTGCCCAGGCGCTTGCCGAAGCTGGTTCGCTCAAGGCGCATCGCGGCTGTCCAGTGCAGAAGCGTCCAATTCAGGTACATCCAAGCCAGCATCGGCCGGCGCGGCATCAGCGCTGATCAGGGGTTCGTCCGGCAACTCCAGGCTCAGGTCGGGAGCGGCCGGATGCAGGGCCTGTTCGTGCAACTGGTCGAACAATTTGGCCATGATCTGGCTGATGCGGGTTTCAACGGTTGCGTCGATGCGGCTGTGTTCGGTTTCCACACGGCAACCGCCGGGCAGCAGCGAAGCGTCCTCGACGATACGCCAGGTTTCTTCATGACGTTCGCGCAGGGCCTTGACCAGCTCGAAGTCCTGGGGATTGATGTACAGCCGCACATTGCCCACGCCCAATGGCAACAACTTGAGCGCTTCGCGCATGACATGTTCGATCTGGGTCGAATCGATGGCCAGTTCACGCTGGATGACTTGCCGGGCAATGTGCTGCACCAGCCCGACCAGGGATTTCTCGATCTGGGTGTCCTGCTCGGCGATGGGGTCGAACAGGTTGAGCATCAGCGATTCCAGCGCACGGAGCTTGGCCGTCAGCGCCACGTCGGCTTCCTGGCGGACCTTGAGCGTGGTGCTGTGGAAGCCTTCCTTTTCACCCACGGCAAAGCCTTCGTTGTAGGCCTCCTGGCGAATGCTCTCGACTTCCTCGAGGGTCAGTGGCTGGACTTCCTCCAGCGGCACTTCCTCCGGTTCCGGCAACTCTTCCACCGGTTCCGGCTCAGGCTCGGGAACATGGGGGTCGAAGCTGGGCAGCGACCAGACGTCGAAACCACCGACGTCACGGGCGCGGATCAGGTCGCTGGGTGCTTCATCACTCTTGGCAGACATAACGACCTTAGATCATCTCTTCGCCGCCCTTGCCACCGAGAACGATCTCCCCGGCTTCGGCCATGCGGCGGGCGATGGTGAGGATTTCCTTCTGTGCGGTTTCCACGTCGCTGACGCGTACCGGGCCCTTGGCCTCGAGATCGTCGCGCAACAGTTCGGCCGCCCGTTTGGACATGTTCTTGAAGATCTTTTCCTTGACGCCTTCGTCCGAGCCCTTGAGGGCCAGTACCAGCACGTCGGACGACACTTCGCGCAACAGCGCCTGGATGCCACGATCGTCGACATCGGACAGGTTGTTGAACACGAACATGAGATCTTCGATCTGACCGGACAGGTCTTCGTCGAACTCGCGAATCGAGTCCATCAACTGACCTTCGATCGAACTGTCGAGGAAGTTCATGATGTCCGCCGCGCGCTTGATGCCGCCCAGGGTGGTGCGCGAGGCATTGGAGTTGCCCGAGAACTGCTTCTCGAGGATCTGGTTCAATTCTTTCAGCGCCGCCGGCTGCACGGTGTTGAGCGAAGACACCCGCAGGATGATGTCCAGGCGGACCTTGTGGTCGAAATTGCCCAGCACTTCACCGGCCTGATCCGGGTCGAGGTAAGCCACCACGATCGCCTGGATCTGCGGGTGCTCGTAACGGATCACGTCGGCAACCGCCCGCGGTTCCATCCACTTGAGGCTGTCCAGGCCACTGGTGTTGCCGCCCAGCAGGATCCGGTCGATCAGGCCGTTGGCCTTGTCCTCGCCCAGTGCCTGGGTGAGCATCTTGCGCACGTAGTCGTCGGAACCGACGCCCAGGCTGGTCTGATCGCCGACGATGTCGACGAACTCGCTCATCACCTGCTCGACCTGTTCACGGTGCACGTTGCCCATCTGCGCCATGGCCACGCCCACGCGCTGGACCTCCTTGGGCCCCATGTGGCGCAGCACCTGGGCGGCGTCGGTCGAGCCCAGGGACAGCAGCAGGATCGCGGCTTTGTCGACCCGGGACAATTTGGCAACAGCGGCTCGATTATCACTCATCTGCGTTAATCCACTCTTTCACGACCTGGGCCACACGACCCGGATCTTCTGCCACCAGACTCTTGATAGCGTTCAACTGAGCGTCATAGCCTTCGCTCGGGCTTGGCAGCAGAATGCTCTGCGGCCCGCCGAGGCTGACGCGATCGTTGGCCAATTCGCCATCCAGGCCGCCCATGCCTCCCAGCTCGACATCGCCGAAAGCTGCCAACTGCTTGTTCTTGCCGCCACCGGTGATGTTGTTGAGCACCGGACGCAGCACGCCAAACACCAGCACCAGGATAAACAACACACCCAGTACTTGCTTGACCACATCCCAGAACCAGGGTTGCGAATAAAACGGAATATCGGCGACCACTTCACCGCGCTCCAGGGAGAACGGCACGTTGATCACACTGACGCTGTCGCCGCGGCTGGCGTCGAAACCGACGGCGTCCTGCACCAGGCGAGTAAAGCGCGCCAATTCGTCGGCGCTCCATGGCGCACGACTGGTTTCGCCGTTGGCCGCGTTGACCTTGACCTGATCGTCCACCACCACGGCGACCGACAGGCGATTCAAGCGGCCCTGCTGTTGCTTGGTGTGGCTGATGGAACGGTCGAGTTCGAAGTTCTTGGTCGACTGCTGACGCTTGTCGGCCGGATACGGCGCCAGCATCGGCTGGCCGGTGGCCGGGTCCATGATCTGCTGGCCATTGGCATCGATCAGCGGCTGCCCAGGCTGGACCATGCCGGCGGCCGCGGTGGCGCCACCGGTGGTCTGCGGCGCGCTGGCCGGCGATGGCGGCTGGTTGCTCAGGGCACCCGGTACGCCTTGCGGGCCATTGCTGGCGGTACGCTGCTCATTCACCGACTGTTCGCTGCGCAACGCCGGTTGGTCCGGGTTGAACTGCTCGGAAGTGGACTCGACGGCACTGAAGTCGACATCGGCCGACACTTCGGCTTTGTAGCGATCATTACCCAGGATCGGTTGCAGGATGTTGTGCACCCGCTGGGTCAGCATGCCTTCCATGCGGCGGCTGTAATCGAATTGCTTGCCAGCCATGGTCAGTTCGGAGTTTTCCGCCTGATCGGACAACAGGTTGCCTTTCTGGTCGACCACGGTGATCTGCGATTTGCTCAGTTCGGGTACGCTGGTCGCCACCAGATTGACGATGGCCACGACCTGGCCTGGCTCCAGGGAACGGCCCGAATACAGCTCGACCAATACCGAAGCGCTGGGCTTGCGTTCATCGCGCACGAACACCGAGCTTTTCGGAATCGCCAGGTGCACACGGGCGCCCTTGACGTTGTTCAGGCTGGAAATGGTCCGCGCCAGCTCACCTTCCAGGCCGCGACGATAACGGGTCGCTTCCATGAATTGGCTGGTGCCCAGGCCCTGATCCTTGTCCAGGATCTCGAAACCGATGTTGCCATCGGTAGGCGTCACGCCAGCGGCGGCGAGCTTGAGGCGCGCACGGGCAACGTCATCAGCCTTGACCAGCAACGCGCCGGAATTGGGTTCGACGGTGTAAGGAATGTCGGCGGAAGCCAGGGTTTCCATGACTTGCTTGGCGTCCATGCCCGCCAAGCTGCCATACAGCGGCCGGTAGTCCGGCTGCTGGGACCACAGCACCACGGCAAAACCAATCGCCACGCTGGCAGCCAGGCCGACCAACAGGCCCACCTGACGCAGCATGGTCATCTCGGAGAGATTTTCCAGGAAGGACAGACCGAACAGCGGCGGTTTGCCGTCTACCGGAGTGGCCTTGGCCGGAACGTTATCAACGGCTGCTTCTGCCATGACTCAATAATTTCCTTAAACCGGCATCTGCATGATGTCTTGGTAGGCTTGAACCAGTTTGTTACGAACCTGGGTCAACGCCTGAAACGAGACACTGGCTTTCTGCGAGGAGATCATTACGTCCGTCAGGTCGACGCCACTTTTGCCAATCTCGAAAGCACTGGCCAACTGGTTCGATGCCTGCTGGGTATCGTTCACTTTATTGACGGCCTGACCGAGCATGTCGGAAAAGCTGCTGCCACCCACCTGGGGGACCGCGACCGATTTAGGCTGGGCCATGGCGTCCATTTGCATGGCCCGCATGTCCAACATCAACCGATTAAATTCAATACCTTGGCTCATGGTCTACTCTCTCTGGCGGCCCGCATTTTTTTGACACTTACTCAGCGGGTATTCAGGTATTAGCAACAAGGGTGCCAGCTCCATGGCGATGGAAAACAAATGCGCGCACTGCCTCATTGTGGGAGCGAACTTGCCCATCACATCACTGACCCGCCGCTATCGCGAGCAAGCTCGCTCCCACAGCGGGGTCTTATGCTTATTCAACTGGCGAACAGATAAGCCTCGACATCCATGCCGGCGTCGCGCATTTGCGCCAGCTTGTAGCGAAGGGTGCGCGGGCTGATCCCCAGGCGTTCGGCGGCCTCCTTGCGACGACCGCGTTCGGCGCGCAGGGTGTCGATGATCATCTGGAACTCGCGACGACGCAGGTCGTCTCCCAAGGCGCCGGCCGACTCGCCTTCCACTTCCACCGAGGGGGCAAAGGCCGCTGCTGGCACCGGCGACAGCGCAGGCAACGGCGCGCAGGCCACCGGCCCCGCCAGGCAGAAATCCTCCGGCTGGATCAAGCCACCCTGCTGCAGGATCAAGGCCCGCTGGATGGCGTTATCGAGCTCTCGGACATTACCCGGCCACGGGTAGGCAACCAGACAAGCCCGGGCTTCGGCTGAAAGCCGGGCCGCCGCGTGCTTCATTTTATTGACGTGTTTGTTCAGCAACCGCTCGGCCAGCGGCAGGATATCGGCGGTGCGCTCGCGCAACGGACGCCAAGCCAGCGGGAATACCGACAAGCGGTAATAGAGGTCCTCACGAAACCGTCCCGCCGCCACTTCGCTGGCCAGATCGCGGTTGGTGGTCGCCACCACGCGGATATCCAGGCTGATGGGCTTGCGCGCGCCGACCCGCTCCACTTCCCGCTCCTGCAATACCCGCAACAGCTTGGCTTGCAAGCCCATCGGCATTTCGGAAATTTCATCGAGCAGGATCGTGCCACCGTCGGCCTGCTCGAACTTGCCGGCCTGGGCCGCGATGGCGCCGGTGAACGAGCCCTTTTCGTGACCGAATAGTGTCGCCTCGAGCATGTTGTCGGGAATCGCCGCGCAATTGATGGCAATGAACGGTTCGCTGGCGCGCCGGGACTGCTGGTGGATATAGCGCGCCAGCACTTCCTTGCCCGTACCGGACTCGCCGGAAATCAACACGGTTGAATCGCTACGCGCCACCCGCGCGGCCAATTCCAGCAGTTGCGCGCTGGCCGGTTCGATGGCCACCGGGCCTTCGCCCTCGACCGCGAGGCTGCCCAAGGCATGGCGTGCGACCAGGTCCAGCAGTGCTTTTGGCTCGAACGGCTTGACCAGGTAATCCGCGGCGCCCTGGCGCATGGCGTCCACCGCGCGCTCGACGGCGCCGTGAGCGGTCATCAGCAAGACGGGCAGTTGCGGCTGACGGGCACGTAACAGGCCGAGCAATTGATGGCCGTCCATGCCCGGCATATTGACGTCACTGACCACCAGGCTGAACGCTTCGCGGCCCACCGCCAGCAGCGCCTCTTCCGCCGAACCGACGGCGGCGTAGTCGTGCCCGGCC
The DNA here is from genome assembly GCF_900100135.1 of Pseudomonas sp. NFACC05-1. Lineage (NCBI taxonomy): Bacteria > Pseudomonadati > Pseudomonadota > Gammaproteobacteria > Pseudomonadales > Pseudomonadaceae > Pseudomonas > Pseudomonas sp. NFACC05-1. Next base: position 29,824 of record NZ_FMTR01000027.1, on the reverse strand, counting down.
AGCACCAGGGTATCGGCCAGCGCCTCGCGCAGGGCCCGGTCATCCTCAACCAGTAACACCTTGATCGCCATTGCTTTCACTCCACCCCTGGCGCATTGGAAAACAGCGGCAAGCACACCGTCGCACAGGTGCCACGGCCCAACCGCGAGCGCAGTTGCAATTCTCCCTGATGGGCACGGGCCACGGCCTTGACCACGGTCAGGCCCAGGCCGGTGCCAGTGGTCTTGGTGGTGAAGAATGGCTCGCCCAAGCGCGCCAGCACGACCGGCTCGATACCACTGCCGTTGTCGCTGACACACAGGCGCAAGGTGTGATCGCGTGTATATAAGTGCACTTTCAGCCGGACGTCGCCGCCGCTGGCCTGGATCGCGTTTTCGATGAGGTTCAACACCGCGCCCACCAACGTGTCGCGGTTGCACAACACTTCGCCGACGTGACTGTCGCACTGCCAGCGGATCGGCAGCTCCTGTACATGGGTCAACGCCGCGGCCTGCAGCGATTGCAACAAGGCCTTGGGGGTGACACGGTCGGTCAACGGCAGCTCGCCGCGAGCGAATACCAGCATGTCCCGCACCTGGTGCTCCAGTTCGTGCAGGCGCTCTTTCAAGCGTCCAGCGAAGCGTTGCTGGGTTTCCATCGGCAATTGCTGTTCAGTCAGATGACTGGCATAGAGCAGCGCGGCGGACAGCGGCGTACGAATCTGATGGGCCAGCGACGCTACCATCCGCCCCAGGGAAGACAAGCGCTCGTGGCGAGCCAACTGGTCTTGCAGGTGCCGGGTTTCAGTCAAGTCATTGAGTAGCACCAATTGCCCTGGCTCGGCGTCCAGCGAGCGCGTCGAGATGGACAGGCGCCGACCGTCCTTGAGGGACACTTCATGGCCGTCGTCGTCCCGGGGCGCAAAGCAACGGGCGATGACGTGCCGCCACAGCTCGCCTTCCAGGGGCAGGCCGAGCAACTCGCAGGCCGCGGGGTTGGCTTCGCGCACACGGCCGTGGGCGTCGATGACGATCACGCCACCGGGCAACAGATCGAGGAGGTTTTGCAGACGATTGGCCAGGCGTTCCTTTTCCGCCAGCTCCTGCATGCGCTGGGCGCTGACCACGGCCAGCTCACCCTTGAGCTCGGTGACCCGGGCTTCGAGCAGGCTGTAGGAATCCGTCAGTTGGCTGGACATCTGGCTGAACAGCGAAAATGCCTGCTCAAGTCCAAGCCGGCTTGCCTGCTCGGCGGAGGGCATGTGTCCCGGCTCGGGGACAGGAGACATCTGGGCGACTTGGGTCATCGTGCTCTCTCGCTTGGCTGACCGTCAGTTAAACGGAACGTTGCGAGGGCTATAGCAATACCCGTGCCGAAAAAAAACCGCCTGAAAATCAGGCGGTTGGAAAACAGGCGTCAATCATCCGCCTGTTCATCTCCTTCGCGACGGCTCATGCCGTACTTGCGCATCTTCTCCACCAGGGTGGTGCGACGGATGCGCAGGCGTTCTGCGGCGCGGGCCACGATGCCGTTGGCATCGTCCAGCGCCTGCTGGATCAGCCCTTGTTCAAGGCCTCCCAGGTAATCCTTGAGATCCAGGCCTTCGGGCGGCAGCAAGGCATTGGCGGTAAAGTCCGGCGTGTGACCGTTGATGGCCACCCGCTCCTCCAGGTCGCTGCGCAGGCTGTCGACCATTTGCTCGTCTTCGTCGTCGACGTAGCGGAATTTCTTCGGCAGTTCGTTCACGCCAATCACCCCGTACGGGTGCATGATCGCCATGCGCTCCACCAGGTTGGCCAGCTCACGGACGTTGCCCGGCCAGCCATGGCGACAGAGGGACATGATCGCCGCCGAGTTGAAGCGGATCGAACCGCGTTTCTCGTGCTCCATGCGCGAGATCAGTTCGTTCATCAGCAACGGAATGTCTTCGACCCGCTCGCGCAGTGGCGCCATTTCGATCGGGAAAACGTTGAGACGGTAATAGAGGTCTTCGCGGAAACTGCCAACCTCGATCATGCTCTCGAGGTTCTTGTGCGTAGCGGCAATGATGCGCACATCAACGCTCTGGGTCTTGTTGCTGCCCACGCGCTCGAAGGTGCGCTCCTGCAGGACCCGCAACAGCTTGACCTGCATCGGCAACGGCATGTCGCCGATTTCATCGAGAAACAGCGTACCGCCGTTGGCCAGTTCGAAACGCCCGGCGCGGCTGGTGATCGCGCCGGTGAAGGCGCCTTTCTCATGGCCGAACAGTTCGCTTTCCAGCAACTCGGCCGGGATCGCGCCACAGTTGACTGGCACGAACGGCGCTTCGCGGCGCTTGGAGTGGTAATGCAGGTTGCGCGCGACCACTTCCTTGCCGGTGCCCGACTCGCCGAGAATCAATACGCTGGCGTCGGTATCGGCGACCTGCTGCATCATCTGGCGCACGTGCTGGATCGCCCGGCTGGTGCCGACGAGGCTACGGAAGAGATTGGGTTCGCGATGCCTGCCACGCTCGCGGGCCTGGTCATACATCTCGCGATAAACCTGCGCGCGATGCAGAGAATCCAGCAGCTTGCTGTAGCTGGGCGGCATTTCGAGCGTGGAAAGTACCCGGCGGCGCTGGTCTTCAGGCAAGTCAAGGGAAGAATTTTCGCCCATTAACAAAACCGGAAGGAACTCATCCCAGGTTGAGAGTGTCTTTAGCAAGCCCAAAAGCGTTGCGGGAGCATTTACGGTCCCGATAAGGACACAGATGACTTCACGACTGGACGACAATGAGCCGACAGCCTGCTGCCAGTCATGGCTTCCGCAGGGTAAATTTTCTTCACCAAGAAAATTTAGGATCACCGCCAGGTCGCGGCGGCGGACGCTATCGTCATCGATCAGGAGAATTTTGGTTTCACGCCACATGCAATAGCAACTTCCCTAGTCAACCCAATGCCCGAAATTAGGGGCAAGCTAGACGCTTGCAGACTTGTCATGCCTGTAGACGCCTTAAATCTGTAAACAGCTACTAGTTAAGTCAAAAAACCGTGCACAGTCAAATTTATGGCGCAACGGGCTCGGATTAACTGAGCATTAACCGAACAGATGGTAAACCTTTGCGGCGTTCTGTGCTTGATGGATCTGTTGCATCTCGTCGACGATCGCCTGACGCTCTCCCGTCGCAGCCTCCAGCAATTGCCGATAGACCCCTAGCAATTCCTCAAGATTGATCCGCAACGCCGCCTCGTCCACCTGAGGCTCACCCAGGACGTCTTCCATGCAGGAACGGCACGCCAGGTCCAACTGACCGATGGCCTCCCAGTTACGCGCTGCCAAAGCATCGACCAGGGCGTCACGGGTTTGTTCTATTCGCTGCAAGACAAGACTCATGAGCGTACTCCTTAGAATTGCGGACCAGGTGGCGCAATGCCGTCCCAGCCTTCCTTGACCGTGCGAAGCAGATCGGCGACTTCGTCGAGGATCTTCGGATCGGTCTTGGCATTGGCTTCGGCCAGGCGCTTCATCATGTAGGTGTAGAGAGCATCCAGTTCGGCTACCGACTCAGCCTGGTTCTCCAGGTCCAGGCCTTCACGCAAGCCGCCAACGATACCGATAGCCTTGCTGATCAGTACGCCTTTGTTGGCAATATCCTTGCGTTCCATCGCACCCTTGGCCTGGGCGATACGGTCCAACCCGCCCTCCATGAGCATCTGCACGAGACGATGGGGACTTGCTTCGGAGGTTTGCGCCTGGGCGCCAATCTTCTGGTATTGGCGAAGGGCTAACATCGGATTCATGTTCTACCTCATCAAAAAACTTCGGTTCGTATAAACAGCGTATCGACACTGCGTCAAAAAACTTTAGGTCGAAAAGCCGAAAGCCCGGAGCGCTGTCAAATCGCTGCCGGGCTTTTTGCATCGGTCGAAAATCAGCTGTTCTTCTGTTGTGCCGTCAATGCTTCGAACATGGAAGTGATGTTGCTGGCGGTGGCTTTCAGCTTGCCGACCAAGGTATCCATGTCGTTGTACTTTTTGGTCAGCACAGCAGTCAGGGTCTCGATCCGACGGTCCAAGGCCAACTGATCTTCGCCCAATTTCGCCTTGAGGATTTCAAGATTTTTGGAGCGTGCCGTCAGGATGTTATCGACAGGCTTGCCGTTGGAATCTTTTTTGCCAGTCTCAGTGTAAGGCTTGAGCGCGTTCTGCATACGCTCGATCAAACCGTTTTCACCGGTGAACAGCGTCTGGACCTCTCCCCCCAACTGCTTGGTGTTCAAGGCTTCGGTGAATTTCGCGCTGTTGAAATCAAGCGCACCCGTTGTCTGGTTGGTGGTGATACCCAACTGAGACAGTACGGTGAGCTTGTCGCCCGCTCCTGTTTCGGACAAAGGCGCACGAATGGCCGCCAACAGAGAACGCGGCAACGAGTCGCCCGTCAGCGCTGCCGGGACCGAATTACCATTAGCGTCCGTCGAAGGCTTGGTCAACGAGGTGACTGCCTTGGCAATGGCATTATAAGCATCGACGAATTTTTGGATCGAAGCTTTCAGGCCATCGGCGTTGGTGGCGACGGTGACAGTCGTCGGTCCGGAACCGGCGACGAGCAATGTCATATTCAAACCAGAAATAACATTATCCAACTTGTTGGTTGGACTGGTCATCGACAGCCCATCGACCGTAAAAACCGCGTCCTTGGCGAGGCCGATTGATCCCGAAGAGGTTGCACTAGGCGTCCCCATCTCCACGGAGCCGTTGGCAGCCAGGCTGGCAATACCGCTGAGCGAAATATCACTGCCTGCGCCAGTTTTTGTCGATCCCACCACTAAACGGGAACCAAAATTGTCCGTGACGATGTTGGCAGTCAAACCACTGGAAGAATACTTGCTATTGATCGCGTCTCGAACCGACTGCAGCGTCGCGTCGGCCGGAATATCAAGCGTGTAATCCTTACCACTTTGACTAATGGTCAGCGTGCCAGCCTCTACGGCACTGGAAGCGCCACCGGCGAACGCGGCGGTGGCGACTTTTGATGACGTCGCCAACTGAGTGACGTTTACCGCGTAAGTGCCGCTTACCGCCGAGTTGCCGGCCGTCACCGTCAAGGCACTGTTGTTGGCCGACGTGGCAGCAACTCCGGTGAACTGAGGGGTGGTCGTGCTACCCAGGCTTTCAAGCGCGGACTGAAAGGTAGCCAGCAACGACTTCAGGGTGCCGATCCCTGAAATATTGGCCGTGTTGGTTTTGGTGGCGCGGTCGATCTGACCTTGCTTGGCCGCCTTGTCAGAATCAACCAGTGCCTTGACGATAGCAGTGGTATCAAGGCCGGAGCCTAAACCCAAGCCAGGTAGAATTGGACTTGCCATGTGGGACTCCCTTCAGTGTGTCGCCGGTCTTTTGACCCTTACAACGCCCAAAAGAACATAACAACAAAATTCGTGCCGGTTGTCAGGCTTCTGCGCTGAACAACAAGCTGTTTGCATCATTCAAACTATTGGCCAGTTTCAGAACTTCTTCATTCGGGATCTGGCGAATCACTTCACCGGAACCACTGGCGATCACTTTAACGACTACTTTGCCTGAAGGCTCATCGATCGAGAACTCCAGGTTGCGCTTGACCGACTGAACGAACTTCTCGATTTCCTGAACGGCCTTCTTCAGTTTGTCCTGCTCAGCAGCAGCATCCTTAGGGGCTTCTTTGACCGGAGCTACCACCGCAACCTCGGCCCGAGGCTTCTCCACGGGCTTATCGGCCACACTGGGCGCCGGTTTCACCGCCGGATAAGACAAGTTCAGCTTCACGCTCATATCCATGTCCATCACCTCTTGAACGGAAAAAGCGAGAGAGTACGCAAGCGCACTCCCCCGCTAAAACTCATCCAGCTATTACTGAAGCAGCTTCAGTACAGCGGATGGCAACTGGTTGGCCTGGGCCAGAACCGAAGTGGAAGCCTGTTGCAGAGTCTGCTGCTTGGTCAGCTGGGCAGTTTCAGCAGCGAAGTCGGTGTCTTGTACGCGACCCAGTGCAGCGGCGGCGTTTTCGTTGACGTTCTGCAGGTTGGAGATGGTGCTGGTCAGACGGTTTTGTGCAGCACCGAGGTCAGCACGGCTGGCGTTGATGGTTGCCAGAGCGGCATCGATCGCGTCCATTGCAGCAGAGGTGCTGGCTTCGGCGGTGGCGCTGTCGTTACCAGTGATGGTAACAGTTGCAGAATCAACGCTCAGGGTCGCTGCGTCGAAGCCGCTATCGAGGGTCAGGGTGATCTGGTTGGTGGCACCAGTGTTGGAACCGACCTGGAAAGTCATAGTGCCAGCGGAACCGTCGATCAGGTTCTTGCCGTTCAGGTTGGTCGACTCGGCGATACGGGTCAGTTCGTCCGACATCTGAGCAAATTCTTTGTTCAGAGCTTCACGGTCAGCGGTACCGTTGGAGTCGTTTCGTGCCTGGACAGCCAGTTCACGCATACGCTGCAGGATGTTGGTGGATTCCTGCAGAGCACCTTCAGCGGTCTGAGCGATGGAGATACCGTCGTTGGCGTTTTTGATCGCAACAGTCTGACCGCGAATTTGCGAAGTCATACGGGTAGCGATTTGCAGGCCGGCGGCGTCGTCTTTGGCGCTGTTGATTTTCAGGCCGGAAGACAGACGGGTCATCGAAGTGGACAGTGCATCGGAAGCCTTGTTCAGGTTCTTTTGAACGTTCAACGATGTGACGTTGGTGTTTACTGTTAAAGCCATGACGAATTCCTCGTTGGTTGGGTACTGCGGCTTCCGGCCCTGGCAACCGCCGGGTGTGGCCTAGAGAACCTTCGTAATAGTTATCGTCGTAATCGGAACTTGCTTTAGCAGAATTTTCAAAATTTTTGCCATCAGGGTGCCACCCCTCATAAATCAAGGACTTGGCCGCCGTGCAAAGGTAGAAAAATGGCGTCAGGGAAACGCCGCCGATGTCGCTGGAGATGAATGGCAGCGGTGCGGTGGCAAAAAAATCATAACGACTGATCAGCGGTCAGCAGTTGGACCCACTCGTACTCCAGATAATCGGCCAAGGAGATCCAGTTCTGCGCCTGCTGATCACCCAGCATCAAGGCAAGTAGCGTGTTCCATGACGAGGGGACATCGCCCGGCATCGATTCAACCAAGGGCTGAGCCGATTCGATCAACACGACCATTGCCAATCCCGCCTCAATGTCCCTTCCGAGACGAAACAGGCGTGCGCATTCGCGGGCGTCATCAACCACCCCTTGAAGCGGGTTCATTGCACATACTCCGGGTGGAAATCAGTGCCCGCAATCATAGCCCCGTCCCGACTGCTGTTATGGAAACGCACCTGGGGGTTACCGGCAATAAAACGCTCCAGCTCGCAGAGGTAACCGCGGAAGTTGAGCTGGGTCTTGACTCGCCGGCCATACCCATCGAACACCCAATGCCTGGACGCGGCCAACTGCGGTCCCAAGTCACCGTCCCCCCAACCTGCATGAGTCTTGTCATGGGGAAAGGCAAAATCAGCACCGAAGAGCGTGACCTGCGCAGCCCCCATTTTCACCGCCAGATCGACAGCCGGATGAATCACGCTGCCGCCTACATGGAGTTCGGCCCGGCGCAACAGTCCCCGCATCTGAAGGTAGATGGGACTCGAAGAGTAACCGGCGTAACGCGGCCCCTGCCAAGCCCCGATCACCAACGGGTCGGCCATCGGCAGATAGACCAGGGCAATGGCGTCCGTACTTTCGGATGGAAGATGACGCGCCGAGATACGCTGGTCGATGCTGACCACGATATCCGGGGTAATGCCACGATCGATCAACGGTCGGTAAGCAGTATCGACACAAATCAGCAACGGTCGCTCGGTTTGTTTGCTCAGACGACGCAGTTTCTCGAAGTGCTGTTCGAGACTGGGGCCGGTAGCAACGACAAACGCCTCACGCCCGTTCAAGGTGCCGAACAGCTCGGCAACGTCACGATCTTCACGCACAAGACTGAAAGTCGACTGCAAGCGCTCGACAATCTCAGGGGACTGCGGATCGAACGCGCGGTTAGTGAAGTCCAGATGAATTTCACTGATCAACCGATCACGAATCTTGGCGCTGTAATCATCGGCCAGCACCAATTCGGCGGGAAGAGCGAAAAATGGCAGTTGGATTTCCGCCAGATCACCGGCATAGAGCAGCACCACTCTCGGATCGGCAAGCCAAGGAGATTGATCCAGCACCTGCAGCACCAGGGCGAATACCGCACCGTTGAGGACATGCACAAATAACCGTTCAAGTCCGGCCCGCTCCAGCAAGCGATTCTGCAGATCGCCGAGCCCGGTACCATAGACATGCACAATGGAGGCATCTAACGCCACACTGGCGGCTTGCTGGTCCGCCTCGGCGAGACGGTCATGCCGGCTGGTCAGTTGGATACCATTGACGCTCAACGTCGACCCAAGCCCCTCTACCAGATCGACTTGCAATCCACCGACATCCTCCATCGACAAGCGCTCAGCCAAGACTGGCCAACGCTGCTGGATTATTTGGAGATTGCGCTCGAAGAACTCGCTCATGGTGTCTCGCTTTCGCGTCAGGCAAAAAAATAGCGTTCAAGGTTACACCTTGGACGCCATTTTTGTGCCTGGGTTTTATTGGCTCACGGGCGATAGATGATCGCCGAGCCCCATGACAGGCCCACACCGAAACCGCTCAAGGCCACGCGCTTCCAATCGGAATCGAGCACATGCTTCTCCAGCAGCAGTGGAATGCTCGACGACACGGTGTTGCCGGTCTCGACCATGTCCTTGATGAACTTCTCCGGCTCGCCTTCGAAGCGCCGCGCCACGGCATCGACAATCGCCGCGCTGCCCTGGTGAATGCAAAACGCATCGATATCACTGGGCTGCAGGTTGGATTCGGACAGTAGCTCATGCAAATGAGCCGGCACCTTGAGCAACGCAAAGTTGAACACCTGGCGACCGTTCATGAAGAACACACCGTCGCTGACCTTGAGGTGCGGCGCACCGGAACCGTCAGTGCCAAACTTGGCCTTGCCCAGTTGCCACGGCGCATCTTCACCCATCCAGGTGGCGGTGGCGGCGTCGCCAAACAGCATCGTGGTGTTGCGGTCTTCCGGGTCGACGATCTTCGAATACGGGTCGGCGGTCACCAGCAAGCCATTCTTCAGGCCAGCGGCCTCCATGAAGCCCTTGATGGCGTAGATGCCATAGACATAACCCGAGCAACCCAGGGAAATATCGAACGCCGCCACCGTAGTGGGCAGGCCGAGCTTGTCCTGGACGATGGCGGCCGTGTGCGGCAAGCCTTCTTCATCGCCGTTCTGCGTAACGACGATCAGCACGTCGATGGATTCGCGTTTCAGGCCGGGATTGTTGGCAAACAGCGCATTGGCCGCTTCTACACACAGGTCCGAGGTTTCCTGCCCGTCATCCTTGCGTGGCAAGAAGGCCGAACCAATCTTGCCAAGGATGAATTCTTCATCCTTCTCAAATTTTGCACCTTGTGCGTAATTGTCCACGCCGGCTACAGGAACGTAGCTCGCAATGCTTTTTATGCCAATCATTACGGCTTCCCAATCAAAAACAGCCCAATACCACCGCTCGCAAGGAATCGAGGGGCGCCGACAAGCGGGAAGTGTAAAGGGCTATCACTGGTCCTGATAAGGGCCAGGCGCCATCTTCCCGGTCAATACAATACAGTGAAGATGCGCGTTATGACTCGCAGGTCACGCGATTTTGCTGATTAAGCTCGATCATAAAGCTAGTGCACCAGCGACCAGGCCAGAGGTGTACCCCGCGTGATCGCCTGGCGAGCGCGACGGCCCATCAGGGATTCGGCATGTTTGGGCGCCAGCCCCAAGCCCGGGCGAATGGCCCGGACGTTCTGCGGTGTAAACACATCGCCAGGGCTCATGTCCTGCGTTACGTACAACGAACGACGGAAAACCAGCGATTTGCGCTCAGCCTCCGTCACGCCATAATGCACCTGCCCAAGCGCCTGCCAGGCGCGCTCGGTTTCAATCACCAGCGCCGCGAGTTCCGCCGGCTCCAGGGAGAAACTGGCGTCGACTCCGCCAGCGGCGCGGTCAAGGGTGAAATGTTTTTCCACCACAGTCGCCCCCAACGCCACGGCGGCGACAGACACCCCAACGCCCATGGAATGGTCCGACAAGCCCACTTCACAGCCGAACAACTCTCGCAAATGAGCGATGGTGCGCACATTGCTGTTGACTGGCGTGGCCGGATAAGTGCTGGTGCATTTAAGCAGCACCAGATCCTTGCAGCCGGCTTGGCGGGCAGCACGCACGGTGTCGTCGAGCTCGGCGATGCTTGCCATGCCGGTAGAAATAATCAACGGCTTACCGGTGGCAGCGACCCGGCGGATCAGCGGCAAGTCCGTGTTCTCGAAACTGGCGATCTTGTAGGCCGGCACCTCCAGGCTCTCAAGGAAATCCACGGCTGTCTCGTCAAACGGGGTCGAGAACGCCAGCATGCCCAGCGCCTTTGCCCGGGCGAAAATTGGCGCATGCCACTCCCACGGTGTATGAGCCTTTTCGTACAAGTCATAAAGCGAGGTCCCGGCCCACAGGCTGTTGGGGTCCTTGATGAAGAACTCACCTTCGCTCAAATCCAGCGTCATGGTATCGGCGGTGTAGGTCTGCAGTTTCAAGGCGTGGGCACCGGCTCGGGCGGCGGCCTCGACGATCTGCAACGCCACCTCCAAGGACTGGTTATGGTTGCCGCTCATCTCGGCAATGATGAACGGTGGCACCTGCGCCCCGATGCTGCGGTGGCCAATCTTGAAACTACTCATGGGGGTGATCCTTCAATACACGCGTAAACACGCAGGTACCTTGAATAAAACCGGCCTGTCGAAACAGGTTCAGGGATGCTGGGTTGCCGGGTAATATTTGCGCAGTGAGAGTCCGTAGTTGAGGCCAATGGGTGGTGACAAAGGCTTCGCCATGGGCCAGTAGCGCCCTGCCCCAACCAAACCCCAGGCGACTTTCGAACAGATAAATCGACACCAGCGCCTCGCTGCCTTGCAAGTCATACCGTAAGGCGCCCACGGGCCCGTCCGTGGATTCGCCGATCAGTAACAGACGCTGTGCGTTGACCAGGCTTGCTTGTAGCCATTGGCAATGGCGGTCCCAGTCAATGATCGACGTATCCAGCGATACGCGGCGCACGGCCTCGGCGTTACGACCGTCAAAAAGCAGCTGGGCGTCGGCTTGCGTGGCCGGGCGAATCTGGAGCAAGGCACCGGCCAGCGTCGCGGCGACCCTTTTTGCGCCCAAGCCATCGACCAATTGCCGTGAGCGCTGGGCCAAACTACAGCGCATGCCGTGATTGTCCGCAACGAACCCAATGGCCTGGCGCAACTGCTCGACGCTGACCGCTTCCCGAGGACCGAGATACACGTGTGCGCCGAACGTCGCCATCACCTCGCCATTGGCCTGTTGATTGTTCGACACCGCAATGCAAATTGTCGGCAGCCCCATTACGGCGCGTTCCCAACTGGTACCATCACCGGCGCCAATGAACAGGTCGGCCTCGAACATGAGCTGATGAAAGTTACGCACGAAGCTGTGCAACCGCCAGCGCGGCCGACTCGCCACCATCGCCTGCATCTGAGCCCAGGCCGGGTTGTCGGCTCCGGCGACAAAATCGACGTCAAGATTATGAAAATCCACCATCGCCCGCATGGCGTGATGGGTTTGCATCGCTGCATCAAACCCGCCGAAGTTAACCAATACCCTTCTGACCTTGGGTTTTGGCTCAATCGCCCGAGCACAAAACTCATCACGCAACAACGCGTACCGCGGCCCCAGCAGTGTCTGGCAATGCTCCGGCAATAGCCCTGCGTAGGCGGCCCGGGTGCCGGACAGGTTCTGATTGAGCAGTAGATCGACGCTAGGGATGCGTTGCCAGGTCGTCCAGGGCCATGATCCTGGGCGCAAAGCGCCGTGCGGCGGTTTGCCAATGATGATCCAGGCCGTAGTGGTCGACGATGATCCAGTCGAAACCCCGCTGACCGCTCAAGGCCTGTTCCAACGCAGTGATATCCGCCTGCCAGGGCAGCAACGACTCGATCGCCTGTAGCGGATCCTCGTCGGGATAGAGATCCGGCAAGGCAAAGGTTTCGAAGCCTTCGGTTGCCAATGCCTGTAATCGATGCCCTGACAGCAAGCGACAGGCAAACGCGACATGCGCCCCCTGCCCGCGCAACTCGCGAGCCAGCGTCAGGCAGCGAGCAATGTGCCCGCTGCCAATGGTTGGCGAAGCGTCCGCGCGAATCAGTACCCTCATTGCAGCTCCCCGCCTGCTTTCAAGGCCGCGTAGAGATATTCAGCCCGCTTCCAGTCTTCAGGGGTATCAATGTCTTGCACCAGATGGCGGGGCAGGATCACCGGCAAACTCTTGGACGAAAATAGCACGTCCCCCCGTAACCATGCCTCCCGGCGCCCCCAGTAGAATTGGCCGGCGTCCTGAAACGCTTGGGGCAGGTCCTGGGAGCGAGTGTCGCGAAACTGCGGATAGAGCGGGGTCAGCGCGCCCTGCTCATCCAGGGTCAAGGCCCGTTGTACGGGAAAACCAAAACCGGACACTGAAAACGCGAACGACTTGTCAGGGTGCTCGCGCAGCAACTCAAATCCCTCACGCAGGAAACGCATCTGCAACAGCGGCGCGGTGCCATAGATACAACAGGCAAAATCGAACGACTGCTCGCGCAACTCGCCCACCGCATGGGCGATCACCGCTGCCGTCCCGGTGAAATCATCAGCCAGCGCGGACGGACGCATAAACGGTACCCTCGCGCCGTGAACCTGCGCCAGCTCGGCGATTTCTTCGTCGTCGGTGCTGACGATCACCTCATCGAACAGCCGCGACGCCAGGGCCGTGCGAATCGAGTGGACAATAATGGGTACGTCAGCGAACAGCTTCAGGTTCTTGCGCGCAATCCGCTTGCTGCCGCCCCGGGCGGGAATGATCGCGATGGCGTTCACCTCGTTACTCCTCAAGCAATCGGCGCAGTTGCTCGACCACATAGTCCTGCTGTTCATCACTGAGGGAAGGAAACATGGGCAAGCTGATGGCTTCGCTGTAATAACGTTCGGCCTGGGGAAAATCACCTGTGGCGAATCCCAGGTCACGGTAATACGGTTGCAAATGAACCGGAACGTAATGCAGGTTTACGCCAATCCCGGCCGCACGCAAGCCCTCGAACACCTGAAGATGGTTGAGGGTAATGGCATCGAGTTGCAAGCGCACCACATACAAATGCCAGGCCGACTCCGCGTCAGGCTGTAAGCCGGGCAAGGTCAATGGCAAACCGCCCAGCAAACGATGGTATCGCGCTGCCAGCTCACGGCGCCGTGCGATAAACCCATCCAGCTTGTTCAACTGCGAGAGCCCCAGCGCGGCCTGCAGGTCTGTCATGCGGTAATTGAAACCCAACTCGACTTGCTGGTAATACCACGGTCCATGGCTGGGCTCGGTCATTTGTCCGGCGTCGCGGGTCATTCCGTGGCTGCGCAGGCGTTGCAGGCGCTGTGCCAGGTCCGGGCGATTGGTCAGGACCATGCCGCCTTCGGCGCTGGTGATGATTTTCACCGGGTGGAAACTGAACACGGTCATGTCCGCGAACTCGCCGCAGCCCACCGGCCGGCCCGCATAAGACGCCCCCACGGCATGGGAAGCATCCTCTATCACTGTAAAGCCGTATCGCTCGGATAGCTGACCGATTCTGCGCATGTCACAGCTTTGTCCCGAGAACGCCACCGCCACCAGCACCTTGGGCAGCCTCCCATCGCGCTCGGCCTCTTCAAGTTTTGTGGCAAGGGCAGCGGCATCGAGATTCCAGGTCGGTGGATCTATATCAACAAAATCGACCTGCGCACCGCAGTAACGCCCGCAGTTGGCCGAGGCCAAGAAGGTGTTGGGGGTGGTCCATAAACGATCACCTGGCCCAAGCCCCGCCGCCACGCAGGCAATGTGCAGCGCAGCGGTCGCATTGCACACCGCCACGGCGTGAGCGGCCTGGCAACGCAAGGCCATGGCCTGCTCGAAACGCTCAAGAGTCGGCCCCTGGGTCAGCCAATCGGAGTGCAATACCGCGATCACTGCATCGATATCAGCCTGATCGAGACTTTGCCGCCCGTAGGGGATCATGTCGGCAACCGGGCATGAAGGTCGGCAATCTGATCCACCGACAAAAAGTGCGGATTGGTGTCGGAGCGATATTCGAAGTCCTCCGCCACAGGCTTGCCGCGCTCACCCAGGTTGTCCTGTGCGAAATCCACATCCACGCTGGTGAAACGAATCGACGGCTGGATAGTGTAGTGATCGGCAAACTCGATGGTCATGCGCATCATCGAGCGGCACCATCAGCTCATGGAGTTTTTCGCCAGGACGAATACCGACGTTCTGGTGAGGTAAATGCCCAGCCATGCCCAACGCCAGATCGACGATACGAATCGACGGAATCTTCGGCACGAATACTTCACCGCCGTGCATGCGGGCAAAGCTGTCGAGCACAAATTGCACGCCGTGATCAAGGGTGATCCAGAAGCGGGTCATGCGCTCATCGGTAATCGGTAGCTGCGTGGCGCCTTCTGCAATAAGCTTGCTGAAAAATGGCACCACCGAGCCTCGTGAGCCGGCGACGTTACCGTAACGCACCACGGCGAAACGGGTCTGCTGTTCACCGGCGATATTGTTGGCCGCCACGAACAGTTTATCCGACAGCAACTTGGTCGCGCCGTATAGATTGATCGGGCTGGCCGCTTTGTCGGTGGACAGCGCAACGACCTTTTTCACACCATTGTCGATGGCTGAGGCAATAATGTTCTCGGCGCCATTGACGTTGGTGCGTATGCATTCGGTGGGGTTGTATTCCGCTGCTGGCACTTGCTTGAGGGCCGCCGCATGCACCACGTAGTCAATCCCGCGTATGGCCTGACGCAAACGGTCAGCGTCACGTACGTCCCCCAAAAAATAACGCATGCAAGGGGCGTTGAACGTCTGCTGCATTTCGTATTGCTTGAGCTCATCGCGGGAAAATACCACCACGCGCTTGGGCTGGTATTGCTCCAGCAACCGGCGGATGAAATTGCGCCCGAACGAACCGGTGCCACCGGAAATAAAAATCGATTTACCGTTGAACATGCTTTGAATCCTTTTGCCTGACAGCCAGGCCTATGCCAACAACCGCGCCCAGTCCACCGCCGTGGCGGTGCCCAGCGCGAAGCCCGTACCGGTCAAGGCCAGGTTGGGGTTACGGGCCGCGTCGTGTTCGAAGCGCGCCTGCCATTTGTCCTGAAGAGCGTCGGCAGCCTGTGGCGCTTCGGCGAGTGTGCCGGGGTGCAGCATCTGGGCCTGAGGGGTCCAGACGGTGAGATAACCCGCATCGGCCGCTTTGAGGCACAGGTCGATATCGGCAAACGCTTCAGCGAAGTGCTCCTCGTCCAGGCCGCCCACGGCTTCGAACAAGTCCTTGCGGATCATCAGGCAAACGCCCGACACCGCCGAATAGTTCTGCTCCACCTGATGGCCGTTGAGGTAGCCCTTGGCGTCCTTGCGCTCGCCGACAAACACCGAGGCCACCTGACCATCGGGCTTGAGCACCAGACCGGCCTGAGTGGTGATACCGCGAATGTCCATCTGTTTGCTGCCAACGATCCCCACTTCAGGCCGCTGGGCCTGGTTGAGCAAACTGTCGAGCCAGTTGGCATTGACCACTTGCGACTGGGCCGACAGCATCACCAGATAATCCCCTTTGGCCTCGGTACTGGCCCAGTTGTACAACGCCGAAGTGCTCAGACGTCGGTCGCTGCGCAGAATGCGAATCCGCTCGCCCTTGCCTTCCAGACTGTCCAACCACTGGGCCAGTTCCACGGATTGGCTGTGGTTGTCCGCGATCACTATTTCATGACGATGGTAGCGCGTACGTTGCAGCACGCTGACCAACGCCTGTTGGATGTACTCGAAGTTGTCGCGACTCTCGAGAATGATCGACACCAGAGGCCGCTCGGCGTGCTGGTAATCGATCTGATAGCTCAGCGGTTGGGCCGAAGTGACCTGAGCGCGATAGCCCCTGGCAGCCAAGTGACGAGTCAGCACCTGACGCTCTTGAGGGTTTTCCTCCTGCGATGGCGCATTGCAAATCAACAACGGTTCGGCCAAATGCGCCAGACCGGCCAGCCCTTCGTCTTCGATCAGACGCAACAGCAGGTCAAGCTCCAAGGCTTGGGTGTATTGCGCGGTAAAGCCACCGGTCTGGGTCAGCACCTCACGGCGAATCAGCCAGTGTCGCGCCATCAACGACGGCACCGACTGCAACAGATCAAGGTTGACCCCCGGACGGAATACGTCAGTGAGACTGCCATCAGCCTTGCGCTGGATTTCATCCATGGCCACGGCGCGCACACCTTCGGCACCGATCAGTTCGAGGCTGGCGCGCAGCAGCCCGCTCGGAGTGAACTGGTCACCGGCCTCGGCCAGCAGCAGCCAGTCGGCGGCAGATTGCCCGATGATCTGGTTGATGAAGTCGATGTAATTGGTCGTGCTGACTTTGACGAAATGCACGGTGTCACGCGCCGTGGTTGTAGCCGGTAGGTCACCGGTGGTGAACACCACTATGTTGAACGCTTTGCAATAGCTGTTGACCAGGCTGTCGAAGGTGGCCTGCAACTTGAACATGTCAGCGTCCAGATCCAGCAGCAGGATGCCGAACCGCGGCCCGCCCTGATGCTCGGCCAAATGGGCAGCGATCGACTTGAGTTGTTGCGCATCGGGGTTACGCGCTTCGAGCCAGTTCAACAGGCGACCAGAAGGCAAGTTTTTTAACAGTTCGTCGCCTGCTTGTCCCGGCAACGAATCCAGTCGCTCGGCCCAGACCTGCAACTTGAGCCCCTCTTGGTATTCCTCGGTGCCCTGAAGCGACTCGGCCAGACGTTTGACCACCGAGCGATTGAATACGTTTAGGCCTAGTGCCTCCCACAGGCGAGCCCGGATAGTGCGTTCGTTGTCGTTGGGATGGACGCGCATCAACTCATGCTGGCGCACCAAAATGCCTTCCAGTTCCTGAAGCTGCAGGCGGCCAGCCGGCATCGCATGCAACATGAACTCTAAATCCTGAAGCAGATCGAAGAACGGCTTGTTATAAAACGGAAGCTCTAGGTACTGATTGGGTCGAAACTGGCGTAGCGGCTCTTGGAAAGCATTACGCCAATAGGAATTAACAATAACCTCAAGCGTCAATGACCGACGTCCCAGCAAGCCATCTCTCATGGCCGTAAAGCTGTCGAGTGCAGTTTGTCGGCGCTGTGCCGCGTTCCCTTCGACACCGATGGGTAAAGAAGCAAGAAACTCAGCGAACTGTTCACGCTCCTGCACAGATTTTGCGTCGCTATTTGCAAGCACAGTCAACACGTTAGTACTGTGCTCTGAATAGCCGTAATTGACTTCACGCAATGAATAGGGGATGGGCAGCAAGCGAGCTTTAGCACGCCCCAACAAATAATAAGCATGACCGATTTCTTGCCATTCAAAACGAGTTCCATCCGGTAGTACCTTATACCAATCACGTAGCAGATCGGTTCGAGTAACCGCGTAGAACGGTGGCAAAAACTGCCCCAAATAACTTTGCACTCGCTCAGCAGCACTGGGTGAGCAATAATCCTCGCAAACAATCTTATCCCGACGGTAAAAATCAACCGAAGTAGCATGTGCCAAGTACATCATGCCATAACCATGACACAGCCCGTAATCGCTATTCGCCTTAAGAAACTCAAGGGATTGGGTAATACCGTCAAATAAAATGAAATCGTCGTCAGCGGCAAAAACCATAAACTCAGTGGTGACTCGGCTTACCCCATAGACGAGTTTTGACTGAATACCCCAATAGCCAAATTGAGGAAGATGCTGATAATCAATATTCGGGTAGAGTCTGGCAAGTTCAACACACGCCTCATCCGACGAGTCGAGCACCATAATCGAGCAGGGATACGCGCTGTAATAATGCAATGCCCTACGCAGGAAAGCAGGTCGATTGTGGGTCATCAATACGATGGTAAACCGCTCTTCTGATGAAAGCCTTTGTCCCGAACCATTACTGCCTAGCATAAATCCTCCCCACAACCGACCAAACCAACGCTGATGATTTTAACTTAACTAATCCGACGCAGATAGCCATCGGGAGCAACTGTAATTAGCAACTTGCTTTGAATTTTTTCGTCAACTTCGAAATCGTGATTTTCCTGAAGGTAAGCCCACACCGCAGTTTTAGGATTGTTGCCTTTACTCCACGGACGATCTGGAAAGGAGTCAGCAGGCATATCTTCCACTACCGTATCCATCACTACACAATAACCGCCTACCGACACCAATGGTGCATAAAGACGCAGTTCGGCCAGTACATGTTCGTGTGTATGGTTTGAATCAAGGACCACCAATACTTTCTTACCGGCTACCCGTGCGCGGACCTGATCAACAATGGCCTCGTCGATACTGGAGCCTTGGATCATATGGATACGACGCTTCATCGGATGTGCTTCGATCGCCTCACGATTGTGTTGACGAATATCGACATCAATCCCAATCACCTCCCCCTTTCCGATCAACTCAAGCAGTGAAGCGTAATACACAATTGAACCGCCGTGGGCAATGCCGGTTTCGATGATGACATCCGGCTGCAAGGACCAGATGATTTCTTGCATGGCAATCATGTCCTGAGGGAACTGGATAATCGGACGGCCCATCCAGCTAAAGTTGTAGGTGTATTTGTGTTTGGCGGTATCGCATACCCAAGCCAAAGATGCGGCTTGCACGGCTTCGTCGTGTTTCAAACCTTCAATATTTGAAGCCACTTCTTCGCGAAACTGTTCCTGAGGATTCATTTTAAACTCTCCAAAAAACGCTAGGATCACTTGAGAACTTGGGCATCCTGATAAGGAACATCCTGAATTCTTAGAATTTTTCCGGGATTACCTACAACAACCGCGTAATCCGGGACATCTTTATTAATAACCGCACCCGCACCAATTGTTGCCCAGCGGCCGATGCGAACGCGAGGCAGAATACTTGCATTAGTTCCAACAAAAGAACCGTCGCCAATTTCACAACAACCGGAAACACTGACCCCGTGAGCAATAAATACCGAATTTCCGATACGGCTCTCATGACCGATCAGCGTGCCCATGTGAATGCTGCTATTATTTCCAATTGAAACCTCGGCCTGCACCATCACTCCATCTTGCAGGTAGTTACCCAAACCTATTTCGGTCATCGTCAGATCAATATTGGGGTGCAGGAAGTTACCTAGGGTTGCACCAGCCTCTACCAGCCGACACGTAGTTTCATAACGCGTGACAGTGTTACCGGTTATCAAATTGACGAAACGCACATCATCACCCTTGAGTTCACCCACTCGATCCAGACCTCCCACAACGGGAACACCATAAAATAAAGTGCCCTGCTTGGCCGGATCGTTATCTAGAAACGCGAACTCCAAGTTTGGCGTAGCGCGCCGCACTGCTTGGATCATACGAATCGACTCGGGATTAGCCGCACCCAACAAATAAACTTTCATAATTTTTCCTTATGCTCAAGAACCGCTCGCACAACATCAATGACCCTGTGCTGATCGGCATAGGTCATGTCGTGATAGCTCGGCAAATTAATCGCACGCCCCGGCAGCGAATTGGAAACTGGCGTGTCGACCGTCTTACCACAGAACATCGGCAACGAGGAGAGCGGCCAAAAGAACACTCGGGCATCAATGTTTTCGGCCTGGAATGCGCCAATTAGATGCTCCCGATCAATACCAGTGGACTCGTCGAAAACCACAGTAGGCATCCAATAGCCGTTACGGGAATGCGCCGGTTCAGGATTCATGTACAGGCCCGGCAAACAAGTCAATGCTTGGGCATAAACATCAAATATCACGCGCTTGCGCTGAATGAGCTCCTCTATCCGCTCGACCTGGGCACAACCCACCGCCGCTTGCAAATTGCTCATTTTATATTTATAGCCAATAAAATCCGGCCAGAATTGTCGGACGCTACCAGCAACACGACCATGGTTGGACAGGGTAAGAACTCGCTCATACAATCCCTTATCCGAAGTAACGAAAATCCCCCCCTCGCCGGTAGTCATGGTCTTTGTGCCATGAAAAGAAAACGCACCAAATGCTCCCAAGGATCCCGCAGCTTTACCACGCCATTGCGAACCAATCGCCTCAGCAGCATCTTCGATTACCGGTATGCCGTGCTCGCGGCCGATTGCCAGCAGAGCATCCATGTCACATAGGTTGCCGTAAAGGTGCACCGCCAGAATTGCTTTAGTTCGCGAAGTAATTGCACGTCGGACCTGTTCCGGGTCCAGGCACCAACTATCTGGCAGTACGTCAACGAACACCGGCGTGGCGTTCAGGTAAGTTATGGGGGCCGCGGACGCGATCCAATTGGTATTGGCGAGGATTACCTCATCACCGATGCCAATATCCAGGGCCGCCATACCCATGTGCAACGCCCCGGTACAACTGGAGGTTGCGATGGCATAAGTCACTCCAAGGTGCTCAGCAAAACCGCGCTCGAAACGGTTCAGGTACTCGTAGCAACGCTCCCCCCAACCGTTCTTCACTGCGTCAAGTGCGTACCGCGCTTCCAGTTCGCCGATGCTCGGTTTGGTGTAATGAATTCTGCTCATTGAATACTCAACTCCGGGACCGCCACAACGAACTGTGCGCCCCAACTGTTAATCGAGGCAAACTGACCTGTGATCTCTGCCAGTAGGTTCCAAGGCAGTACCAACACGTAATCAGGTTCCTCCTGAGCGATACGCTCCGGCGAGACGATAGGAATCCGGCTACCTGGCAGGTATTTACCCTGCTTGTGCGGATTAGCGTCCGCCACCCAGGCTAAAAGATCGGATTTGACCCCGGCATAGTTGAGCAACGTATTGCCTTTGGCGGCCGCGCCATAACCGACCACATGCTTGCCATCAGCCTTGGCCTGCAACAGGAAACGCAGCAAACCATGCTTGATGGCCTCGGCGGCCGGCGCCAGGGTGGCGTAATATGCGGAAGTTTTCACACCGGCATCAAGCTCAGCCTGCAGTTGCTGTTGCACCGTGGCCTGCACCGGACGACGCACGCCATCGGTACGCTGGACGAACACCCGCAACGAACCGCCGTGGGTCGACAGTTGGCTGACATCGAAAACTTCCAGCCCGTTGCGCTCGCACAGTGTTTGCACGGCCGTCAGCGACAGGTAGGAAAAATGTTCGTGATACAGGGTGTCGAACTGCTGCCCGGCCATTAGCGTGAGCAATTGCGGAAACTCAAACGTCGCTACGCCCGTAGGCTTCAGCAGCGTGGCGAAACCGGCGAGGAAATCATTGATGTCAGGCACATGGGCGAGCACGTTATTGGCCGCCATCAAGTCGGCTGCCCAACCCTCCCCCATGAGTTGCGACGCGGTATCGCGGCCAAAGAATAGCTCGCGAATTTCCAGGCCTTTTTCACGGGCAGCCTTGGCGGTGCTGCGAGTTGGCTCGACACCCAGGCACGCAATCCCGCGCTTGGCCACGTACTGCAACAGGTAACCGTCGTTGGCGGCAATCTCCACCACGCGGCTGTTCGGGGTCAAATCGAAGCGTTCGACCATCTCGGCCACATAGCGCTCGGCATGGGCCAGCCAGGTACTGGAGAACGAACTGAAATAGGCATACTCGGCGTCGAACAAACTGTCGGCGCGGGTGTAATCCTCGGTCTGTACCAGCCAGCACTGCTGACATACAGCAACCTTGAGCGGGACCCACTGCTCGGCCTGCTCCAGTTGGTCGGCCCGCACGTATGCATTGGACGGCGGCGACGTGCCAAGGTCAATCAGTGGCAACACCAGGGCAGTCCCGCAACCTCGGCAATTCATACACGCACTCCAGCGAAACGCTCATCGAGCAAGGGATGACTGCTGTCCCGGGTCGACAGATTATTGACAGGCAGCGGCCAGGCAATCGCCAGCCGCGGATCACTCACCGACAGGCCGCCCTCGTGCTCCGGGGCGTAATCGGCGCTGTGCAGATAAAGCAGCTCGGCATCGTCGGTCAGGGTCTGGAACCCATGGGCGAACCCAGCCGGGATCAACAGGCTGCGGCCATCACCGGCCTTCAGGTGCTCGGCGTGCCAATGCAGGAAAGTCTCGGAGTCGGGACGCAAATCCACAGCCACATCCCAGACTTCGCCACGCAGACAGGTAATCAGCTTGGCTTCCGGTTGTGCCGCGTTCTGATAGTGCAACCCACGCACGCTACCGCGCTCATGGGTACAAGAATGATTGATCTGACGGATATGGAATGGCTGGCCGAACGCGCTCAGGCTGCCTTCGCAGAACAGCCGGGCGAAATGCCCGCGCTGGTCTTCGAAGCGCTTGTGCTGGACGGTGAACAAACCGGCCAACGGTAATGCCTTCATTGAAAACTCGCTCACAACGTGCCTCGGTACAGGTTCAACTGCCCCAGCGTGACTTGGCGCATGTCGTCGCCGTTCTGCCAGGCAAGGTGCCAATCGAGGGTCTGGGCCAGGCATTGCTGCAGCGACCAGCGCGGCTGCCAGCCCAGCAATTGCCGGGCGCGGCTGCTGTCCAGGCGCAGCAGGCCGGCTTCATGCAGATCACTCGGCTCGATGCGCAGGCCCGGCGCTTGCGGCCAGCGCTCGGCCAGCAACTGGACGACGTCACCGACACTGCACATATCCGCTTCGCCGGGGCCAAAGTTCCAGGCGCCGGCAAATTCCGGCCCCTGCTCATGAAGGCCTGCGGCCAACTGTAAATAACCGGCCAGCGGTTCCAGGGCGTGCTGCCACGGGCGTACGGCTTGTGGATAACGCAGCGTCACCGGCTCGTCCGCCGACCAGGCCTTGAGCACGTCCGGAATCAGGCGCTCAGGGGCAAAATCACCGCCGCCCAATACGTTGCCAGCCCGCGCCGTGGCCAAGGCCAGGCCGTGCTCAGCGAATCGCTCGGCCGAAAAGAACGACGCGGCATAAGACTGCGCCAGCAATTCGCAGCAGGCCTTGCTGCTGCTGTAGGGGTCGTGGCCGCCCAAGGGTTCATTTTCGCGATAGGGCCACAGCCACTCCTGGTTGGCGTAGACCTTATCTGTGGTCACCAATACGCAGGCGCGCACGCCGCCAACCTGACGGATTGCTTCGAGCAGGTTCAGGGTGCCCATGACATTGCTGGAATAGGTCCCCAACGGGTCGCGATAACCCTCGCGTACCAGCGGCTGGGCCGCCAGGTGCAGGACGATCTGAGGCTGCACGTCGGCAAGCACTTCCAGCAAGGCGCCAAGGTCGCGCAAATCAGCGCGCCGATCATCGATGCCCTCGCCGACCCGGGCCAGTTCGAACAGGTTCGGTTGAGTGGTCGGGTCCAGGGAAAAACCACTGACCTGTGCGCCCAGGCTCTGCAGCCACAGCGTCAACCAGCTGCCTTTGAAACCGGTGTGACCGGTAACCAGCACCCGCTTGCCGCGCCAGAACTCGGGGCTCAGTCCCACTGCTTCCATGGGGCCTCCCCGCTTTGCCACAGGGCTTCGAGGTGATTTTTATCCCGCAGGGTGTCCATCGGCTGCCAAAAGCCATCGTGCTGGAACGCCATCAACTGGCCTTGCGCGGCAAGGCCGTCCAGAGGACCGGATTCCCATGAAGTTGCATCGTTTTCGATCAACGGCAACACCTTGGGCGACAATACGAAGAAACCGCCGTTAATCCAGCCACCATCCCCCCGTGGTTTTTCGGTGAAACCCAATACTTGGTCGTTATCCCTGTCCAGAGCCCCGTAACGGCCTGGCGGTTGGACGGCCGTCACCGTGGCCAGCTTGCCGTGCGAAAAGTGAAATTCCACCAGCGCGCCAATATTGAGATCCGACACGCCGTCGCCATAGGTAAAACAGAACGCTTCTTCATTTTCCAGATAACGCGCCGCCCGACGCAGCCGGCCGCCGGTCATGGTGTCTTCACCAGTGTCGATCAGGGTCACGCGCCACGGCTCGCTGTAGTTCTGGTGAACGTCCATGCGGTTGTTGCACATGTCGAAAGTGACGTCGGAGGTGTGCAGAAAGTAGTTGGCGAAAAAATCCTTGATGGCGTAGCCCTTGTAACCCAGGCAAATGACGAAGTCGTGGATTCCATGGGCGGAATACTGCTTCATGATGTGCCAAAGAATTGGCTTGCCACCGATCTCGATCATCGGCTTGGGCTTGAGGTGCGACTCCTCGCTGATCCGTGTGCCGAGACCACCTGCCAAGATAACTGCCTTCATCGTCTCCCCTCTTGTCCATCACCGGGCTCAGCCAAGCGTTGTTTCGCTCTGCTGGCGCGGGGATTACACCTTCAATGCCGATCCGGGCGCTGCGATGGTCCGCGAGCGCTCGTTTTATGGCGATATGAGGGGGGCTTGCAGGAAACGCGCCAGCAAATCCTGGTATCGAAAGCTCTAGCGTTCATAACCTCGCCAAGCCATTCAACGTTAAAAACTAGCCCTCTCTGAATGCTCGCTGGGCATGGTCGCTGATTGGTTTGAGCAAGTAAGACATGACGTTTCTGGAGCCGGTCTGGATCATCGACTCAACCGGCATTCCCGGCACCAGGGCTAGCCCTTGCAGCTTCGCCAATTCGCTTTGAGGAATTTTGATACCCGCCCGATAGAACCCCGCCCCTGTGCGCTCATCCTGAATCAGATCTGCTGACAGTCGCACCACGGTGCCGGTCAGTTCGGGCGTGGTGCTGCGGTTGAACGCGCTCAAGCGCAAGGTCGCGGATTGCCCGACCGTTAGCTGGTCAATGTCTTGGGCACTGATTTTCGCCTCCACCAGCAGTTCATCGTCGGCGGGTACGATCTGCATGAGCCCCTCGGCCGGTGAGATGACGCCACCGATTGTGTGGACGGCCAATTGCTGCACGCGTCCGGCAATAGGCGAGGTGATGTCGATGCGTTTGAGCTGATCGCTGGCAGTGATTTCCCGCTCGATCAATTCGCCCTGACGGGCCAGCAAATCTCTCAGTTCCTGGGACACTTCACTGCGGAAAGTCTGGTCAACCTGGAGTCGTTGCAACTCGGTTTCGGCGATCTTGCCCCGAGCCTCGGCAATGGACGCCATCAACTGTCCCCTCTCTCCGCGCAAGCGGGCAATACCTCGAGCCAGGGCATTGACCCGATCGAGAGTCATCATGCCTTTGTCGAACAGTTTCTTGACGGCCTGGTATTCGCTATCGATCAGTTCGATTTCTTCCAGCTTGGTTTTCTGCTGGATGTCGTGACCGGCAATGGTTTCGTTGAGTTGCTGGACACGCTCGCGCAGTTGCTTCTTCTGGCCTTCGCGGGAAGCGCGCCGGTCAAGAAACAGTTGCTGCTCTATAGCCATGACCGACTCGGCCTCCTCCAGGCTCATGCGGGACAGCAACTCCGTTGGTACCACTACCTCGCTGGCATCGTCCCGCTCGGCCTCCAGGCGAGCCAGACGCGCCCAAGCCTGGTTCAAGGATTTACTGACAATGGCCTGGCTGGCGGCGGGCAATGTGGCATCGAGGCGCAACAGCACGTCCCCTGCCGCGACTGTCTGCCCTTCCTTGATCAGTAATTCGGCCACCACACCTCCGGTAGGATGCTGAATCGTCTTGACGCTGCCCTCCACGGCCACTACCCCCGAGGCAATGACTGCACCAGACAGGTTGGTCAACATCGCCCAAGTCAGGCTTCCACCGAGCAGCAGCACCAATGACACCGCCCCCCAACGCAGATGACGGGATAAAGAATCGGTCAGATTGGCTTCTTGATCGGCCTGCATCAGTTGGGCACTCCCAATTCCACGACATTGTTGGCGGGCCTGGGAGCTGGTGCAGGCGGCCTTTTAAGGACGACATCCTTGGGACCGAAAGCTGCCTGCATGCCGTTTTCGAGAATCAGCACATGGTCAATCACCGACAAGATACTGGTGCGATGGGCAATCACCACCACGATTGCACCACGAGCCTTGAGCGCCAGGATGGCTTTGGCCAGCGCCTGTTCGCCTTCGGCATCGAGGTTTGAATTTGGCTCGTCCAGCACCACCAGGAACGGATCACCGAATAAAGCCCTGGCCAGTGCCACCCGTTGTCGCTGACCGGCCGAGAGGTTGACCCCGCCCTCGCCTACTTGGGTTTCATAGCCTCGGGGCAACTGCAGGATCAGCTCATGAACCCCGGCCAATTGCGCAGCGCTGACAATCGCGCTGTCCGGTGCCGAAGGGTCTAGGCGGGCGATGTTCTGGGCGACGGTTCCGGTAAACAGCCCAACGCTTTGCGGCAGATAACCGATCAACTTGCCTCGAGCCTGTTCGGTCAGCAGATCCAGCGGCGCGCCATCGAGCCGGACATGCCCCCGCGCCGGGGCCCAGGCGTTGACTAGGACCCGCGCCAATGACGACTTGCCCGATGCGCTCGGCCCCACCACCCCCACAGCAGTGCCCGCGGCGACCAGGAAGTTGATATTTTGCAAGGTCAGGCGCTGCGCGCCGGGTGGCGCTGCGAAAACACTTTCGACCTGCAAGTTGCGATGGGCCGCAGGAAGCTCGGTCTTGCTCTGGGCATCCGGGAACAGCGAGAACACTTCCACTAGTTTCTTCCAGGCGATCTGGGCACCCAACAGGCTGCGCCACGAGGCAATGACCTGCTCCGCCGGTGCCAGCGTCCGCGCCACAATAATCGAGGCCGCGATCATCGTGCCGCCGCTCAAGTCGCCTTGGATCACCAGCCATGCACCCAAGGCCAGGGCGGCCGACTGAACGACCTGGCGCAGGGTTTTGGAAATGCCACCGTAAAAGCCACCAATGTCGATCGAGCGTCGTTGCAGGGTAATGAAGGTGCTGTGATTCTTCTGCCAGATAGTCGACGTGTTGACCAACATGCCCATGGCCATCAGCGCTTCGGCGTTCTGGTGAGCTTGCTGGCCCAGGTGATTGCGCTTGTTCAACGCATCGGCCGACGCCTGCATCAATTTGCGGGTCTGCCGGTCAGTGAGTACGGTCAGCGCGATGAGGATAATCATCAAGGCGACGGTTAAAAGACCAAAGAGCGGGTGAATGTAAAAGCAGACCGCGAGGTAAACCGGCATCCACGGCAAATCGAAAAATGCCACAAGTCCCGGACCACCAATAAAACCGCGGATCTGATCCAGCTCCTGGGCCGGTTTCAGAGCGTCTCCGGTAATCGGCGTTTTCAGCGAAGCACCGGCAATCACGTTGAAGACTCTCGAAGACAGCGTCAGATCCAGCGAGGAAGCAATTCGCACCATGACTCGGGATCGAATGATATCCAGCAGGCCCGAAAGCGCATAAACCCCCAGCGCCAGTAGCCCCAGGGCGACCAGGGTCGGGACGCTCTGGCTGGGAATGACCCGGTCGTAGACTTCCAGCATGAACACCGGGCCAATCAGCGCCAGGATATTGATCACCCCGGAAAACAGCGCGGCGCCTATCAGCCCCCGGCGCAATGCCGATTTCAATGGAGGCGCAACAACAGGCGCACTGACAGCGTTAGGGGTTTTCAACTGTTATCCATCCCTTGGTTTTTCATGACATCCATGTCGCCAGTCAATACTGACTTGATGACAGAGGTCGTAAGGAAACTTGACGCTCTTCGAGCGCTTTGCGCTGGGCTGCAAGTTCCGCACCAGACAGTCCGTTTACGGCTGGACTCGCCTGCGTAAAATTGCGCCCATGCTGCGCGGGCAAATAAAAAACGCCTCTGGGTCTTATTGACCCAGAGGCGTTTTTGTAGCCCTGTCCTATATCAAGCACCCCGGGCAAGGGGGAACGCTGTTATGCGGGGATCGTAAAGACATCTCCATTAGAGGTATGGAACTGCTCGATGGTGTTGAAGCCCGCGTACCAATCCTGCAGCTTCACGCCCATGTCCGAAAGCGGTTGGCCTGAATGGTAGCTCGAGGTATTGAAGATATACGCGTCATTGCCACTGCGCACGGTCGTTATCGTGTCCATCGACTCCATTCCGTTCAGCAACACCCGATCAAACCCTCCTGTACCGTCATCCTTGATCGTGACCTGGCCGTAGGTATCGATGACGTAGGTATCGTCATCCTGACCTCCATTAACGAACCCCTGACCACCTTCGGCGACAGTTAAAGTGTCATCGCCGGCCCCGCCCAACAAGCGGAAACCATCCCCTCTGCCCAACAAAATATCGTTGCCTGCCCCACCATCAGCAGTGCCGCTGAACACGGCAATGCCGTCGTTGCCTGCCTCTCCATAGGCCACTGCTCCGGTGTCCAGGTTGGCCGTGGTAAGCGCATCGTTGCCGAGGCCGCCATAGAGCTGATCGGCCTGGGCTACGTTGGCAGGGCCACCGGGAAGCATCGGGCCTGTAGCAGTGTACAAGCCGCCATAGATGTAATCGGCGCCATCGCCCCCGTAGATGGTGTCATTGCCCAGCCCACCCTCCAACCAGTTAGCCAGGCTGTCTCCTGTCATCGAATCATTGAACTGGCTGCCCATGACCCGCTCGATGTTAGTCAGCACATCACCCTGGGCGTCGCCGCCCTGGTGAATACCCGTCTGAAGGTTGATATCCACAGCGGCAGCACTGTTGATATACCAGGCTTGATCCACACCATCGCGACCATCAATGACGTCGGCGCCCGCACCACCAATAAAAATGTCGGCTTTAGCAGAGCCCAATAGCGTGTCATCGAAATCGGAGCCCTGATAGATCTCAATCGCGGTAAACGTATCGCCTGCCGCATCACCGGCATTCACATTGGTTGTCAGGTCGATGGTCACCGCGCTGGAGGACTGTTCATAGCTGGCCAGATCAGTTCCCAACGCGCCATCCACGCCCATCGCTTGCGAACCGCCGATGAAGGTGTCGTTAAAACCCGACCCACGCAGCGTTTCAATCTCTTGATAGGTATCGCCTGCTGCAATACCGGAATGGACGCCTGTGGTCATATTAAGGGTAACCGCTACCCGGCTATCGCCATAGCTGGCGACATCCACGCCTGCTCCACCAATGAGTTGATCTGCACCAGCAGCGCCGAACAGTACGTCGTTGCCTGCGCCACCTATGATGATGTTATCGCCGGTGTTGCCGTAGCCTGTGAATGCCACCGTGCCAGTGTGAGTCATCTTCTCAATGAACGGGTCCATGGTGAAGATGGCCTGGTTAGTAAATACTTCGTCGAAGCCGCCATCAGCCAGCTCGACCGTCTTGTTCCCGCTGGTGTTGACAATGTAGACGTCGTCACCGAGCCCTCCCTCCAGCGTTACAGCCCCCCAGGCACTGGTGAATGTGTCATTGAACGCCGTACCGATAACCTTTTCGATACCTTCCAGCGTGTCGCCCTCGGCATCACCGCCAATTCCAGGCAAGCCTTTATAGACGCGAATATCGACATTGATCGCTTCGGCCGAGGTCGAATAATCTACCGTGTCTATTCCCAGACCACCATCGAAGCCAATCGCCAGACCGTCAGCTACAAAGGTGTCGTTGTAACTTGAGCCACGAATCACTTCGATGTCGGTAAAGGTATCGCCGGTAGCGATACCAGAGTGAACCCCCGTCTTGAGGTTGATATTCACCGCCACCTTGCTGTCGGTATAACCGGCGACGTCCAACCCTTCGCCGCCGAAGAGCTGATCGGCGCCGTCACCGCCGAACAGCACGTCGTTACCTGCGCCGCCGATGATGATGTTATCGGTGACACTGCCATAAGCAGTGAAAGCCGTCGTGCCGGTGTAGGTCAATTTTTCGATGTACGGGTTCAGGGTGAAGGTGGCCTGATTAGTGCGCACTTCGTCGTAGCCGCCGTCAGCCAACTCGATCGTCTTATTG
>NZ_FMTR01000021.1:0-107276 GCF_900100135.1 Pseudomonas sp. NFACC05-1 | reverse complement strand
CGCAGCAGCCCCCTCTCAAGCTCACTCAATCAACCTGATCTACCGTGTCGCCGGGTTTTAGGGCCGCTTCGCGCCCCAGCGGGAGCAAGCTCCCTCGCCACGGGAATTGGGCATGGCGCGGGTTAAGGGAATGCCTCGAGTCAGTGTCAGTCTCAAGAGCAAATCGGTTGGTCGCCCGGGATGCTTTTGTGGCGAGGGAGCTTGCTCCCGCTGGGCTGCGCAGCAGCCCCCTCTCAAGCTCACTCAATCAACCTGATCCACCGTGTCGCCGGGTTTTAGGGCCGCTTCGCGCCCCAGCGGGAGCAAGCTCCCTCGCCACAACTGCATTCCAGGCGGAAAATCCAATCAATCCCAAGGTCTGGCGCAAAAGCTGCATCCCACGACCATTCGCCGGTTTTCCGACACCGGTTTTTGGAGGGTAGGATGCGTAGCCTGGTTTTGCTGCTGGCCATTTTGGCGCTTGGTGGCTGCATGAATGTCAGTGACATGGGAGAGGGCGTTCGTTACCACATGAGCGACGCCGGCCTGCTGGACCATAGCGACAGCCGTCGTGTGAACAACCTGCGTATTCAGCCCGACTCGTTCATCTACATCGCCCAGGGCGCCTTCGCTCCGCCAGGCAGTGCTTATCCGCGTCCCAACGTCGTGGCCGAGGAAGCCTTCAATGGCTTCATCGAATATTTCCCCATGGTCCGTCGCGCCCGCGTTCCCGAAGGCCTCGACCAGGCCATGGGCGAGGCCCGTTCCGCTGGCGCCCATTATTTGCTGTACACCCGCTTCGCCAAGGCTGACAACCGTATCGGCAACACGGATGAATGGCAGGATGAAGAAGCCTTGGATCGCTTGGGTGTCGATACCAGCGTGATTCAAATCATGTTGATCGAGACCAGCACCCAGTATTTGATTGATACTGCACGGATCAAGAGTCGTGGCGGTTTACTGACGTTGCACGACAAGCAGCCACAAGACCTCATCGCCACGCCTTTGCGTGAATATGCCCGCAGCCTGCTGGGGATGAGCGACGAATAAATAATCAGGAGTCACCATGAGCGGACCGCAAAAAGCCAATGACTTGCTGGGGCAGATCCCCAAGACCAAAGGGCTGCCGCCGGTCCACTTGTGGAACCCCGACTTCTGCGGCGACATCGACATGCGCATCGCCCGGGACGGCACCTGGTATTACCTGGGTACGCCCATCGGGCGAAAGCCGATGGTCAAGCTGTTCTCCACCATCATCCGCCGCGACGGCGATGATTACTTCCTGATCACTCCTGTGGAAAAAGTCGGTATCAAGGTCGATGACGCGCCGTTCGTGGCCGTGACCCTTGAGGTCGAAGGGCAGGGGGAAGGGCAGTTGTTGCGCTTCACCACCAATGTCGAGGAAACCACTGAGGCCGGCGGCGAGCATCCGCTGCGGGTGGTGATCGATCCCCAGACCCAGGAACCCGCGCCCTACGTGCATGTGCGCAGCAATCTCGAAGCACTGATCCATCGCAATGTGTTCTACCAACTGGTGGAGCTGGCGGTCAGTCGCGAGATCGATGGGCAGCGCTGGTTGGGCGTGTGGAGCGGTGGCGAGTTCTTCCCCATAGGCCTGGAACCCTGAGCCCTCTTGGGAGCGATGGTTGATCCAACAGCTGTGTTGGCTGGACGACCGCTATCGCGAGCAAGCTCGCTCCCACAGGTGGGTTACGTAAAAATTCAAATTGACACCCAATCGTATGATGATTAGCGTGAGCCTCCTATAAGAGTGGCTCGCGGGGTTTTCATGTCCAGCAGTTTTCATGCATCGACCGTCGATTGGCTGGGGGGCTGGATAGCCGCCGGCCAGGTCAAGCCTGGGCAAACCATCAAGGTCGAGGCGGACTTGGGCGAACAATTGGGCGTCAGTCGCACGGTGATTCGCGAGGCGATCAAGACCCTGGTGGCCAAAGGCATGCTGGAGGTCGGGCCGAAAGTCGGCACGCGGGTGTTGCCGGTGCGACGCTGGAACCTGTTCGACCCCCAAGTGGTTGGCTGGCTGTCACGCAGCGGCTTGCCGGAAAATTTCGTCGATGACTTGCTGGACCTGCGCCGCACCATCGAGCCGATGGCGGTGCGTTGGGCCTGTGAACGGGCCACGGCCGACCAGGTGCAGGCGATCCGCCTGGCCTACCATGCGCTGGAGCGGGCCGTGGACAGCGGCGCGGATTACAACCGCGCCGACCAGTTTTTCCACGAATGCATCCTCGCCGCCAGCCATAATCAATTCATCGAACAGATGGTCCCGGCCCTGGGCGCGCTGCTGGCGGTATCGTTCGAGGTGTCGGCTGCCGACCCGGATGAGCTGCGCCGCACCTTGCCCATCCACAAGGACATCGCCGACGCCATCGCGGCCCGTGACGCGGCGCGGGGCGTCTGGGCCTGCATGACCCTGATCGATAACGCTGACCTGGCCATCAAGCGCTTTTACCCTAATGTCATGGCCGGTCGGACAGACGCTGCCGGGCAGATAGGGAACGGGAGGTTTCAATGAAGTGGACGGCTGTTACGGAACATCGGGCGATCTTGGGCGAGGGGCCGTTCTGGGATGAGCCGACCCAGGCGTTGTACTGGGTCGATATCGCCGGCAAGCAGGCGCTGCGGTTGATCGGCGCCAATGTGCAGATCTGGCAGATGCCCGAGCATGTGTCCGCCTTTATCCCGACGCAGAGTGGCGATGCATTGGTGACGCTGAGCAGTGGTGTCTACCGGCTGGACCTCGATTCGCCGGGCCTGGAACCGCGCTTGACCCTGCTGTGCATGGCCGACCCGCAACTGGGCAATCGTGCCAACGAAGCCCGTTGCGATGCCTTGGGCCAGCTCTGGCTCGGCACCATGCAGAACAACATCGGTGAAAACGCAGAGGACCTACCCATCGAGCGGCGCTCCGGCGGCCTCTTTCGTGTCAGTGGCGATGGCCGGGTCATGCCGTTGTTACGCGGGCTGGGTATCCCGAACACCTTGTTGTGGAGTCCAGATGGCACCACGGTGTATTTCGGCGAGAGCCTCGACGGCACTTTGTATCGGCACTTTATCCATCCCGATGGCAGCCTGGCTCCCGCCGAGGTCTGGTTCGGTCCACACCCGCGCGGCGGGCCGGACGGTTCGGCGATGGATGCCCGGGGTTATATCTGGAACGCGCGCTGGGACGGCAGTTGCCTGCTGCGATTGAATCCGCAAGGCCAGGTCGACCGGGTGATCGAACTGCCCGTCAGCCGGCCGACCAGCTGTGTGTTTGGAGGCGAAGACCTCAAGACCTTGTACATCACCAGTGCGGCGAGCCCGTTGGGTCATCCGCTGGACGGTGCGGTGCTGTCCATGCGGGTCGACATACCGGGCGTGGCTTGTACTCGGTTTGCGGGATGAATCCCAAAATATGGGATGTAAATATATATATTGAGATTATTCGGCGGTCGGGTTTATAGTCGGCTCCATCGGCAATACGCACTCACACTAAAAAAACAAAACAGGTGAAGTGATGCAACGATCCTCCCCCGTACGCCTCTGCGGCGTACGCGATTCACGGCTGCTTACAACGTCTTTTGACCGGTCGTCCCTGGATGCCCGGTTTTTGTCGTGCCTGCGTCCGGGAGTCTTGATCCATGGCTGAGCCGCTTTCATTGCCGCCAGTGCCCGAGCCCCCGAAGGGCGAGCGCCTGAAAAACAAAGTGGTGCTGCTGACCGGTGCGGCCCAGGGCATTGGCGAGGCGATCGTCGCCGCGTTCGCTTCGCAACAGGCACGGCTGGTGATCAGCGATATTCAGGCCGAGAAGGTCGAGACGGTTGCCGCTCATTGGCGTGAACGCGGGGCGGACGTGCATGCGCTGAAAGCCGATGTGTCGAACCAGCAGGACCTGCACGCCATGGCCCGGCATGCCGTCGAGCGGCACGGTCGCATCGATGTGCTGGTGAATTGCGCCGGTGTCAATGTATTCCGTGACCCGCTGGATATGACCGAAGAAGACTGGCGTCGCTGCTTCGCCATCGACCTGGATGGCGCCTGGTACGGTTGCAAGGCGGTATTGCCGCAGATGCTCGAGCAGGGCGTGGGCAGCATCATCAACATTGCTTCGACCCATTCGTCCCACATCATTCCCGGTTGTTTCCCTTACCCGGTGGCCAAGCATGGCCTGCTCGGCCTGACCCGCGCCCTGGGCATCGAATACGCACCCAAAGGCGTACGCGTCAATGCCATCGCACCGGGTTATATCGAGACCCAACTGAACGTCGACTACTGGAACGGCTTTGCCGATCCTTATGCCGAACGCCAGCGCGCGCTGGATCTGCACCCGCCACGGCGCATCGGGCAACCGATCGAAGTGGCAATGACGGCCGTGTTCCTGGCCAGCGATGAAGCACCGTTTATCAATGCCTCATGCATCACCATCGATGGGGGACGTTCAGTCATGTACCACGACTGAATATTCCTGGATTGCAGTGGGAAACTTCGCCTGTAATCCAATCATCATACGATATGACTATTTGGGCCTATGCTGTGTAGCAACTTGATGTGACCGCCCAGCCTGCGCATTTCCACCGACGGTGGAGCAGAACCCTGGTCGTTTGGCTTTCAATAAAAAAAACAAGGAGTCAACTATGAAACATCGTCGTGGGATCCGTTCCCTGTGTCGCGCCGCCCTGGCGGTTACCGCGGTCAGCCTCAGCAGCCACTTGCTGGCGGCCGATGCGGTAAAAATTGGTTTCCTGGTCAAGCAGGCCGAGGAGCCGTGGTTCCAGACCGAATGGGCGTTTGCCGAGAAGGCGGCCAAGGATAAAGGCTTCCAGTTGATCAAGATCGCCGTGCCCGACGGCGAGAAAACCCTCTCGGCCATCGACAGCCTGGCCGCCAACGGTGCCAAGGGCTTCGTGATCTGCCCGCCGGACGTCTCCCTCGGCCCGGCCATCGTGGCCAAGGCCAAGCTCAATGACATGAAAGTGATCGCCGTCGACGACCGCTTCGTCGGTTCCGATGGCAAGTTCATGGAAGACGTACCGTACCTGGGCATGGCGGCGTTCGAAGTCGGCCAGAAGCAGGGCGCCGCCATGGCGGCTGAGGCGAAAAAACGTGGCTGGGATTGGAAAGACACCTATGCCGTCATCAACACCTATAACGAACTGGACACCGGCAAGAAGCGCACCGACGGTTCGGTCGATGCCCTGAAAAAGGCCGGGATGCCGGCAGACCACATCCTTTATTCGGCGCTGAAGACCCTCGACGTACCCGGGAGCATGGACTCCACCAACTCGGCCCTGGTGAAGCTGCCAAGCGCCGCCAAGAACCTGATCATCGGTGGCATGAATGACAACACTGTGCTGGGCGGCGTGCGCGCCACCGAAGCCGCGGGGTTCAAGGCGGCCAATGTGATCGGCATCGGCATCAACGGCACCGACGCCATCGGTGAATTGAAGAAGCCTGACAGCGGCTTCTTCGGCTCGATGCTGCCAAGCCCTCACATCGAAGGCTACAAGACCGCCGAAATGATGTACGAGTGGATCACCACCGGCAAGGAGCCGCCGAAGTACACCGCCATGGACGAGGTGACGCTGATCACCCGGGAGAACTTCAAGCAAGAGCTGGAAAAAATCGGCCTGTGGAACTGATGGCCGGTTGATTCAAAAGCGGCCCTGGTCACTTGAGTGGCGGGGTCGCTTGATCTCTGTAAGTTCGAGGTGGTTATGCAAGCGCAAACAGCGACACGGCAACACAACATCGGCGGCAGCTTGCGATTCAACGGGATCGGCAAGTCCTTTCCCGGCGTGCAGGCGCTGGCCAATATCAGTTTCGTCGCCCATCCGGGGCAGGTCCATGCCTTGATGGGGGAAAACGGCGCTGGCAAGTCCACGTTGCTGAAGATCCTCGGTGGTGCCTACATCCCGAGCAGCGGCGACTTGCAGATCGGCGAGCAGACGATGGCCTTCAAAGGCACCGCCGACAGCATCGCCAGCGGCGTGGCGGTGATTCACCAGGAACTGCACCTGGTGCCGGAAATGACCGTCGCTGAAAATTTGTTTCTCGGCCATTTGCCGGCGCGTTTCGGCCTGGTCAATCGTGGCGTGCTGCGCCAACAGGCGCTGACGCTGCTCAAAGGCCTGGCCGACGAAATCGACCCCCAGGAAAAAGTCGGTCGCCTGTCCCTCGGCCAGCGCCAATTAGTGGAAATTGCCAAGGCCTTGTCTCGCGGTGCTCACGTCATTGCTTTCGACGAGCCCACCAGTAGCCTGTCGGCCCGGGAAATCGACCGTTTGATGGCGATCATCGGCCGGCTGCGAGACGAGGGCAAAGTGGTGCTCTACGTCAGCCATCGCATGGAAGAGGTGTTCCGCATCTGCAATGCGGTGACGGTGTTCAAGGACGGTCGTTACGTGCGGACCTTCGAGAACATGAGCGAGTTGACCCATGATCAACTCGTCACGTGCATGGTCGGTCGCGATATCCAGGACATCTATGACTACCGTCCTCGGGAGCGCGGCGATGTGGCGCTGCAAGTGAAGGGCTTGTTGGGGCCGGGCTTGCATGAGCCGGTGAGTTTCCAGGTGCACAAGGGCGAGATCCTCGGTTTGTTCGGGCTGGTCGGCGCCGGTCGTACCGAGCTGCTGCGCTTGCTCAGTGGCTTGGAGCGCCAGCGCGAAGGAAGTCTCGTCCTGCACGACAAGGAACTGAAACTGCGTTCACCTCGGGATGCCATCGCCGCGGGCGTGCTGCTCTGCCCGGAGGATCGCAAGAAAGAAGGCATCATCCCATTGGGCAGTGTGGGCGAGAACATCAACATCAGTGCGCGCCCGTCTCATTCCACGCTCGGCTGCCTGTTGCGTGGCGACTGGGAACGGGGCAATGCCGACAAACAGATCAAGTCGCTGAAAGTGAAGACCCCCACGGCGGGACAGAAAATCATGTACCTGTCCGGCGGCAACCAGCAGAAAGCGATTCTCGGTCGCTGGCTGTCGATGCCGATGAAAGTCCTGCTGCTGGACGAGCCTACTCGCGGCATCGACATCGGGGCCAAGGCGGAGATCTACCAGATTATCCACAACCTGGCGGCCGATGGCATCGCGGTGATTGTGGTGTCCAGCGACCTGATGGAAGTGATGGGCATTTCCGACCGAATCCTGGTGCTTTGCGAAGGGGCCATGCGCGGCGAGCTGTCGCGTGACCAGGCCAACGAATCCAACCTGTTGCAACTGGCGCTGCCGCGCCAACGCGTTGCCGACGCGGCGAACTGAGAGGTAAATCATGACCATTCAAAACAATGCACTGCCAACGGCACGCAAACCCCTGGACCTGCGTCGCTTCCTGGATGACTGGGTCATGTTGCTGGCGGCCATCGGCATCTTCGTGCTCTGCACCCTGATGATCGACAACTTCCTGTCGCCGCTGAACATGCGCGGGCTGGGCCTGGCGATTTCCACCACCGGCATCGCGGCCTGCACCATGTTGTATTGCCTGGCGTCCGGGCACTTCGACTTGTCGGTCGGTTCGGTGATTGCCTGTGCCGGCGTCGTCGCGGCGGTGGTGATGCGCGACACCAACAGCGTGTTCCTTGGCATCAGCGCGGCGCTGGTGATGGGGTTGATCGTCGGCTTGATCAACGGCATCGTCATTGCCAAGCTGCGGGTCAATGCGTTGATTACCACATTGGCGACCATGCAGATCGTCCGCGGCCTGGCCTACATCTTCGCCAACGGCAAAGCGGTGGGTGTGTCCCAGGAATCGTTCTTCGTGTTCGGCAACGGGCAGATGTTCGGCGTGCCGGTGCCGATCCTGATCACCATCGTGTGCTTCCTGTTTTTCGGCTGGCTGCTGAACTACACCACCTACGGGCGCAACACCATGGCCATTGGCGGCAACCAGGAAGCGGCGCTCTTGGCCGGCGTGAACGTTGATCGCACCAAGATCATCATCTTTGCCGTGCATGGCGTGATCGGTGCCCTGGCCGGGGTGATCCTGGCCTCGCGCATGACCTCGGGCCAGCCGATGATCGGCCAGGGCTTCGAACTGACCGTGATCTCGGCTTGCGTGCTGGGTGGGGTGTCGTTGAGCGGTGGTATCGGCATGATCCGCCACGTCATTGCAGGCGTGCTGATTTTGGCGATCATCGAAAACGCGATGAACCTGAAGAACATCGACACCTTCTACCAATACGTCATCCGCGGCTCGATCCTGCTGCTGGCGGTGGTGATCGACCGCTTGAAACAACGCTGAACAACCCATAGCGATCTCTGGCGACTGATCTACCGCTATCGCGAGCAAGCTCGCTCCCACAGGATGTTGTGCCGGGACGCAGAGCTCCAGCACAGCGCAGGCCCACTGTGGGAGCGAGCTTGCTCGCGAAGGCGTGCACCCAGACGCCGACAATCACCCCGCCTTGCGCAACGCCTCAACCAATTGCTGCTTACGCATCTTCGAGCGCCCGGGAATGTTTTTCGCCCGGGCCTCCTTCATCAGGCTGTCCACCGTCTGGGCCTCATGAGAGGCCTTGCTGGTGCGTGGATGACCTTCGCGGGTCTTGGCGGCGCGGCGGGCCGATTCCTTGCGGTCGGTTTTCTTTGCCGCGGCCGGTTTCGCCTTCCCCGAACCGCCGGAGCGTTCGCCGCCGCCGGACTGTTTGTTGACCGTTGCCCAAGCGCGTGCCTCGGCCGTGTCCTTGGACAGGCCTTTCTTCTCGTAACTCTCTTCGATGTGCTCGGCCTTGCGCTTTTGTTCGGCGGTGTATTTGTCTTTGCTTCCACGAGGCATGGGATGTTCCTCCTCAAATGTCTGAGCAGAGGCTATTGGCTGGCGGCGCCCCCTTCGGAGCCCGAGCCACCGGTCGTGGTTTTCGAGCCCACCCCGGTCTCGGCGTTATCAGGCGCTGTAGAGTCCGGCGTATTCATGCCGCCCTGACGACCCGTGTCATTACCCTGCACACGCGGATCGGTGCCGGTAGCGGGCGGCTGGCCATTGTTCAGGCCGCCGCCGGTTCCGTCGGTGTTCAATTTGGGCAGGCCTTGCGTGGCGGGGGAGTTGGGCGCTTGCACGGGGTCGGTCGGCCCGGTGCCGGAGGTCGAAGCCGCGAAGGCCACCGAGGACAGCAACGCGGCGAAGGTGAATACGGTCAGCCTTGAAGTGATCATGGGTGTCGCCTCCATTTTTCAGAATGCTTACCTGATCTTGGGCCTCGCTGGATTTGGGTTGGTGCCTCGGACGCGACGAATGGCGGTTCTGAAGGAGGCGTGCGCCGCGATCAAATAGTTGGATCGATATGTGACGAGCGCCGCGTCGCGGCTTAGTATGGCGCTTTCAATTGGCTACAAGGCCTGTTCATGTCCATCGAGATCCGTCCTGCGCAACCCAGCGATGCGCCTCAAATCCTTGCCTTCATCACCGAGCTGGCCGATTACGAAAAGGCCCGTCACGAAGTCATCGCCAGTGTGGCGGACATCGAGCGTAGCCTGTTCAGCGAGGGCGCGACCGCCCACGGCTTGATCTGCCTGCGTGACGGCGTGCCAATCGGTTTTGCGGTGTTTTTCTTCAGTTACTCCACTTGGCTGGGCAGCAATTGCCTGTACCTCGAGGACCTGTACATCACGCCAGAGCAGCGCGGCGGCGGGGCGGGCAAGACCTTGCTTCGCCACTTGGCGAAAATTGCCTGCGACAATGATTGCGGTCGCTTCGAATGGAGTGTGCTGGACTGGAACACCCCGGCCATCGAGTTCTACAAATCCCTCGGCGCGCAGCCCCAGGAAGAATGGGTGCGCTACCGAATGGACGGCAAGGTGCTACGGGATTTCGCCCACGGCAA
The DNA here is from genome assembly GCF_900100135.1 of Pseudomonas sp. NFACC05-1. Taxonomy (NCBI): domain Bacteria; kingdom Pseudomonadati; phylum Pseudomonadota; class Gammaproteobacteria; order Pseudomonadales; family Pseudomonadaceae; genus Pseudomonas; species Pseudomonas sp. NFACC05-1. The sequence goes on along the minus strand of NZ_FMTR01000021.1, from coordinate 97,476 downwards.
CTGAGCACTTCACGAATATGCGGCAGATGCGTACTCGGCAAATCCGGGGCGCTGTTCCAACCGCTTGCAATAGGCGGCGACCGCCGGATAGTCGGGACGCTCCATGGGGGTTTGGCGCCAGCGGTGCGCGGACAGGCCGATGAGCACATCGGCGAGGGAAAAATCCGCGCCGGCCACATAGGCGCCGGTGCGGTTCAACTGCTGCTCGAGCAAACCCATCTTCTCGTTCCAGCCTTTGATGCCGGCGGCGATGCGCTGTGGGTCCTGGAAGTCTGGATTCTTGCGTACCAGGGCGTGGAATGCGTAGCCCCATGACGGGTTGAGCTCTGTGGCTTGCCAGTCCATCCACTGCTCGACACGCGCCCGTGCGGCAGGTTCGACAGGCAGCAGGTCTTTGCGCCCATGTTTGCCCACCAGATAGCGGCAAATGGTGTTCGACTCCCAGAGCACACCGTTCTCATCAATGATCACCGGCACTTGGGCATTGGGATTCAAGGCCAGGAACGCCGGGTCGTGGGTCGAGGAAAAACCGATACCCCAGTCTTCGCGTTCGTAGGCGATTTCCAATTCCTGGCAGGTCCACAACACTTTTCTGACATTGATCGAGGAAGTGCGACCGAGGATTTTCAGCTGTTGTCCCATCACTTTTTCCCTAGTTGTTTGGCGTCCGCTCAGAAACGTAGCAGGGTCTTGAACGGATGGCGATGGGCTTTAGGGTTGGCTCATCAAATCCCAATATATGGGAGTGATATTTATATATTGAGATTTTGTTGCGCCCGGGTTTATAGTCCTTTCCACTCACTGCCAAAAAACAGAACAGGTGAAGCGGATGCAGGCGCAATTGATCGCGCTCGATTGGGGGACCACCTCATTACGGGCTTACAAACTCGCAGCCGGTGGCGAGGTGCTCGAGCAGCGCTCGCTGTCATCGGGAATCATGCAGTTGCCTTCCGGGCCGCGAACCGTGGCCGGCGGGGTGTGCATCGACGGTTTCGAACTGGCCTTCGACGAGGCCTGCGGCGACTGGCTCGATGCCCAGCCAGGCTTGCCCGTGATTGCCTGTGGCATGGTCGGCAGTGCTCAGGGCTGGCGTGAAGCGCCTTACTGCGACACACCCGCCAACGTCGCCAATCTCGGACATTCCCTACAAACCGTTCGCAGCCTTCGCGGTGTCGATGTGCACATCGTGCCCGGCGTGATTCAGCGTTCACGCTTGCCCAATGTCATGCGCGGTGAAGAAACCCAGGTGCTCGGCGCCTTGCACAGCCTGCCGGACGAAGCGGTGTTGATCGGCTTGCCCGGCAGTCATTCGAAATGGGTGGAAGTGACCGATGGCTGCATCGTGCATTTCGACACCTTCATGACCGGCGAGATCTTTGCCGTGCTCAGTGACCACAGCATTCTCGGCCGCACCCAGCAACGGAGTACGACCTTCGATGGCGTGGCCTTTGATCGTGGCGTACAGGTGGCGTTGTCGGTGGACGGCCAGATCGGTCCGCTGTCCACGGTGTTCAGCGCTCGCAGCCTGGGCTTGACCGGCGAACTGGAGGCCAGCGCCCAGGCCGATTACCTCTCGGGCCTGCTGATCGGCCATGAGCTGACGGCGCTGGCCGAGGTGCAGCGTCGGCGACGCGACAGCCTCCATCTGCCGACGGTGGTGCTGATCGGCAACTCCCAACTCTGTGTCCGTTATCAACGGGCCCTCGACGCCTGCGGTTTCGCCCGGGTGGTCCTGGCCGAACAGGCCACCGAACGCGGTTTGTGGCAACTGGCCGTAGCGGCCGGGTTGCTCGATTCCACCGCCCCCTGAACCTGACTGGAGGTCTGACATGCTCACTCAAGCACTGGCGCACAACGGGCTGATCGCGATCCTGCGTGGCCTGCGTCCCGAAGAGGCGGCGGCCATCGGCGAAGTCCTGTACAGCGCCGGATTTCGCGTCGTCGAAGTGCCGCTCAATTCCCCCGAGCCGTACGAAAGCATCCGCATCCTGCGTAGCACCTTGCCCGCCGATTGCCTGATCGGCGCCGGCACCGTGCTCACGCCGGAGCAGGTGGAGCAGGTGAAAGCCGCTGGCGGCCAAGTGATCGTCATGCCTCACAGCGATCCGAAGGTGCTGCGGGCGGCGAAAGCGGCGGGTCTGTACCTGTCGCCGGGTGTCGCCACGCCTACCGAAGCGTTTGCCGCGCTGGCCGAAGGCGCCCATGTACTGAAGATGTTCCCCGCCGAGCAGATGGGCCCGGCGGTGGTCAAGGCCTGGCTCGCGGTGCTGCCGGCCGGGACCGTGCTGGTGCCGGTGGGCGGGATTACGCCGGACAACATGGCGGTGTTTGTCGAAGCCGGCGTCAAGGGTTTCGGCCTCGGTTCCGGGCTGTTCAAGCCGGGCCTGACAGCGGATGAAGTGGCGGTGCGCGCCAAGGCCTACGTGGCCGCATGGAACGCCTTGAACTGAAGACTTTTCCAGCGCCCTGTGCGCTGCATCTGACAAGAGAGACAACAAGATGAAAATCACCAAGCTGACCACGTTTATCGTCCCGCCGCGCTGGTGCTTCCTCAAGGTCGAGACCGACGAGGGCGTGACCGGTTGGGGCGAGCCTGTGGTCGAGGGCCGTGCCCACACGGTTGCGGCGGCTGTCGAGGAATTGTCCGACTACCTGATCGGCAAAGACCCACGCAACATCGAAGACATTTGGACCGTGCTCTATCGCGGCGGCTTCTACCGTGGTGGGGCCATTCACATGAGCGCCCTGGCCGGCATCGACCAGGCGCTGTGGGACATCAAGGGCAAGGCCCTGGGTGTGTCGGTCAGCGACCTGCTGGGCGGCCAGGTGCGCGATAAGATCCGTGTGTATTCGTGGATCGGCGGCGACCGGCCGGCGGACACCGCCCGGGCGGCGAAAGAGGCGGTGGCGCGGGGCTTCACGGCGGTGAAGATGAACGGCACCGAAGAGCTGCAGTTTCTCGACACCTTCGAAAAAGTCGACCTGGCCCTGGCCAACGTGGCGGCGGTGCGCGATGCGGTGGGGCCGAACGTCGGCATTGGCGTGGACTTCCACGGCCGGGTGCACAAGCCGATGGCCAAGGTGCTGATGAAGGAACTCGACCCTTATAAACTGATGTTCATCGAAGAGCCGGTGCTCAGCGAAAACTACGAAGCCCTCAAGGAGTTGGCGCCGCTGACCAGCACCCCGATTGCCCTGGGCGAGCGGTTGTTCTCGCGCTGGGACTTCAAGCGTGTACTCAGCGAAGGCTACGTGGACATCATCCAGCCGGATGCCTCCCATGCCGGCGGCATCACCGAAACCCGCAAGATCGCCAACATGGCCGAGGCCTACGATGTCGCGCTGGCGCTGCACTGCCCGCTGGGCCCAATCGCCCTGGCGGCGTGCCTGCAACTGGACGCGGTCTGCTACAACGCGTTCATCCAGGAACAGAGCCTGGGTATCCACTACAACGAGAGCAACGACCTGCTGGACTACATCAAGGATCCGCAGGTGTTCGACTACGACAAGGGCTTCGTGAAAATCCCGAATGGCCCGGGCCTGGGCATCGAGATCAACGAGGAATACGTCATCGAACGCGCGGCCATCGGCCATCGCTGGCGCAACCCGATCTGGCGTCATGCCGATGGCAGTTTTGCCGAGTGGTGATCGCCTAGACACCCACAACCCCTGTGGCGAGGGAGCTTGCTCCCGCTCGACTGCGCAGCAGTCGCAGAGATGTCAGTTCATACATACAGGGGGCTGCTGCGCAGCCCAGCGGGAGCAAGCTCCCTCGCCACGGGTCGACTCGACTGCTCGTTAGTTTCGCCCTCAATAACCATAAAAAGAGGCACCTCACATGCAAGCGCACACCCTGAGCGCGCAGGCGTCGTTGGTGACGCCCAGCCGCAAGCGTTTTTTCATCATGGTCCTGCTGTTCATCACCGTGGTGATCAATTACCTGGACCGCAGCAACCTCTCGATCGCCGCCCCCGCGTTGACCAGCGACCTGGGCATCGATCCGATCCATGTCGGGCTGATTTTCTCGGCGTTCGGCTGGACCTATGCCGCCATGCAGATCCCCGGTGGCTGGCTGGTGGACCGGGTGCCGCCGCGCATTCTGTATAGCGTGGCGTTGCTGTTGTGGTCGGTGGCCACGGTCATGCTGGGTTTTGCCGCCAGTTTCATCGCGCTGTTCGTGCTGCGCATGGCGGTCGGTGCCCTGGAAGCGCCGGCTTATCCGATCAACAGCCGCGTGGTCACTACCTGGTTTCCTGAGCGTGAGCGGGCCACGGCCATCGGTTTCTACACCTCCGGGCAGTTCGTCGGGCTGGCTTTCCTGACGCCAGTACTGGCGTGGCTGCAACACGCGTTCGGTTGGCACATGGTGTTTGTCGCCACGGGCGCGGTGGGCATTCTCTGGGCGGTGATCTGGTACGCGGTGTACCGCGAGCCACGGGATTTCAAAGGCGCCAATGCCGCCGAAATCGAGCTGATCCGCGAAGGCGGCGGGCTGGTGGATATCCAGGCCGATACGGCGAAGGCCAAGGCAAAATTCAGCTGGGCCGACCTGGGTATCGTCCTGAGTCAACGCAAGTTGTGGGGCATTTACCTGGGGCAGTTCTGCCTCAACTCCACGCTGTGGTTTTTCCTGACGTGGTTCCCGACCTACCTGGTGAAATATCGCGGCATGGATTTCATCAAGTCCGGCCTGCTGGCGTCGTTGCCGTTCCTCGCGGCGTTTGTCGGCGTGTTGTGTTCCGGGTTCTTTTCCGACTGGCTGATCCGCCGCGGTGCCACGGTGGGGTTTGCCCGCAAGCTGCCGATCATTGGCGGTCTGTTGATCTCCACCTCGATCATCGGCGCCAACTTTGTTGAATCGACGCCGCTGGTGATCGCCTTCCTGGCCCTGGCGTTCTTCGGCAATGGCCTGGCGTCGATCACCTGGTCGCTGGTCTCCACACTGGCCCCGGCGCGGTTGCTCGGGCTGACGGGTGGGGTGTTCAACTTCATCGGTAACCTGGCGGCGATCGCCACGCCGATCGTCATTGGCTTCCTTGCCAGCGGCGATTCGTTTGCCCCGGCCATCACCTATATCTCTGTCCTGGCACTGGCTGGCGCGCTGTCCTACATCCTGCTGGTCGGGAAGGTCGAGCGCATCGAGTTGTAGTCCGACAGGGCGGGCGACCATAATGCCGCCCGTTCCCCGCTCACTGTTGAAGGCCGGCTATGCAGCAAGACGATCCAAAAATCACCAAGGATGCCGCACCTACGGGCACGCAGACATTGTTGCGTGGCCTGGGGGTGGTCCAGGCGGTCGCCAGCGGCGCCCGTGACTTGAAGGAAATCGCCCGGCTGATCGGCACCACCCGCAGCACCACCCATCGCCTGGCCAGTTGCCTGGTGGACGAACGTTACCTGCGCGTGGTGCCGCAAGTGGGCTACCTGCTGGGACCGAAGCTGATCGAGCTGGGTTTCCAGGCCCGGGAAGAATTGCCACTGGTGAGCCTGGCGGGGCCGTACTTGGACGAGCTGTCGGCGCTCACCGGGGACACCGTTCACCTGGCGATTCGTGAGGGCGACGAAGTCTTGTACCTGCTGAAGAATCCAGGGCGCAACGGCCCGGAAATGCGTTCGCGCGTAGGCCATCGCATGCCGCTGGCGCGCACCGGGATCGGCAAGGCGCTGATGCTCGATGATTCGCAGGAACAATGGAAGCGGCTGTATGAAATCAGCCTGCCAGCCGGTGGGAAGAATCAGTTCTGGCCCCAGCATCAGGAGCAATCCTGGGAACAGTTCCAGCAACGGATGCTGGAGTACGTGGCGGGGGGTTATGCCTTCGACCTGGAAGACAACGAACCGTCGATTCGCTGTGTGGCGGCGCCGATCCGGGACGCCGGCAAGCGCATCGTTGCCGGTATCAGCATCGCCAGCACCGTGCCGTACATGCCGCTGGAAAAGATGGCCGAGCTGATTCCCCTGGTCAAAGGGGTCACAGCCCGGCTGTCGGCGGAACTGGGTGCCAAGGTTTGACGAAGGTCAGGCCTTGAGCGTCGCCATGTCGATGACAAAGCGGTACTTCACGTCCCCGGCGATCATGCGGCTGTAGGCCTCGTTGATCTGACGGATGTCGAGCATCTCAATGTCGCAACTGATGTTGTGCTCGGCGCAGAAATCCAGCACTTCCTGGGTTTCTGCGATCCCGCCAATCAACGAACCGGCCAGGACGCGCCGGCCCATGATCAAGTTGGCCGCATGGACCGGTGGATCGATCGGCTCGACCAGACCCACCAGGATGTGCACGCCGTCGAAGCGCAGGGTGCTGAGGTAGGGATTGAGATCGTGCTGCACTGGAATGGTGTCCAGCAGGAAATGGAAGCGTCCGGCCGCGGCGGCCATCTGCTCGGGATCGGTGGACACGATCACATGATCGGCGCCCTGGCGACGGGCCTCTTCAGCCTTGCTGGCCGAGCGGGTGAACAACGTGACTTCCGCGCCCATGGCTTTGGCGAACTTGATACCCATATGGCCGAGGCCACCCATGCCCAGCACGCCGACCTTGTCGCCGGCCTTCACACCGTAGTGCTTGAGGGGCGAGTAGGTGGTGATGCCGGCACAGAGAATCGGTGCGGCGCTGGCCGGGTCGAGCGCGGCCGGGATGCGCAACACGAAGTGCTCTTGGACCACGATGCTGTTGGAGTAGCCACCCATGGTATGCCCGCCGCTGACCCGGTCCGGGCTGGCATAGGTCTGGGTCATGCCCTGATAGCAGTATTGCTCCAGGTCCGCGTGACAAGCTTCGCACTCGCGGCAGGAATCGACCATGCAGCCAACACCCACCAAGTCGCCGACCTTATGACGGGTGACATTTGCACCGACGGCGGTGACTTTGCCGATGATCTCGTGGCCAGGCATCAGTGGATAAACGGCGATGCCCCATTCGTTGCGCGCCTGGTGGATGTCGGAGTGGCAGACGCCGCAATAGAGGATTTCGATCGCCACATCGTCAGCTCGCGGGCTGCGGCGTTCGAACTTCATGGGGGCGAGGGGAGTGGTGGGCGATTGGGCGGCGTATCCGATGGCGGTGTACATGATGGACCTCGCTAAGCAGTGAACAGTGAGGTGATCTATTCTGGGAGCCTTGACCGTATGCGGCGATGACCATTCCTACGGGTGTCATGCCTAATCCTCCGGCCTTGGCCTAGGATTGCTCCTATGTGACGCCAGACCTGCGATGATGTTCCCATCCATTTTTTCGTGAAGTTTCCCCATGTTGCTGACCCGTCATCTCGATGCCAACGCGGCGCTGGTTTCGCTGATCGAACCCTTGGCGACCCGTGACGGCTTTATTCCTACGCGCCTGCCTGGCGTGCAAGTGCTGCGGTGCAGCCAGGACATCGCCCGTGGCCCGCAGCTCTACGAGCCGAGCCTGGTGATCATCGCCCAAGGCAGCAAGCTGGCGTACCTGGGACCGCGTACGCTGGAGTACGGCGCCGGGCATTACTTGATCCAGGCGTTGCCGGTGCCGTTCGAATGTGAAACCTACGCCATGCCCGATGCTCCGTTGCTCGGGATTTCGGTTGCGATCGATCGGGCGCTGTTGGGCGAGCTGGTGCTGGCCATGGGATTGATGCCGGGGCGAAGCCTCGCGGCCCAGACGCCGGAGTCCATGACCAGCGCCGTGCTCGATGGCGCCATGCGCGGATGCGTCGAACGCCTGTTGCAGTGCTTGCACGACCCACTGGAATGCCAGGTCATGGGCCAGGCGCGGCTGCGGGAGTTGCTGTTCGTCGCGTTGCGCGGGCCCCAGGCCGATGTGCTGCGGGCGCTGGTGGAGCAGCAAGGCCAATTCGCCCGGATTGCCGCGGCCCTGAGCCATTTGCATACGCACTTCACCGAGCCGCTGAACGTCGAGACATTGGCCAGTTGCGCGAACATGAGCGCTTCGACCTTCCATGAGCATTTCAAGCGCAGCACCTTGCTGTCGCCCGTGCAGTACCTCAAGCGTCTGCGCCTGCTCAAGGCTCAACGACTGCTGCTCAGCGAAGGCTTGGGCGTGGCCCAGGTCGCGCATCAGGTGGGGTATCAGAGTTCGTCGCAGTTCAGCCGGGAATACAAGCGTTACTTCGAGCGCAACCCTGGGGAAGAGCGCGCCGCCTGATCCGCTGAAAATCCCTTGTGGGAGCGGTGTTCCTGGGATGGCAGGCAACAAAAAGGCCCCCATTGCGGGTAATGCTGTTCACTTAAGGCAGTCGACAAACCCGTGGCGAGGGAGCTTGCTCCCGCTGGGCCGCGAAGCGGCCCCAAAACCTGCCAAATACGGAGCATCAGACACACCGCACCCGCCGATTTACGACTGCTTCGCAGCCGAGCGGGAGCAAGCTCCCTCGCCACAGGTCCATCATTTTTCTTAAGTGAACAGCATTACCCCATTGCGGGAGCCTCGATGTTCAGCGTGTCGGCTTACATGTTCGGGTAAGTCGGTCCGCCAGCGCCTTCCGGCGACACCCAAGTGATGTTCTGCGAAGGGTCCTTGATGTCACAGGTCTTGCAGTGCACGCAGTTCTGGGCGTTGATCTGGAAGCGCTTCTCGCCGTCTTCCTTGGTCACCACTTCGTACACGCCCGCCGGGCAGTAGCGTTGGGCTGGTTCGTCGTACAGCGGCAGGTTCTTGCTGATCGGGATGCTCGGGTCGGTCAGCTTCAGGTGGCAGGGCTGTTCTTCTTCATGGTTGGTACCGGAGATGAACACCGAGCTGAGTTTGTCGAAGCTGATCTTGCCGTCCGGTTTCGGGTAGTCGATCTTCTTGCTGTCGGCCGCCAGCTTGAGGCAGGCGTAGTCCGGCTTGTTGTCGTGCAGGGTGAACGGCAGCTTGCCGCCGAAGATGTTCTGGTCGAGCCAGTTGAAGCCGCCGCCGATGATGGCGCCGTACTTGTGGATCGCCGCGCCGAAGTTGCGACTGGCGAACAGCTCTTCGTACAGCCAGCTGTTCTTGAAGCTGTCGACGTAGGCGGTCAGTTCATCACCGCCTTCGGATTCGGCGAACAGGCGATCGGCCACCGCCTCGGCGGCGAGCATGCCGGACTTCATGGCGGTGTGGCTGCCCTTGATCTTGGCGAAGTTCAAAGTGCCGAGGTCGCAACCGATCAACGCGCCGCCCTTGAAGACCATTTTCGGCAGCGAATTCAGGCCGCCCTTGCAGATGGCGCGGGCGCCGTAGCTGACGCGCTTGCCGCCTTCCAGGTACTGCTTGAGCACCGGGTGATGCTTGAGGCGCTGGAACTCGTCGAACGGCGACAGGTAGGCATTGCTGTAGGACAGGTCGACGATCAGGCCGACCACCACCTGGTTGTTTTCCAGGTGATAAAGGAAGGAGCCGCCGGTGTTCTCGGTGCCCATGATGTCCAGCGGCCAGCCGGCGGTGTGCACCACCAGGCCGGGTTGATGCTTGGCCGGGTCGATTTCCCAGATTTCCTTCAGGCCGATGCCGTAGTGCTGGGCGTCGGCCTCGCTGTCCAGGTTGAAGCGCTTGATCAACTGCTTGCCGATGTGGCCACGGCAGCCTTCGGCGAACAGCGTGTATTTGCCGCGCAACTCCATGCCCGGGGTGTAGAGGCCTTCCTTCGGATTGCCTTCGCGGTCGACACCCAGGTCGCCGGTGATGATCCCGCGCACCACGCCGTTCTCGTCGAACAGCGCTTCCTGGGCGGCGAACCCTGGGTAGATCTCCACGCCCAGGTTCTCGGCTTGCTGGGCCAGCCAGCGGCACAGGTTGCCCAGGGAAATAATATAGTTGCCTTCGTTGTGCATGGTCTTGGGCACGAAGAAGTCAGGGATTTTGCTCGCGGTCTCGGCGTTTTTCAGGACATAAATGTCATCGCGTTTGACGGGCGTATTCAGCGGTGCGCCGAGTTCTTTCCAGTCTGGAAACAGTTCGTTCAGGGCACGGGGTTCGAACACCGCGCCGGAGAGAATGTGCGCACCGACTTCCGAGCCTTTTTCGACCACGCAGACGCTGATTTCCTTACCGGCTTCGGCGGCCTTCTGTTTCAGTCGGCAAGCGGCAGACAGGCCAGCGGGGCCGGCACCGACGATGACCACGTCGAATTCCATGTATTCGCGTTCCACAGGGCTATCTCCTACTCAAGGCTCACAGTTTTTTCTAATTGGAGGTTTGGCGTTGCATCCGTTGTTTCCTTCGCAAAAAGCGACGAAAGCGACAATGGATGAAACGCGTGTCTCTCTTAAGCGGCGCATTATATCTACACCACTCTCAGGGTCCAATACAAACGTTTGTTTGAAATTGCCGCAGCCCAGATAAATCACTGACGTACGGCTTATGACTGACCATTTTGCCGTATTGACCGGAATAGGCGTTCCGGTCAAGATACGGGCGGTTTTGCGCTCGCCGTAGGCTGACTGTTGGTTTCAAGAGCACCTCTAAAGACAGGGCGAAGGCAGCACAAAGTGACGCATTGCGTGGTTCCGACGCGCAGTTTACACGCCGCGATAATGAATGACTCATCGGTCATCACTGACGAATGGTCTTCACTCCCGTGAGCTGGGTCATGTGTGGTTCATGCCGGCGTTTTTAGAGGTGCCCTTGCGCCCATGAGCATCAACCGCCAGGTTCGCCTAGGCGACTTTTTTTCACCGGAGAGTAACGAGGAATCCATGAAGGTTCTTGTAGCTGTCAAACGAGTGGTCGACTATAACGTCAAGGTTCGCGTCAAGGCGGACAACTCCGGCGTCGACCTCGCCAACGTCAAGATGTCGATGAACCCTTTCTGCGAAATCGCCGTAGAAGAAGCCGTACGCCTGAAGGAAAAAGGCGTGGCGACTGAGATCGTCGTCGTCTCCATCGGCCCGACCACCGCCCAGGAACAACTGCGCACCGCGCTGGCACTGGGTGCCGATCGCGCCATCCTCGTCGAATCCGCCGAAGACCTGACCTCGCTGGCTGTGGCCAAGCTGCTCAAGGCCGTTGTCGACAAGGAACAACCATCGCTGGTGATCCTCGGCAAACAAGCCATCGACAGCGACAACAACCAGACCGGCCAGATGCTCGCTGCTTTGAGCGGCTACGGTCAGGGCACCTTCGCCTCCAAAGTCGAAGTGTCTGGTGACAGCGTTGCCGTGACCCGCGAGATCGACGGCGGCGCACAGACCGTTTCCCTGAAACTGCCAGCGATCGTCACCACCGACCTGCGTTTGAACGAGCCGCGTTATGCGTCCCTGCCAAACATCATGAAAGCCAAGAAGAAGCCGCTTGAAGTGCTGACGCCTGACGCTTTGGGCGTTTCCACCGCCTCCACCAACAAGACCCTCAAGGTCGAAGCGCCGGCTGCACGCAGCGCGGGCATCAAGGTCAAGTCGGTGGCTGAACTGGTCGAGAAACTGAAAAACGAAGCGAAGGTGATCTGATCATGGCTATCCTCGTAATCGCCGAACACGATAACAAGGCGCTGGCTCCGGCCACGCTGAACACTGTTGCTGCTGCCGCTAAAATCGGTGGCGACATTCACGTGCTGGTAGCTGGCCAGGGCGCTGGCGCCGTGGCTGAAGCTGCTGCGAAAATCGCAGGCGTGGCCAAAGTGCTGTCGGCCGACAACGCCGCCTACGCGCACCAGTTGCCGGAAAACGTTGCGCCGCTGGTAGCCGAGCTGGGCAAGGGCTACAGCCACATCCTGGCGGCCGCCACGTCCAACGGCAAAAACATCCTGCCGCGCGTGGCTGCTGCACTGGACGTCGACCAGATCTCCGAGATCATCTCGGTCGAAAGCGCCGACACCTTCAAGCGTCCGATCTACGCGGGCAACGCCATTGCCACCGTGCAATCGACCGCTGCGGTCAAGGTCATCACCGTTCGCGCCACCGGTTTCGACCCGGTTGCCGCCGAAGGTGGCTCGGCTGCCGTTGAAGCGGTAGGCGCTGCCCACGACGCCGGCATCTCCAGCTTCGTCAACGAAGAACTGGCCAAGTCCGACCGTCCTGAACTGACCGCTGCCAAGATCGTCGTTTCCGGCGGCCGTGGCATGCAGAACGGCGATAACTTCAAGCACCTGTACGCCCTGGCCGACAAGCTGGGCGCGGCGGTCGGCGCTTCCCGCGCGGCGGTCGACGCAGGCTTCGTGCCCAACGACATGCAGGTCGGCCAGACCGGCAAGATCGTTGCGCCACAGCTGTACATCGCCGTCGGTATCTCCGGCGCGATCCAGCACCTGGCGGGCATGAAAGACTCCAAGGTGATCGTAGCGATCAACAAGGACGAAGAAGCGCCGATCTTCCAGGTGGCCGACTATGGCCTGGTGGCGGACCTGTTCGAAGCCATCCCTGAGCTGGAGAAGCTGGTCTAATCCGGCGTCTTCACTTATAAAGAGCCCGGCCCTTTGGCCGGGCTTTTTATTTCTGCCTCAGAGGAGCGTATTGCCATGGATCTGCGTCGTTTGGCCGGCTGGCCGTTGCTGTGGACGTTGGCGCTCGTGCCAGGCCTGTCTGTCGCCGCCGGCAAATGTGAACGACTGATCGCTACCGGTAGCCCGGATGCGCCGCCCTATCTCTGGCAGGACCCTCAAGACCCCAAGCACTTGATTGGCGCCAGTGCCGACCTGCTGGCGCACGTCGCGCAAGAACTGGGGATCAAGATCGAACTGCTGTATGCCGGCAAGCGCGCCCAGGCGTTGGACGAAGTGCGCAGCGGACGCATGGACCTGCTCACCGACGCGCCATTGACCGTTACCGGGCTTGAAGTGCTGGATTACGTTCATCCGCCCTTGCTCGAAAACGATTATCTGGTCTGGACCCGCAAGGACTCGACGCTGGTCATCAACCAGCCCGCAGACCTTCACGGTCATCCCGGGGCCTTGTCGGAAAAGGCCCGTATGACCCAGGGATTTGGCGTCTTTGCCGAGCAGCAATTGTCCCTGGTGCGCACGCCCAACCTGACCCAGGCCTTTCAGAAATTGCTGCTGGGAGAGGTGGAATATGTCCTGGCGGGGCGCTATTCGGGCCTGGCGATGGCGCAGACACTGGGGATGGCCAACGATCTGCAAGCCGCACCGCAACCGGTGGACAAACCCGGGCTGTTCCTCGCGGTTTCCCATAACTCCGCCTGCAATGACCCATGGTTACGCGGACAGCTGGCGCAAAAGATGACAGAATTGGCCGCGTCCGGTCTGACGGAGGCTGTGTTGCAGCGCAATCTCGAGCGTTGGAAAACACAGTTGCAGCCACCTGTCAGTGCCCCAAAACAGTAGGGAACATTAGTGACTATTCGACCTCTTTTCGCTGCCCTGGCCGTTCTGGCTCTGGCGGGCTGCGCAGCCGATCCGGCGCCGAATGAACAGATCCGCCTGACCGAACAGGCACTGGAGCAAGCGCGGGCCGTTGGCGCTACTGCCGACGAAGTGCCCGAATTGAAACTGGCTGAAGAAAAATTCGCTCGCGCCAAATCCAACATGGCCGACGAATCCTACAAGAAGGCGCGCATGCGGGCCGAACAGGCCGAACTCGACGCCCGCCTGGCCGAAGCGAAGGTGCTGACCCTCAAGAGCCAGGAGCAACTGAATGTGCTCGACACCCGCATCAAGCGCTTGCGCAAACAGCTGAGGGAGGATGCCCAATGAAGCACTCCCACGTATTGGGCGGTCTGGTACTCGCCGGCCTGGCCAGCTTGTATGGCTGCGCCGGCCAACGCAGCGAAGCGGCGCTCGACCAGGCCAGCACCGATTTCCAGAAGGTCAAGGAAGACGCCAACGTGTTGCGTGCCGCGCCCCGGGACGTGATTCGCGCTGGTGAATCCCTGGCCCGTGCCGATCGTTTGTCCAGCTACTGGGGCAGCGGCGAAGATGTGCAGCATTACGCCTACCTGAGCCAGCGCTACAGTGCGATCGCCCGGGAGCACAGCAATCAGGTGCTCAACGAAGAGCGCGCGGCGAAGCTCGAACTGGAGCGCCAGCGCCTGCAACTGGCCCTGCGCGAATCCAAGTTGCTGAGTGTGCAGCAACAGGGCAAATGGCTCGAAGAACAGATCATGGCGATGGCGACCACCCAGACCGATCGCGGCCTGGTGATGACCCTGGGCGACGTGCTGTTCGACACCGGCGAAGCGGAACTGAAAAACTCGGCCAACCGGGTGGTGCTCAAGATTGTGCAGTTCTTACAGCTCAATCCCAAGCGCGTGGTGCGTATCGAGGGGTACACCGACAGCACGGGCGGCAAGCAGGAAAACCTCAAGCTGTCTCGCGATCGCGCGCAAGCGGTCGCGGATGTGCTGGTGGACCTTGGGGTTGATGAAAAGCGCATCCAGGTCGAAGGCTACGGTGATGAATACCCGGTGGACGTCAACGCTACCGAGCGTGGCCGGGCACAGAACCGTCGCGTTGAAATTGTGTTCTCTGACGAAAAAGGCCAGCTCGGCGCCGCCCGCTAAGGGTTGCGTCACTGGAAAACCCGGCCCCTGTAGAAGGCGCCGGGTTTTTTTGGCCCTGCAATCGATGCGCGATGAGTACAGTTAGAGCTGTCACTCCACTGTACTGTCGAGTAATCTGGCAACTGTCCCAGTACACTTCTAAACTGTTCCGGTATCGTTTCCGACAAGAATAAAATGCCCGTGAAATCGAGTGCTGCGTCATGACCAACCTTCTGCTCTATCAACGTATTGCTCAACAGCTGGCTGAAGACATCCGGCGCGGTGTGTATCAGCCCGGTGAACGCGTGCCTTCGGTGCGCAAGATGAGCTCGCAGCTCAACGTCAGCCATGCCACGGTGCTGCAGGCCTACGCCAACCTTGAAGACCAGGGGCTGATCCGCGCGCGGCCGCAGTCGGGCTACTACGTGCACCAGACGCCGGCCCTGACGGCACCGACGCCGGACATTGCCCGGGTCGAGCGTCCGGGGCTGGTGACGCGCAGCAGCATCATTCAGCAAGTATTGGTCGAGTCGCGCCGCGAAGGGGTGTTTCCCCTGGGCGCGGCGGTCCCGAGCGTCGACTATCTGCCTGTCCGGGCCCTGCATCAGCAATTGGCCAAGGTCACACGCTTCCACAGCCCGCGGGCGTTCAGCTACATGTTCAGCCCGGGTTTCGAGCCGTTACGCCGCCAAGTGGCGATTCGCATGCGCGATGCCGGCGTCGTGGTGGACCCTTCCGAGGTGGTGATCACCCACGGCTGCGTCGATGCGTTGCAGATGTCCTTGCGGGTGCTGACGCGGCCCGGGGACTTGATCGCCGCTGAGTCGCCGACCTATTACGGCTTGCTGCAACTGGCGGATCTGTTGGGCCTCAAGGTTATCGAGATCCCCAGCGACCCGGTCACCGGTATGAGCCTGGAGGCCTTGCAGTTGGCGGCCAACCAATGGTCGATCAAGGCGCTGGTGCTGACCACGCGCCTGAGCAATCCTCTTGGCGGCACCATGCCGGAGGAGCGACAAAAGCAACTGCTGCGCCTGGCGTCGGACTTCGACATCCAGATCGTCGAGGACGATATCTATGGCGAGTTGATGTTCGAGCAGGGGCGCACCAAGGCCCTCAAGGCCTACGACCGGCTGGACCGGGTCATCTACTGCTCGAGTTTTTCCAAGACGTTGTCGCCGGGTGTGCGCATCGGTTGGATGATCGCGGGGAAATTCCAGCAGGAAATCCAGCGGCTCCAGACCTTCAGTACGCATTCGGCGTGCAGCGTCACGCAGATGGGCATTGCCGCGTACCTGGAAAACGGCGGCTATGACCGGCACTTGCGTTATATCCGGCAGGAGTACCGCAAGAACCTCAGCGCCTTTCAGCTGGCGGTGCAGCAGTACTTCCCCGAAGGCACGCAGATGAGCCGTCCCACTGGAGGCTTCATCCTGTGGGTCAGCCTGCCGGGGCGGGTCAATACCCAGGAGTTGCATGTGCGGGCGTTGCAACAAGGCATCAGCATCGCGCCAGGGCTGATTTTCAGTAACACCGAGCAGTTCAACCACTGCATTCGCTTGAACTGCGGCACCCCTTGGAACCGTGAGGCAGAGCGGGCCTTGATGACGCTGGGGCTGTTGGCCACTCAATTGTGCCAGGAGACAGCCAACGGATTTCTTTAGACGTCAGTGGCTTAGCTCGATGTGCTTGTCAGCGCCTCATTATCAGGCGAGCATGGGGGTCTCTGCCGTCAATGCTGTTGTATCTATGAAAGCCATTGTTCCTGCTGCCTGGGTTTTGATCGGCCTGTTGAGCGTCTTCCACATGGGAGGCGTAGTCGCGGCAGCGCCGGCGCAGGAAAAACCGGCCGCCAGTGTCACGAAGGATGCGCCGAAAAAAATCACAGCGGCCAAGAAACCTTCCGCCAAGAAGGTGGCACCGGCGAAGAAAAAACGCGCGCCCATCGCCTCCAAGAGCAAATCCGCCCACGAGGTCGCCAAGACCCCATTGCCGCCGGCCAAGCTGGATTTGAGCTTGCCCCATGAGATGGTCGATCAACTGCAACCACCGGGTAAGGGGGTGCAGTTCAAGCGTGAACCCCTCTTGCCGTCGATGTTCGGCGAGAAACCCGGGCCGTTTCAGCTCAATGGCCGTTTGTTGAGCAATGAAATGCAGCTGCCACTGCGCAACCAGGAGCGCAATGAGGTGGAAGGCGCAGCACTGGATTTCGAATTCAAGCAATAAACCTTCGACAGGCCTGCAGTTCGTCGCTGACCATTCGGTCATCCCACCGTGGGCAAAAAAACACGCAGACGGTAATTTAAAACGAGTGTTTTAGCCGTTACTCTGTGTTCTGTTACTAACCATTACCTGTCCTGAGGATGTTGTCGTCATGAAATGCCGTGAAGGCTGTGGCGCCTGTTGCATCGCCCCTTCCATCAGCTCACCTATCCCTGGCATGCCCCAAGGCAAGCCGGCGGGAGAACGTTGCGTGCAATTGTCGGTCGATAACCTGTGCCGGATCTTCGGCCTGCCGGAGCGTCCGGCGGTGTGCTCGGCGTTCGAAGCCGACATCGAGGTGTGCGGCAGCAGCAGTGAAGAGGCCATCCGGCTGATCGGTTGGTGGGAGCAAATCACGGCAGCGTAATGAGTCAATGAACGGATCCTAACTGAACGAACTTGGACAATAAGGAAAAGAACTATGGGTTCGCTGCATCGTATGGCTGTGTTGTGTGGGTTGACCGTGTTGCTGGCAACGGCCACCGCTCAGGCAGAGGACTGGCAGGTTGCCAAGGAGAAAGACGGTATCAAGGTTTCCCTCAGTGAGGTGGCGGGCTCCAAATACAAGGCCTATCGCGGCGTGACGGTGATGAAAACCACCATGGCCAAGCTTCGGACCCTGCAGGAAGACGTTCCCGGTGCCTGCGCCTGGATTCATGAATGCAAGAGCCAGAAACTGCTCAAGCACGAAGGCAATCAGAGCTGGACCTACACTCAGTTCAACACGCCATGGCCGGTGACGTCCCGGGACTCGGTACTGGAAGTCACCACCGAGGAGGGCGCCGATGGCAGCCTGACCCGCAAGCTCAAGGGGGTGCCGAAATACCTGCCCGAAGAGCAAGGTTTCGTGCGCGTGACCCAGGTCGACGGCTTCTGGAAGTTCACGCCAAGGGGCGCTGGCCAGATCGAAGTGACCTACCAGGTCCACACCGAACCAGGGGGGGACGTGCCGTCCTGGCTGGCGAACAAGTTCGTGGTGGATGCACCGTTCAATACTTTGAAAGCCCTCAAGGCGCGCGCCGAAAACTGATCGGCCACGGCTTCATACCCAGAGACCGCCCCAGAGGCGGTCTTTTCATGGGTGCCGTCCAGACGCCCGGCGGAACGATTGTCCAGACCTCAATGTCGAGATAAAGGTAAGCCAGGCCCTGAATTGATCAAGGAGACACCGATGCAAAAGTGGGAAATCACTTTCGTGGATGATCATGGCGAAGCCATCGCCGAGCAGTTCGACTACGAGCAGGAGCCTACGATGGAGCAGGCTGCACAACTGATTCGCGAAAAATTGCTGCCCGTTTCCGCCCAACTGGACCTCAACGACCTGGAAGGTCGCACTGAAGATCCCACCGTCAAGAACCTCAAGTCCCAGCACAGTATCGAAATCATCAGCATTACACCGATTTCATGAAACGGTGCCTGGTCTCGCTTGGCAGCGGCCGCCACTTGCGGCTACTCTGCAATTGAGATCAGCGAAAGGATCGCCAAGGTCCGGTCTTGTCAGCTACATGCTTGTGTCCCGACGGCCATTTGATGCCGTACTGCTTGCAGCCTGAGGGCTTCACGCACGGGAAGACGGAAAGTCTATCCATTGGTTTCAGGAGGACGTTTCATGAGCACAGCCTATCAAGAAGACATCAGCACCAGCGTGTTGCGCCGCATGAAAGAAGGCGGTTTCGATTTTTCCCGATTCCATCCCATTGAGTTCTACGCCATTTTCCCGGACGAGGAGCGGGCGCGCAGGGCGGCAGGTCATTTTCGGGGAGAATCGTTGAACGCGCAGATCAGTGCACGGGACGATGGGGCTTGGTCGTTGGAACTGAGCCGGGTGATGTACGCCACTTACGATGACATTGGCGACTTCGAGCAAGACTTTGAGGCAGTCGTCGAACCCTTGGGTGGTGTGATCGAGGGCTGGGGTGTCAAGCAAGAGATCCGGCGCCTGCAGGCCTGACAGTCACTCACCGCAACCACAGCAACGGCTGACCTTTGTGTCGGCCGTTTTCATGTCTGTGAGCTAATCGAGCGTCCCTGTGGGAGCCGAGCTTGCTCGCGATGGCGGCTGCACGATCAACATCATTACTCGCTGACACACCACAATCACTTCCCCAGGTTTTGTACTTAACTGTATCCAGATCAAGTCGCGTCGTTTTTCCGAGACTATGCTCAGCAGAGCGACGCCCCTGCGTCGCAATGAAGCGGGGGCAGCGGGGTGGGGGCATTTGTTGCACTAGAAAAGTGCGCGGCCTGTCAGAGGAGAATCCAACCCGTTGATCATAAAGCGTTTATGCCGATGGCACGGGGCTTGCGAAGCCTTGCTGCCAGGGTGACAAGGAGTACGGCATGATCCGCAGCGGTTTTGATGAAATGTACGATGCCAACGGCCAGGTCCGCCCGCATTACCAGGCGTTTGCCCGCTGGCTGGCTGAAACGCCTGGTGAGCTGCTGGCGCAACGCAGGCGCGAAGCCGACCTGTTGTTTCATCGTGCTGGCATTACGTTTACGCTCTACGGGGACGAGCAGGGGACCGAGCGCCTGATCCCTTTCGACACTATTCCGCGCAGCATCCCGGCCAGTGAATGGCGGGTGGTCGAACGCGGCTGCATCCAGCGGGTCAAGGCGCTGAACATGTTCCTGGCCGACCTCTACCACGAACAACGGATCATCCGGGCCGGCATCATTCCCGCCGAACAGGTGCTGGTCAACGAGCAGTACCAACTGGCGATGCAGGGGCTTGATCTGCACCGCGACATCTATGCCCACATTTGTGGTGTCGATCTGGTTCGCGACGGTGACGGCACGTACTACGTGCTCGAAGACAATCTTCGTACGCCCAGCGGCGTCAGCTACATGCTCGAAGACCGCAAGATGATGATGCGCCTGTTCCCCGAACTGTTCGCCGCCCAGCGCATCGCCCCTATCGATCATTATCCGAACCTGCTGCTAGACACCCTGAAAAGCGCCAGCCCGCTGGACGATCCCAGTGTCGTGGTGCTCACGCCGGGGCGTTTCAACAGCGCGTTCTTCGAGCACGCGTTCCTGGCCCGAGAGATGGGCGTGGAGTTGGTGGAAGGCGCCGACCTGTTCGTGCGTGATGACAAAGTGTTCATGCGCACCACCGACGGCCCGAAAGCGGTGGATGTGATCTACCGTCGCCTCGACGACGCGTTCCTCGATCCGCTGGCCTTCAACCCGGACTCGATGCTCGGGGTGCCGGGCCTGTTGTCCTCCTATCGTTCCGGCAACGTGGTGCTGGCCAACGCCATCGGCACGGGCGTGGCGGACGACAAGTCGGTGTACCCCTTCGTCACCGACATGATCCGTTTTTACCTGGACGAGGAGCCGATTCTGAAGAACGTCCCTACATGGCAATGTCGTAATCCTGCTGAACTTTCCCACGTGCTGGCGAATCTTCCCGACCTGGTGGTCAAGGAAACCCAGGGTTCCGGCGGTTACGGAATGCTGGTGGGGCCGGCCGCGACGACGGCGCAGATCGATGCCTTCCGAGAGCGGATCAAGGCCAAGCCGCACGCCTATATCGCTCAGCCGACGCTGTCGCTCTCGACCTGTCCGACCTTTGTCGAAAACGGCATCGCCCCGCGCCACATCGACTTGCGGCCGTTTGTGCTGTCGGGGCGCGAGACCCGCGTGGTGCCTGGTGGGCTGACGCGGGTGGCGCTGCGCGAAGGTTCCCTGGTGGTGAATTCATCCCAGGGCGGTGGGACCAAGGATACTTGGGTAGTCGAGGATTGAGGAGCTGCCATGCTGAGTAGAACCGCCTCGGACCTGTACTGGATGTCGCGCTACCTGGAGCGCGCGGAAAACCTCGCACGGATGCTCGACGTCAGCTATTCGTTGTCACTGATGCCCCAGGACGGGCGTGGCGATGGCTTGCACGAGCTGGCCATGCCATTGCTGATCACCGGCACGCTGGATGATTATCGGGAGCGACACGCCGATCTGCACGCCGAGCGCCTGCTGCATTTCTTTGCCCTGGAAGCGGCCAACCCGGCCAGTATCTACAGCTGCCTCGGCGCCGCGCGAGCCAGTGCCCACGCGGTACGTGGGCGAATCACCGCCGACATGTGGGAGAACATCAACGCCACCTGGCTGGAAATTCGCGGTATCGCCGAGCAAGGCTTGAATCGCTACGGCATGAGCCGTTTCTGTGAGTGGATCAAGGAGCGATCCCACCTGTTTCGCGGCGCCACCTACGGCACCATCATGCGCAACGACGCGTTCCGCTTCATTCGCCTGGGGACCTTCATCGAAAGGGCCGACAACACCCTGCGCTTGCTCGACGCCCGCTACGAAATGGCCGGTGACCAGGCCGACACGGTCAGCGATGGCACGGCCCACGCCTATTACCAATGGAGCGCCTTGTTGCGAGCCTTGTCGTCCTTCGAGGCTTATACCGAGATCTACCGTGACGCCCCGGGCGCTCGCCATGTGGCTGAGTTGCTGCTGTTGCGCGCCGATGTGCCGCGTTCGCTGCGCGCCTGCACCGAAGAAATCAACCAGATCCTCGCGAGCCTGCCGGGCACCAACGGTCGGCAGGCACAACGGCTGGCGGCGGAAATGGACGCACGCCTGCGCTACACCGGCATCAATGAAATCCTCGACGGGGGCCTGCATGCCTGGCTCACCGAATTCATCCCACTGGTCCGTGAACTGGGCAATGCCATTCACAGTTCCTACCTGGAGGTCATATGAGACTCTCGATCAGCCATGAAACGGCCTACCACTATGAAGATCAGGTGCGCGCCAGCATCCAGTACCTGCGCCTGACGCCCCACGACAGCGAACGCCAGCATGTGCTGAGCTGGCAACTGGATTTGCCCCGGCCGGTGCGTGCGCAGTTGGACCCGTTCGGCAATATCCTTCACGTACTGACCCTGGACGAACCCCACGAAACAATCATCATCGGTGCCCGCGGACAGGTGGATATCGATCCGTTGCGCGAAGCCGAGCACGAGAGCCAATCGGCGCTGCCGTTCCTGCGCTTCACCCGGCTAACGGAAGCGGACGAAGCCCTTCGAGCCTTCGCCGCGCAGCAATGCCAGCAGCGTCGTGATCGCTCGGCGCTGATCGACCTGATGCACGGGCTGAACCAGCACATGATCTACACCCCAGGCACCACTGAGGTGGAGACCAGTGCGGCCCAGGCTTTTGCCGGTCGTAGCGGGGTGTGCCAGGATCACACCCACGCCTTCCTGGCCTGCGCCCGTAGCCTGGGGGTGCCGGCGCGGTATGTCTCGGGGTATCTGTTCAGCGAAGAGAGCGAACACCTGGCAAGCCATGCCTGGGCGGAGGCCTGGCTTGACGACGCCTGGTACAGCTTCGACGTGACCAACCAACTGGCCCGTCCGGAGCGCCACCTGAAGCTGGCCGTGGGCCTGGATTACCTGGACGCCTGCCCGGTACGTGGCATGCGTCGTGGCGGCGGTTGCGAGCAGATGCATGCCAAGCTGGTCGTGCCACCGGCGCCGGTGATCACGGTGCAACAACAATAACCCTCCAACGAGGTAATGCTGTTCAGTTAAGGATGGTTTGAATCATTGTGGCGAGGGGATTTATCCCCGCTGGGCTGCGCAGCAGCCCCAAAAAGGCTGAACGTAACCAACCCGGCATACTTCGGTGGCTGGGGTTCAGGGCCGCTTCGCAGCCCAGCGGGGATAAATCCCCTCGCCACAAAAAAGCAATCTCACGGGGCCAATGGCTGCTTGCGTCCCGCCATATGCTTCAAATAACCCACCAGCAAATCCAGCTCGGAATCCGGCAGCACCGCAGCCGAGAACCCGGGCATCTTGCCCTGGGGCCAGCGACGCAGCGCTTGCGGGTCGCGAATGTAGTGCTTGAGGAAATCCCCGGAGAAGTATTCGGTCGGGTTGAAGGGAATGTTCAGGTCAGGGCCGAACTGTGCATCGCCTGCGCCATTGAGCCGGTGGCATGCCAGGCAATTTTTCTGGAACAGTTCGAAACCTTTATTGACCGGGTCGTCCTTGGCCAGGCTGGGCGCCGGCAGTAGGGCAGGGAAGCGTTCGGCCACGGCCGACAGGCGCTTGATGGTCGCCACCGCGTAGGGCCATTGCTCCGGGCTGATGTGGCCAGCCTGCGGATCGGTCCAGACCAGATAGAAAGGCCCGGCACTGTGCTTGCCTTCCCCCAGCGACGGCCATGGCTTGGCCGGGTCCTCGATCGCCAGCCAGGCCCGGGCCCCGCTCTTGTTGAGTAACGGCGCCGCAGGCATTTCGGCAGCGAAGCCGTCCAGGGCAATGGCTTGCAGGTGGTCGTTCGCTTGGACGCCCGTCAATAGTGCCGTCAGCGGCACGGCTCGATAGCTCATCGGTTTCTTGTAGGAAACGTCATCAGCGATCTGGACCGTTTGAACGTCCGGATGCTTGAGCAGTTCTTCGGTTTGCCAGGTGCGCGTGCCCGCGCCCAACTCCAGCACCAGTTGAGCGGCATGAAGGGGCGTGCTGAGCAGCAACGCCCCGAACACAATAAGAGCTTTCAAGTCGATCGCCTTCCATGTCGAGGGGATGCCGCAAAGGTTGGCACAGCCATCGCGGCTCGAACAGAGAACCCGTCACATTTTTTGGCGACACAACTAATGGATGATGCAGATGCCCTCGCGCAGGAATCAGCCAATCACCTTGGTGATATTCGGCAAAATCAACAGCAGCGTCGTGGCAAAGAGAATGAGTCCGGCTTGGCGAACTTTCGAATGTTTGAACATGGCTGACCCGCCTTTATTGTTATTTCCTAAAAGCCAGCCTGCATATCCATGGCGGCTGGCATTGCACTTCCTGTTCGACAAGCGCCTCGGCAAAACCCGACGACTTTCTTGTACAAGGATTACATTAGGGGCCGCGGCGGCCTTGGCTTAGATCCAATTCGTATCAGCTTGGTACAGGTTGCTCTAAAAAAGGCATGAGGCCTATTGCCACCTTCCTGTCGGCCCTTTTGCTAGACAGCTTGCCCTCCTGAATCGGTTAACCCGATAGCTCGCTACCGTTCGTCTGAGCGTGGCCGTCAACGCCATTGAGCACTGCGGTCATTGAATCCGGCGCCGCTGGGCTTATGGTTGAAGGCATCGCATTACCCCGTGGTTTCGAGGACGTCATGACCCAAGCTTTGATTTTCGACGCATTACGCACGCCCCGCGGCAAGGGCAAGGCCGATGGCGCCTTGCACAGCGTCAAGCCGGTGAACCTGATGGGTGGCCTGCTCAGCGCTTTGCAGCAGCGCATGGATCTGGACACCAGCCAGGTCGATGACATCGTGCTCGGTTGCGTGACCCCGGTAGGTGAGCAGGGGGCCGATATCGCCAAGACCGCCGCGCTGGTGGCCAATTGGGATGTCAGCGTGGCAGGCGTGCAACTTAATCGGTTTTGCGCCTCGGGCCTGGAGGCGGTGAACCTGGCGGCGATGAAAGTGCGTTCCGGGTTCGAAGACCTGGTGGTGGCCGGCGGCGTCGAATCCATGTCCCGGGTGCCCATGGGCAGCGATGGCGGCGCGTGGGCGCTGGACCCGCAAGCCAGCCTGCACGGTCACTTCGTTCCCCAGGGCATCGGCGCCGACTTGATCGCCACGCTGGAAGGCTTTAGCCGTGAGGATGTCGACGGTTATGCGCTGCATTCCCAGCAAAAAGCAGCGCGTGCCCGGGCTGACGGTTCGTTCAATAAATCCCTGGTCGCCGTGCGGGACCAGAATGGCATCGTGCTGCTGGACCACGACGAGTTCATCCGCGCCGACTCCACGCTCGAAGGCCTGGGCAAGCTCAAGCCAAGCTTCGAGGCCATAGGCCAGATGGGGTTCGATGGCACGGCGTTGCGCGTCTATAGCCATGTCGAACGAATTCATCACGTGCACACGCCGGGCAACAGTTCCGGCATCGTCGATGGCGCGGCGCTGATGTTGATCGGTTCCGAAGCCAAGGGGCGCGCCATGGGCCTGCAACCCCGGGCGCGGATCGTCGCCAGCGCTGTCACCAGTACCGACCCGACCATCATGCTCACCGGCCCGGCGCCGGCTACCCGCAAGGCCCTGGCCAAGGCCGGGTTGCGGGTGGAGGACATTGACCTGTTCGAAGTCAATGAAGCCTTCGCCTCGGTGGTGCTCAAGTTCATCAAGGACATGGCCATCGACCCTGCCAAGGTCAACGTCAACGGTGGCTCCATCGCCATGGGGCATCCCTTGGGCGCCACGGGGTGCGCAATTCTCGGTACGTTGCTCGACGAATTGGAGGTGCGTCGCCTGCGTTATGGCCTGGCGACCCTGTGTGTCGGCGGCGGCATGGGCATTGCCACCGTCATTGAACGCCTCTGAGCCCCGACTTCAAGGAACACTTTTCATGACCGATGCCATCCGTTACGAAACTGGCCAGGACCGGATCGTCGTCCTGACCCTGGACATGCCGGGCCAGAGCGCCAACACCATGAACGCGGTGTACCGTGAGGCCATGGCCGCCTGTGTCGCCCGTTTGCAGGCTGAAAAGGACTCGATTGCCGGTGTGATCATCACCTCGGCCAAGCACACCTTCTTCGCGGGTGGTGACCTCAATGAATTGATCAAGGTCGGCAAGTCCGAGGCCAAGGCTTTCTACGACATGGTCCTGCTGCTCAAGGCCCAACTGCGTACTTTGGAGACCCTGGGGAAACCCGTGGTGGCGGCCATCAATGGCGCGGCCCTCGGCGGTGGTTGGGAAATCTGCCTGGCCTGCCATCATCGTGTGGCCCTGGACCTGCCGTCGGTGCAGCTCGGCCTGCCGGAGGTCACGCTCGGCCTGTTGCCGGGTGGTGGTGGGGTGGTGCGGATGGTGCGACTGCTCGGTTTGGAAAAGGCCTTGCCGTATCTGCTCGAGGGCAAGAAGGTCAATGCGCAACAAGCGCTGCTGGCCGGTTTGATCGATGAGCTGGCGAAGGATCGTGATGAACTACTGGCCAAATCCCGGGCCTGGATTCTTGCCAACCCCAGCGTCATCCAACCCTGGGATGCAAAGGGCTATCGACTCCCGGGCGGCACGCCGTCTGATCCGAAAGTTGCGCAAATGCTGGCAATCGCCCCTTCGATCCTGCGCAACAAGACCCAGGGTTGCCTGCCGGCACCGGAGAAAATCCTCTGCGCAGCGGTAGAGGGCGCCCAGGTTGATTTCGACACCGCGCACCTGATCGAAACCCGCTACTTCACTGAACTGACCACCGGCCAGGTGGCGAAGAACCTGATTGGCACCTTCTGGTTCCAGCTCAACGAGATCAAGGCCGGTGGTTCTCGCCCACAGGGTCTTGCGCCTTATCTGACGAAAAAAGTCGGCGTGCTCGGCGCGGGCATGATGGGGGCGGGTATCGCCTATGTCAGCGCCGTGGCCGGCATCGCGGTGGTACTCAAGGATGTCGATCTGGCGGCGGCCGAGAAGGGCAAGGCCCGTTCGGCGGCGTTGCTGGATAAAAAGGTCGCCCGCGGCCAACTCACCGCCGAGCAGCGCGAAGCCACGCTGGCGCGGATTCACCCCACCGACAGCAACGCAGACCTGGCCGGCTGCGACCTGGTCATCGAAGCGGTGTTTGAAGATCGCGCCCTGAAAGCCAGCGTGTCGGCCGCCGCCCAGGCGGTGGTGGGCGATGATGCGGTGATCGCTTCCAACACCTCGACCTTGCCCATCACCGGCCTGGCCCTGGCTGTACCGGACCCGACGAAGTTCATCGGCCTGCACTTCTTCAGCCCGGTGGAAAAAATGCCCCTGGTGGAGATCATCAAGGGGGCGCGTACCAGTGACGCGACTTTGGCTCGGGGTTTCGATTTTGTCCTGCAGATCAACAAGACGCCGATTGTGGTCAACGACAGTCGCGGTTTCTTCACATCGCGGGTGTTCGGCACCTTTACCAATGAGGGCATCGCCATGCTCGGCGAGGGCGTGAGCGCGCCGATGATCGAGACCGAAGCGCGCAAGGCCGGGATGCCGGTCGGGCCTCTGGCGATCTCTGACGAAGTTTCCCTCAGCCTGATGAGCCATATCCGCGCGCAAACCTCCAAGGACCTGCACGCAGAAGGGAAGATGCCGATTGAGCACCCGGCATTCGCCGTGATTGACTTGCTGCTCAACGAGTACAAGCGGTCGGGCAAGGCCGCCGGTGCCGGTTTTTATGAATACCCGGCCAATGGGCAAAAGTACCTGTGGCCACAGCTGAAGAGCCGCTTCGAGAAAACCGATGGGCAGATTTCCCCGCAGGATATCCGGGATCGCCTGCTGTTCATCCAGGCCCTGGAAACCGTGCGATGCATGGAGGAGGGAGTGCTGACTTCGACGGCCGACGCCAACATCGGCTCGATCTTCGGCATCGGCTTCGCTGCCTGGACCGGCGGTGCGCTGCAGTTCATCAACCAATACGGCCTGCAAGACTTTGTCGGTCGCGCCCAGTATCTGGCCGAGCAATACGGCGAGCGCTTCTCCCCGCCGGCCTTGTTGTTGGAGAAAGCCGCCCGCCACGAACTGTTCTGACAGACCGGGGAAGGGCTTGCCTTGGAACCATGTTTCAAGGCAGGCTCTGGGGTGTGCAATATTCCCATCATCGTGTCAGGTATTTTTTATGTCGCTACGCATCTGCATTCTGGAAACCGATATCCTGCGTCCGGAACTGGTCGACCAATATCAGGGTTACGGGCAGATGTTCCAGCGCCTGTTTTCGCAGCAGCCCATTGCGGCCGAATTTGTTGTGTACAACGTGATGGAGGGGCATTACCCCAGCGATGACGAGCAGTTCGACGCTTATCTGGTGACCGGCAGCAAGGCTGATTCCTTCGGCACCGACCCTTGGATTCAAACCCTCAAGACCTACCTGTTGGCGCGCTATCAGCGCGGCGATAAATTGCTCGGTGTGTGCTTTGGTCACCAGCTGCTGGCGTTGTTGCTGGGCGGTAAGACCGAGCGCGCCACCCAAGGCTGGGGCGTCGGCACCCATCGCTACAAGCTCGCCGCCAAGGCGCCTTGGATGAGCCCGGTGATGGAAGAATTGACCTTGCTGATCAGCCATCAGGACCAGGTCACCGAATTGCCCGAAAGCGCGACGGTCATCGCTTCCAGCGATTTCTGCCCGTTCGCCGCCTACCACATCAACGACCAGGTGCTGTGCTTCCAGGGGCACCCAGAGTTCATCCACGATTATTCCCGGGCCTTGCTGGAGATTCGCCAGCAGCACCTCGGCGAGCAGATCTATAGCCAGGGCGTAGCGAGCCTTGCCCACGAGCACCACGGCACCACGGTGGCGGAATGGATGATGCGTTTCGTCGCTCACAAGCCGCAGGCCGAAGCCACCCAAGGCTAACGATCACCCCTCATGTGGGAGCGAGCTTGCTCGCGATAGGGGGGATCAGTTGGCCTGATGCTGGATGTGCCAGGTCATCGCGAGCTTGCTCGCGATGAATCCCACACACATCCCAGCGAAGAACGCTCGCCTACAACCATCCCGAGCGCTTGAAGCTCCACCACAGCGACGAGCATCCCACCGCGATAACTCCTAGCACCGCGAAATAGCCGTATTGCCAACTCAGCTCCGGCATGTCCTGGAAGTTCATCCCATAGATCCCGGCCACAGCCGTGGGAAACGCCAGGATCGCCGCCCAAGCTGCAAACTTGCGCTGCACCACGCTCTGGCGCGACGCTTCGAGCAACACGCCGACTTCGATGGTCTGGCTGGCGATGTCGGCCAGGGTTGTCAGGTCTTCCATTTGCCGCGTGACATGAATCTGCACGTCGCGAAAGTACGGGCTCATGTTCTTGTCGATGAAGGGGAAGTCCAGTCGCTGCAACTCTTCACTGATCTCCACCATTGGCGCCGCATAGCGACGCAGGCGCAATACGTCGCGGCGCAAGCTGTGCAGGTTCTGGATGTCCCGTTCGTTCAGGGAACTGCACATGACATTGTGTTCCAGCTCATCGATTTCGGCGTGGATGGCCTCACCCATTGGCTGGTAGTTTTCAATCACGAAATCAAGGATGGCATAGAGGACGAAATCTTCCCCGTGTTTCAGCAACAGCGGACGCGCCTCACAGCGCTGTCGGACGTGGGCGTAGGACGCGGAGTGGCCGTTGCGAGCCGTGATGATGTAGCCCTTGCCGGCAAAGATATGGGTTTCGATGAACTGCAGCTTGCCGTCCTTGCGTATCGGCGAATACGTGACGATAAACAGCGCATCGCCAAAGGTCTCCAGCTTGGGACGGCTGTGTTTCTCCATGGCGTCTTCGATTGCCAGTTCGTGCAGGTTGAATTGACGCTGCAGGTTGGTCAGCTCCAGGGCGCTGGGCTCTTCGAGACCGATCCACACAAAATGACCAGGTTTGGCAGCCCAGGTGCTGCCCTCGTCGAGGGTGATATTGGTGACTTTCTTACCGGCGCTGTAGACCGCAGCAGCAACGACTCTACCCATAATGTGGTTCACTTCTTATTGGAAATGGCAGTGACAGGCGGCGTCCAGCTTAACGCGCCCTGTAGCTTGAGAGTCAGCAAAATCTGCGGAGTTCGGCGGCAAAAGAAAACCCACCGAGGGGGTGGGTTTCCATTCAGGCGGCTTGCAACTGCCGGTCCATTGCCGCGATGCATTCGCGCATCTGCTCACGGCATTGGGCGATGAGCCGAGGCATGTCATCCATGCTCAATCCGGCCGTAGGAATCGCCGGCAACGAGCGTATGAGGATGTCACCGCTGCGCCAGCGATTGAGGCGCATGTGCTTGATGTAGCTGCTCACGCACACCGGAACAATCGGCACTCCGGCGGCTATTGCCATCTGGAAGGCGCCTTTCTTGAATGGCAGCAGGTCTGCGCCCAGATTGCGCGTGCCTTCCGGAAAAACCCAGATCGAGGTGTCCTCGTGCTGCAAGGTATGGGTGGTGGTCAGCATCGATTTTCGGGCCTTGATCGCGTTACCGCGGTCGATCAACACGTTGCCCGCCAGCCAGAACAATTGCCCGAACAGCGGCACCCATTTCAGGCTCTTCTTGCCGATGCACACGGTACGGCGCGGCACCACGTTGCCGAACATGAACAGGTCATAGTTGGATTGGTGGTTGGCGATGATGACGCAGCCGTTGGGCTTATTCACCAGCGAGTCGACCTGCGTCCGGACCCGCAAACGCAAAATGCACATCGCCGGCAATGCGTACAACCTTGCGCATAAACGGCTGTTGTCCGGGTTGAACGGCCGGCACAGGCCCAGAATCACCCCGAGCACGCCAGCCATTACAAAATGCAGGCCCATCAATAACATACGCAATACAAACAGCATCTACGGGCCCCATCGGGACAAAAGGTTGCGCAGTGTACGGATGTGCACTGTTTTCGGCAATTGCCCCTATAGATGTAGGAAATAGACGATGTTTAAGCACATGTTTCCAAATGACGCGACAGAACCGGCCTAGAGCGGTTGCGGACTTTTAAACGGAGCGCGTAGGAAAAAGCCCGGCTCTACAAGCGTCAGCCCAAGTGCTCCTGATCCAGCAAAATCGCACTGTCCAGCGTATCCAGCAGAGCCTTGCGCACTTTCAGCTTGGTGTTCTTGTGGGCAGTCATGTTGATCTTCTTCAACTGACGTGCCGCTTCCAGGGCCGCGCCCTGCAGTTCTTCGGCCGACACCACCTTGTCGAGGAAGCCGGCATCCACAGCGCCCTGCGGATTGAACATCTCGGCGTTGATTACCGAGCGATGAAACGCCGACTTGCGCAGGCGATCACGGGCCAGCTCGATACCGGCGTGGTGCATGGTCATGCCGATCTGCACTTCGTTCAGGCCGATGCTGAATGGCCCTTCCACACCAATGCGATAGTCCGCCGAGAGCAGCAGGAACGCACCCTTGGCCACCGCATGCCCCGGGCAAGCAACAACGACGGGGAAGGGGTGCGACAACAGGCGACGGGCCAGGGTCGAGCCGGCCGTGACCAGGCTCACCGCTTCCTTGGGACCGGCAGTCATCACTTTCAGATCGTAACCACCCGACAAAATCCCCGGTTGCCCGGTAATGATCACCACCGCCCGATCCGCCGTCGCCTGGTCCAGCGCAGCGTTGAACGCGGCAATCACATCTGGCGAGATGGCATTGACCTTGCCGTTGTTCAAGGTCAGGGTCGCGATACCGTCTTCGAGATGGTAGGTAATCAAGTCGCTCATGACGCTATTCCTTGTAAGAGAAGTGACGCAGACGTTACCCACCGCCGCAGGTCAGGTAAAGCGCCGTGACTGACTCACCGGTCAGCCCCAAGCCCCGCAAACAGCCTGGCCCTCCCATCCCACCAAGCCTTCATCTATAGAGCATTGCCTATACAGCCCCGAAGATTGGCCGGTTTGCCCTGCCCAGATGCGTTTGAAATGCCCGACCAAGCTTAACCGCATGAAAATTCTGAAAAAAACCTTTGCCATCGGAAAAGCTTTCGACTACATTAGCGCGCCTCGACAGACTGAACGTTTGTCGAGATACGGTGAAGTGTCCGAGTGGCTTAAGGAGCACGCCTGGAAAGTGTGTATACAGGAAACTGTATCGAGAGTTCGAATCTCTCCTTCACCGCCAAATTCGATACACACAAAACCCCTGGTTTCCCAAGAAAACCAGGGGTTTTGTGGTTTCTGCCGTCTGAAAAAATGACGATAGGGGCAATGGCCCCCAGGTGATACGCCGGCAGTGCAAAAGGTGTGAATTTCCTAACCTTGACTCCGCCACCCAAATGACTATCCCCCCATGTAGCCGTGCTACAAAACGGCCTGTTCAACGCGTGGGAAAACTCCGATGCCACCGCTCTCCAACGGCAGGCCCTCCAATCGATTTGGCCTGTTTTGCGTAGCCAGTTTCCTTCTGTCCATTTCTTATGGCGCCACTTTCCTGATCTCCCTGCTGGTGTCCTCCCTGGGGGGAACTGAGCGCGATGCAGGGCAAGTCTTTGCCGTTGCCATGACGAGTACTCTGGTCGCGGTGGTCGCCTCGGGGCATTTGATGCAGCGCGTAGGCGCTGCACTGTGCGTGGCCCTTGGCGCTGTGTTTCTGGTCATTGCGTCCATGGGTTTTGCGCTGCTATCGGACCTTGGTATCGGTTTGTTGGCCTGCGGTTTGATGCTGGGGATCGGCTGGGGACTGTTTTACACGGTTGGGCCCATCATGGTCGCAGCGATGGTCGAGCCATCCAGGCGGACTCATTGCTTCGCGCTTTTGTCGGGCAGCATGTTGACGGGGATCGGTAGTGGCCCTCTTTCAGGCAAGTTGGCCAGCTCCGTTGGGCTCCCCATACAGACGGCTTTCTTCTTTGCCGCCGCAGCAGCATTGTTGGGTGGGCTGTATTTTTGGTGGCTGAGAACGGGCTTTGCCGAAGTGGAGCGCCGCTCTGGCGATAAGGCTCGGATGGGGCTGAGATCGGCGACGGATGTGCTGCGCTCACGTTCGGCGTTGTCCATTTTGATGGTGGGGCTGGGCGGCGCGATCTTTGGCGGCCTGGGCAGTTTCCAGACCAGTTATGCCGCCAGTCAGGGACTTGATTACTCCCTGTTTTTCGTCGGCTTCATGGGGGCGGCTATCGCTTGTCGGTTGTTGATTGCCGGGTGGGTGGTCAGCCGTGACCCTCTCGCGACTTCTTGCCTGTTGACCACGTTGATGTTGGTCGCCGTGACAGGGTTCGGTGTGTGGGTCCATGACAGTCTGAGTTATGGGGTGACCGCCGCCTTGCTTGGGGTCGGTTACGGTCTCAACTATTCAGTCATCAATGGCCTGGCTGCCAACGAGGCGCCACCTGGGCTGACCGCACAAGCGCTGCTGCTTTTCAGCCTGTCCTACTTCATTGGCGTATTCGGGTTTCCCTTTATCGCCGGCAAGCTCATCAGCAGCACGGGCGTGAATGGGATGCTGCTTAGTGTCGGATTGATCGCTCTGCTTGCCTGGGCCTTGAGCGTCAGTCGCTGGCTGGCCGGGCGGTTCTGGAAACCAGCCTTCTCTGAATGAAAAATTCTCCTCAGGCGTGCGATAGCTTCCGGTGGGCGGGGAGATTGAGCACTGGGGCAAGAAGGTCGCGAAGACTGAAGGCAGAAAGGCACGGCAAATTGTTTGATGGACGGCTGCCCGTGGAGCCTCGCCACTGGACAGCATCAGGCAACCTCACAGCAGTATCGGGCAAAGGTTTCTGGGCACATGCCGTTAAGGTCCTCTTGGAAGAGCGTCTTATCAACTGCATGGCTGTGAGAGAACATCATGACCCGATGGATGAATTTTGCTTGGCGCGTCCAGGCGCTTGCACTGTCTTTAATATTGTTTACGAACAACGTCTGGGCTTCGGAAAACACCCAGCACGCGAATGCGACGCTGGTCCGCCAGGCGTTCATTAACTGGCAGCAGGGCAACGGCACGGCGTTCGATCTGCTGGCGCCCAATGCGAAATGGACCGTGGCCGGGACGAGTCCTGTTTCCGGTGTCTATAACAGTAAGGCTGAGCTGGCCCAAGTCGTGCGGCCGATTACCGCGCGACTGGCAACACCAATTGTCCCCACGGTGCAGAGCATCGTTGCTCAGAATGATGTCGTGGTTGTGCTGTGGAACGGAACAGCCACGGCGCTTGATCACAAGCCCTACAACAACACCTACCTGTGGCACATGACCTTCAAGAATGGTCAGATCATTGAAGTCACCGCCTTCCTGGATACCTACGTGCTGAACGATCTTATCCAACGCGTAAAACCCCCACAGTAGTGCTGGGCTATCTTGTTGGCTGTGAAGCAGTTCGCTTTTCCGTGGCGTGCTCTCCAAAAGGTTTACTCGATTCAGAACAAAAACCGGAAATGCGTGGTCTTTGTCAGTACCCCAAGTTCGTCTCTCCCTGAGGTCGCACAATGAGTCTGATCGATTGCCCTGAATGCGCTTCCAGAATTTCCGACAAGGCCTACGCCTGCCCACATTGCGGCAATCCTTTCCGGGAGCCGAGTTTCCGCCTGACTGAGAAGAACGTGGGACAGATTGCCGGGGTGACCGGCGTCTGGCTCACCGCGCCGTGGATCGCGCGGATGGTCTTTGGCGTGGTGGCCGTGATTGCGGTGGCCGCGGTGTTGATTCTGCGGTGACTGTGTCGATTGGCTAGCTAGCCGGGCCCGTCGTGCAAGCGCTCTGCCGAACATAATAATTGTCGAACTCGCTGCTTTCGACGAATTGGAAACCGTGGCGGATGTAAAAGCGATTCGAGGCGCTTTCCTTAAGGGCACCCACCCTGAGCGGGAGCGCGGCCGCATCCGCTTCCTTGAAAATATGACCGAGAACAGCAGCGCCTATTCTTGAGCCTTGCGCGCAGGGCCTGACATACAAGTGGTCAATCAAGAGCTCATTGTTGAGGGGCCTGACCACAACGAACCCAACCCGAACAAGTCAGGTGATCCAGAATGCAAACCGATTCGCCGCTTTGGCGAGAAAAAGTCCGCGTTCACAGGCCATATGGATGACTTAAGCGAAGCGATGAATTTGATGCGCCGTGTAAGTCCCGCCACGTAAATCTTTACTCTGAAAAGGGCTGCCGTTCCACTGTCCGGCCACTCGTCTCCACTGGATCCATGGCCTGGCGCCATCACCCACCGTGTCCTAGTCTTTCCTGGTCGGCAGGACCACATCGATACTCATTGCACGGTGTCCAGGGAGTCATGGAATGGCGAACAAGAAAGGAACTGAGTTGGTAGCGGGTTTAGAGACAATCACCGGAGCAGCAGGGATTTTCGGAATCTGTTATTCAATACTCACCTGGAGCGGTGTAGGAAAAGGCTTCAGTCCCTTCAGTTTTGGTTCTTGGAAAAAAACACTGGGCAAGCTTGTCGAAGATGGGCATGCCACGACCTTTCTCGTCGA
Source organism: Pseudomonas sp. NFACC05-1 (assembly GCF_900100135.1). NCBI lineage: Bacteria > Pseudomonadati > Pseudomonadota > Gammaproteobacteria > Pseudomonadales > Pseudomonadaceae > Pseudomonas > Pseudomonas sp. NFACC05-1. Next base: position 62,977 of record NZ_FMTR01000021.1, on the reverse strand, counting down.
CGGCAGAAACATCACCATGACGGGTATCAGTGATGACGGATGGGTATTCAATACAGGGACTCTTGGCTCCACCGACTGGGCTCGTGCCACTGGCAGCGCGACCACTTATGTCTATTACATCGGTGTGAATAAAGCTTTCGTGAAAAAGTATCGGAAGCTTGAAGCCAAGCTAAAAAAAACCAAAACCTCCTACGATGCTTTCTGGCCCAATCTCCCGACTGCGAAAACCCAGTACCAGAACTGTGTGAGCCATAGCCACTATCTGATTTCCGAGCTGGGACTTGCTCACTGGGGTAATACCGTCAAGGGCTGGTGGATGCCGTCGGCGAGTAATTGGGTGGATTGGTTTAAAAGTTTCGCGCCTGTGCAGCGAGACGGATTCAGCTGGAAATACAAGAGGTTCGACGGCATCAACACGCACATTCCAGGTTAGGCGCAGCCTGGAATAGTTGGCATAAAAACGGCTCGTTGACTGAACGAGCCGTTTTTCCATAGCCGACAGACTCATCACGTATTCAATGCCAATTGCGGACTGTCCGGATTCAACTGCTGTCGCCTGAACTGCCCCGGCGGCTGTCCATGTATCTGGCGAAAACGCCTGGAAAAATAGGCCTCGTCGGCAAAACCGCACAACCTCGCCACTTCGCCCACTGGCCGTGTTCCATTGAGCAAGTAATTGCGCGCCGCATGCATCCGGCGTTCGAGTACCAGTTCGGTGAAGGTCTTGCCGATTTCCTTGCGCAGCCAGTGGGTCAGGTACGTCGGTGACAGGTAAGTTGCCGCGGCCACCTTGATCAGGTTGAGGTCGGGGTCGGCGATGTTCTTGCGCAAGTACTCGGACATCCGGCCCAGCGCATCGCGTCGGCTGACTTCGGCGGCGTTCTCTTCAGCCAAGCGCTTGAGCGGCTCGGCGTACAAGGCGCAGACGCTGCCGATCAGTTGCAGCAACAAGCCCTTGAGCATCTCGCGGGTGCCGAACTGACGGTTCTGGTCCAGGCCACGCATCTGCTCGATCAGCGCGCAGGCTTTGGCGAAATCCTCATCCCCCAGAATGAAGTCCAAGTGTTCCTGGAAGCGGAACGGTGACAGTTCCGGCGCCAGCAGAATCGAGACCTCTTCCAGGTCCATCGGGTCGCACTGCAGATGCGGCAGCAGGAACGTCTGGGAAAAATTGATCACCATGAAGTTGCTCTCGGCCGGGTGCGGAATCACATGCACGCGGTGGGGCAGGATGAAGGCCAGGGTGTTGCGCGGAAACGGACGTTCGACGTTGCCAATGTGTTGCACGGTATCGCCGCCAAGGTTGATCTGGATCTGGAAGTATTCGTGGCGGTGCGGGCTGGTTTCGGCGCGCCGGCCCTTTTTGTCGCGGATGTAGAAATCCGTCAATTCGCTGCGTTGCTGCATGACGTAGGTGGGGACTCGGCTCGGTGATGACATCTCCTGGGAATCCTTTGCGGTGCATGACGGTGATGACGATTGTGACTGTGCATCTTGATGATTTTCAAGGAGTCATACGATGACGAAGCTGTTGGCGTGAATTTTCTGTCTCTTGAAAATGGAGGGCGCTTGTCCAAAAACGATAAATTTTATTTTCATAATTTGTGTTTTAAAAACAAACGTTTAGGTTGATCTTAGAAAGATTATGAAAAAAAGCACCCATCTGATTTTTTTGGACAGGTTCCTTTGATGCGGTTTTAAACGGGAAAAATGATCTAACAGCTCAGTTGATTTTGAATGGTTGTACGACCACTGTTGAGCCACGCAACCCGTCTCTCCATCCAAAAACAATCAAAAGGTGCGCACATCATGAACCTGTTCCTGCTTCACGCCGACCCTCCCGATTGCTCCTGCGACAGTTCCTGTTGCAAGGCCTCTTTGAACACCTGACACCGGCTGTTCGCGCTTCTCATTCCTGTAGCGATTGTTCTGCCCCGGCATCGAGGGCATTGATTTCGGCTGCTCGTAAACATTTCGACGCTTCTAACAATAACGAGGTCCACCATGTCGAACTCTCATACCTCCCAAATTGCCAGCGCCCGGGACGCCGCAGTACCAGAGCGTCTGCCGTCGCGGCGGCGTTGGTTCATGTTGTCGTTGCTGCTGATCGCGACGATCATCAACTACATCGACCGGGTGAATATCTCGATTGCCGCGCCGTTCCTCGCCAAGGACCTGGGCCTGGACAAGATCGAGATGGGCCTGATTTTTTCGGCGTTTGCCTGGACTTACGCGATCGCACTGGTGCCGGCCGGCTTCATCGCCGATCGCTTCGGTTCCCGGTTCACCTACGGGGTGTCGCTGATCAGTTGGTCGACCGTCACCGTGTGCCAGGGCTTGGCCACGGGCTTCGCTTCGCTGTTCGGTCTGCGCCTGGCCGTCGGCGCGATGGAAGCGCCGGCGTTTCCGGCCAACAGCCGGGCGGTCACGGTGTGGTTCCCGGCGCGTGAACGGGGCCTGGCCAGCAGCATTTACGTCTGCGGCCAGTACTTGGGCACGGCGCTGTTTACCGGTGCACTGCTCTGGCTAGCCACCACTTATGACTGGCGCCATGTGTTCTACAGCACCGGCGCACTTGGCATCGTCTTCGGTGTGGCCTGGCTGTTCTTGTATCGCGACCCGATGAACTGCAAGAAAGTCAGCAAGGAAGAACTCAAGTACATCGAAGCCGGGGGAGGGCTGGTCAAGAGCAGCCAGGAGCGCACCCGCTTCAACTGGCGGCAGATCGCCGAGCTGTTCAGCTATCGGCAGGTCTGGGCGATTTGCATCGGCAAGTTCGCCAGCACCTCGGCGCTGTACTTCTTTCTCACCTGGTTCCCCACGTACCTGATCGAAGAGCGTCAGCTGACCATGATCAAGGCCGGGATCTTCGCCGTGCTGCCGTTCGTGGGCGCGACGGTGGGCATCCTGCTCGCCGGGATTGTGTCCGACCTGCTGATCCGTCGCGGCTACTCGCTGTCCTTCGCCCGCAAGTTGCCGTTGGTGGTCGGGTCGATGCTGGGCATGTCCATCGTCCTGGTGAATTTCACCGATTCGAACGTGATCTGCATCGCCGTACTGACGATTGCCTTTTTCGCCCAGGGCATCGCTTCGTCCTCGTGGGCGGCGGTGTCGGAAGTGGCGCCCAAGGAACTGATCGGGCTGACCGGCGGGATCACCAGCCTGGCGGCCAACATCGGCGGGATTGTCACCCCCATCGTGATTGGCGCAATCGTCCACAAGACCGGCTCATTCGCCTTGGCCTTCTGGTTCATCGGCGGCGTGGCGCTGATCGGCACCTTGTCCTATTCGTTGCTGCTCGGCCGTTTGTATCGCATTGAACTCAAGGCGCGTTGAGCCCGGAAAAAAGCTGTTTTTCTCCAACACGAGGTGGCATTCCTCCAACTTCGCCGAGGATTGCCGCCGTACGCTGACCCCTCCAACAGGACTTTTATCAGGATGAACATGCCCGAGTATGTCTTTACCCCGGACTTGCCAGTGACCCTGCCGGTTGTTGGCAGCCCGCAGCGTTTTCCCGTCGGCCGGGTCTTTTGCGTCGGTCGCAACTACCCCTGGCCTGATACCCAGGGTGAATCCCGAGTGCCACCGGTGTTCTTCATGAAGCCAGCCAGTTGCGTGGTGGAAGCGGCGGGTGAGGTGACGTTTCCATCGGTGACCGAGGAGTTCGCCCACGAAATCGAATTGGTCGTGGCCATCGGTGAGGGCGGCGCCAACATCCCTGAGAGCCAGGCGTTGGCTTATGTGTGGGGCTACGCGGCGGGTCTGGATCTGACCCGGCGTGATGTCCAGCGCGAGGCCAAGCGCAACGGTTTGCCGTGGGAGGGTGCCAAGGTGTTCGACGGCGCCGCGCCAATGACCGCCATCGTGCCGGTCTCCCGGGCGGGGCACCCCGATGGCGAGTTGTGGCTGAACGTAAACGGCCAGGAGCGTCAGCGCGACAGCCTCGACAGCCAGATCTGGTCGGTCAGTGAAGTGATCGCCCGCATCTCCCAATCGGTGGCGCTGCGGGCCGGCGATCTGATCATGACCGGCAGCCCGGCAGGCGTCGATGTGCTGCAGCCGGGTGATGTCGTCACGGCCGGCATCGACGGTATTGGCGAATTGGAAATGCACGTCGGTCCGCGTTTGTCTTACTGAATTCGAGAAAGGAGAACCCACATGTCCAACGCATTGAAAGTGGCTTTGGTGACTGGCGCCGGCAGCGGGATTGGCCGAGCGGTGGCCCTGGGCCTGATGGAAGACGGCTACACACTGGTGTTGGCCGGTCGTCGGCCAGAGCCCTTGCAGGCATTGGCCGAGTTGGCGGCCAGCCAGGGGCGCGAAGCCTTGGCGGTGCCCACTGATGTACGCGACCCGGTCAGTGTCGATGGGCTGTTTGCAACCATCGCCGAGGTCTACGGACGCCTGGACGTCGTGTTCAACAACGCTGGCGTCAATGCGCCCGCCGTGCCGCTGGATGAGCTGACGTTCGAGCAGTGGCGAAACGTGATCGACACCAACCTCAACGGCGTTTTCCTGTGTGCCCGTGGTGCCTTCGGCCTGATGCGCCGGCAACAGCCCCAGGGTGGACGGATCATCAACAACGGTTCGATCTCGGCCCACACTCCACGACCGTTCAGCAGCGCCTACACCGCCAGCAAACACGCGGTGCTGGGGTTGACCAAATCCCTGGCCCTGGACGGACGTGAATACAACATCGCCTGCAGCCAGATCGACATCGGCAACGCCCTCACTGAGATGTCCGTGCGCATGACCAAGGGCGTGCGCCAGGCCAACGGCAGCATCGCGGTGGAGCCGATGGTGGACGTCAAGCATGTCGCCGATGCGGTGCGCTACATCGCCGGCCTGCCGTTGTCGGCCAACGTCCTGAACATGACCGTCATGGCCACGGCCATGCCATTTGCCGGCCGCGGTTGAGCCTGCGTGCCGTTCAGTTTCGAAGGTGTGCATTCGTGGCGAGGGAGCTTGCTCCCGCTGGGCTGCGTAGCGGCCCCCGTTCTTTTTATGAGCGCTTCGCACTCAAGCGGGAGCGAGCTCCCTCGCCACACACTGATTCGAGCACGCCTTGATTGCGCTTGAGTTAGTTTTTCCTATTTCGATACGAGGTCTACATGAAGCCAGAAGTCTTGCAACTCAGCCCGATCCTGATCCCTGAAATCAACGCCCGGCTCAACGAGCTGTTCACGGTGCGGCGCTATTTCGAACAGGCCGACAAACAAGCCTATCTGCAAGAACACGGTGCCAATATTCGCGGTGTGATCACCGGAGGGCATACCGGCATCAGCCAGGCGCTCATGGCCCAACTGCCCAAGCTGGAAGTGGTGGCGGTCAACGGCGTGGGCACCGATGCCGTGGACCTGGCCTACGCCAGGGATCGCGGAATCCGCGTGACGGCCACCATCGGCGCGCTGACCGAAGATGTCGCCGACCTGGCGATTGGCCTATTGATTGCCGTGTGTCGCGGGCTGTGCACCGGTGACCGTTACGTGCGCTCCGGCCAATGGCCTCACAGCCCGACGCCATTGTCCCCGCTGCCATTGGCCCGGCAGGTGTCCGGCATGCGCATCGGCATCGTCGGCATGGGCCGGGTCGGTCGCGCCGTGGCTACCCGCGCCGCCGCGTTCGGTTGCCCGATCAGCTACACCGACCTGCAACCCATGAGTGACGTGAACCACACGTTCGTCGCCGACCTCAAGCAACTGGCCCGCGACAGCGACGCCCTGATCCTCGCGGCCGCCGCGGACAAGGCTGAAGCCATCATCGATGCCGAGGTGCTGCGTGCCTTGGGCCAGGGCGGGTATCTGATCAACGTGGCGCGAGGCAAACTGGTCAACGAGGTCGACCTGGTGGCGGCGCTGACCGCTGGTGAAATCGCCGGTGCGGCGCTGGATGTGTTTGTCGATGAGCCGCATGTGCCTGAGGCATTGTTTGGCAATGAGCAGGTGGTGCTGCAACCCCACCGGGCGAGCGCGACGTTGCAGACCCGCACGCGGATGGGGGAGATGGTGGTGGCGAGTCTGGTGGATAGTTTTGCTGGGAAGGTGCCGCAGGGGTGTGTGACGGGGTGAGGGTGTAGAGCTTTAAGGAGGTCATGACACGGTCAAATTAATGAACTTGCTATGTTGAGGCGGAAGCGAAGGTAAGGTCTCAGGTTGTGTGCTGGTCTGCGCTTTGCCCGTGCAGTTAATAAAGACCAAAATAACGACCTATTTTGAAGGAGCCGCCTCCATGCAACTCGTTTTGGCTGATGTGGCCGTCAGCCTATCCGAACTCAAAAAAAATCCGTCATCCGTCCTGAACGGTGCTAATGGCGCGCCAGTGGCCGTGTTGAACCATAACCGTGTTATGGGCTACATGGTCCCGGCAAGTGCCTACGAGGCCATGGTTGAGCGCCTGGATGAACTGGAGCTGGCACAGATGGTAAAGGCACGGATCGAGGCCAATGAGACGCCTGTCCATGTGTCTCTTGACGAGCTCATTGGCGAAGCTGAGGCTGATATCGCCAATGGGCATTGATTACATGGTGGGACAGTACCGATGGAGCCAGGCTAGAAGTGATGTCCACTTTAAAGCTAGGTGGACACCAACGCTTTTGACGTTGGGGTCAGCAAGGCATGTTAGTCAGCCCCGCATACCGTTGCTTTTAGGGATGGACATTCCGCCGCTATGTCAAACCGCTCAAACGACTCTGCATCGGTTGTCTCAAGGCATCTCGCCCGTAGTGATCAGGTTCAAAAACTGTTCCGCATCGAAGATGAAAGCGCCAGCCGCTAGTGCCTTTGCGACCTTCGTCGGGCCGGCGTTATCGCCATAGCAAAGAAACGTCAGAGTCTTGCCTGGAGTACTCATCACCCTTAACCCAAAATCCTGCGCCTTCTGTTCGAGCTCTGCACGATGCGCAGCAGTAAAACCAGTGAAAAGAATTTGATTTATCCCGCCGGGCGGCGACTTGGGGCGGGGACAATTGGAGGCGGCCCCCAGTGCTGCCAAAGCAGACGGTTTTGGTTTTGGCGAAAGCCTTGGAGCGGGAGGGGCGGCGTCATTCAGTAATAGCTCCGCGCCCGACAATATCTCGACAATTCGATCCTTTCGGAAGGTTTTTGGGAATGAGTCGCCAGTGGATCGTCCCTGAATGTAGAGTGAGTTCTCTGACCACTGGATCAGTTCTCGGACACTCAAATTACCCCTCGCATCTTTGTAGCTGAACTTGATAATCGTCACTGCGTCACTCCTTGTGATTGTCACATTACCGGCCAAACCAGCATCTACCCGGAATCCTTCCGGTATTCGTTACGGTTGGAGAAACATTTGTTCCTCAACATATGCCGTCGAAATCTACCACCATTATTTCGTCACGAGGCAATGCAGTTGTATCAAGCGTATCCGGGTGGGAGCCGCGTCGCGACCTGGCTCCAACACCTGGCAATCTCCTTGGCAATGCTGCCGCGGCCTTTCCTGGGCTCGATCCCATCACTTGCAATGATGTGCTCCAGCAGCCACTCATCCGTCCATCCCGCCCATTCACCCGCCATGGACCTGAGGTTCGTTTCGAGCACCGGGAACACTTCATTCCACAGGATGTCGTGGATTTCCTTTGGCGAATAATTGGTTTCAAGGACTACGCGAGCGATGTAGTCGTAGGTCAGGTCGTCGATCTCGGTATCCAGGAAGAGCGAGGAAAGGGCCTGCCAGGTTTTCAGGCGGTTCGAGTCGACAGGGTTCATGTTTTTGTCTCGGGATGTGTAGGTGATAACCCATTTGGCCCAATGCTGCCGGCCAAATCGCCTGCTTGCCACGGCATGAATCCCGCTGCCGCCAATAAATTGGAGTTGTGAAAAAACACAACCAGAGTACCATCGGCTCAAAGACAAGGAAGCCCATGGATATACTCACGCCATCACGTTTTGACGACGCTGCGATTTTGTACCCGAACGACAAGGCCGGGCTTGATCGATGCCTGCGCATTTTGAGGATGGCACGCCCCAAAGCGTTCGCGGACCTGCAAAAGCTTTTCGGTACGCACGGTGTCGACTTGTTCAAGCCCAGAGCCGCAATGAATTGGGTGGTGATCGACGTAGGCGGCAATAATCTCAGGGTGATAGGTGGCGTCAACTACACCCGGCAGAAGTTCTACGTCAAACACATCTACACGCATGCCGATTACGACGTTGCCAACAGTTGGTATGCAAGAAACAAAGGGGTAAGACGATGAGCGCAGCCCGGAACGACTTTCAAACCGTGATCGCAACGCTTGGCGAGCTACATGCGGTACTGGATCGCCTGCGCGGTGAGTTTGTGCATGGCATCAAGACCCCTGCCGATTATGAGCGTGCGACCGACCTGCTCGATGCGCTCACCGACGGACGCGAACTGAGCAAGACTGAGGCGAAAATTCTCGTTGAGCTCGAGGAGGAAATCCTGGCCTACCAGCGCGACTCCGAACAGTTTCGCGAGTCGAATGCCGCTTTTGAGGCGACCTGCACGCCTGTGCAATTGATCAAGGATCTGATGGAGACGCTCGGGCTCACCGGTTCGGACCTCCCTGAAATCGGTGATAAAACGGCGGTGTCCAAAGTGCTCAATGGCGATAGGCCTATCAGCCACAAGATGGCGTATGCGCTGGCGGAGCGGTTTGCGATGGAGCCGAGTGCTTTCTTGACCGCGACCTCAGCAAAGGTGGCGGCTCATATCGAAACTGTCCCTCTTTCCGTTAGCGCTTCAGGTCATTACGTTTTGCACGAGGGCTCTCCGATCGCATGTTCAGTGGAAGAGGCCGGTGCCGGTGAGTACAACGTGGTGACTTCGAAGGGCCACAGAAAGACAGCCAAAGAGCCGGACAAGGGATAGGGCAATCATCTGCTGAAAGGGGCAGGATTGGTTGTCGATTCACGGAAGTTCAGGATGACACGCGTTTCGATACCTCGGCCATTGCAGCCAATCCCCGAACCCTCTATAAAATCCCGCGCTGGCATCGCGTTCTTCTCGACCGTCGTTGGCCCTGGATATCTGACCCGCATGGAGCATCATCGTGAGCCAATCGCCGCACCCCCTCAACTCCCGAACTGACATTTGCCCGCGCATTACGTCCCGCGTCCTGCGATATACCTGGAGCCTCACCTTACTGACCCTGCTCACCGGCTGCGGAGCGCTATCGGACGTCCGCTCTTTTTCCACTCCCTACTCAACGCCTGATGGTGGTGAGACCGCCCGCTTGCGGGTGATCAGCGATGGCATGGTCAGGGCTGTACCCAAGTCCGATTGCGTGGACTTCCGCCTGCCGGGCGCGGGCGTCATGGTGGCGTTCCGCGATGGCTACGCCAATCGCAACGGCGAAAGCCTGGGCATGCCGGATGACGACAAACACTCGTCTTCCACGGTCATGACTGAGCTGCTGGTGCCTGCCGGGCAGCCCATTGCCTTTCATTACATCGGTGCTCAATGCTACAACATGTTCAGCTTTGTCCCTAAGGCAGGGGAGGATTACCAGCTGGATGCTGCGGGGCGTTATGAGTGTGAGGTGAGGCTCAAGCAACTGCCTGCGGCAACGACACAACTTCCCCGTTCATTCTTGAAGGACAGCAAACTCTGCAGGGCGACGGATAACTTTTAGCATGGAGGGTTTTCCAAGGACGCCATAACGTTGAAAAAGGAGTTTCATCATGAGCCCCATCCCCACGTTCCAAACCCGCCGCCTCATCCTCACACCCCTTGAGCTGACGGATGCACCGGCTATCCAACGGCTATTTCCCCATTGGGAAGTGGTCCGTTACCTGGACAGCCGCGTGCCCTGGCCTTACCCGGATGACGGCGCGCTGACGTACGTGCGCGACCATGCGCTCCCGGCTATTGCAGCCGGGCGCGAGTGGCACTGGATGATCCGCATTGCCGAAGAACCGACACAGAGCATCGGCAGCATCAGCCTGTACGACCAGCCCGGCAACAACCGTGGTTTCTGGCTGGCGCCGCAATGGCAGGGAAAGGGCTACATGCGCGAGGCCTGTGAAGCGATCAATGCCTATTGGTTTGAAAACCTTGAACGCCCCGTCATGCAAGTGCCCAAGGCGGTGGGCAACGAGGCTTCGCGCAAAGTTTCGGAGCATGAAGGCATGCGCCTGATCGGGACGCAGCAGGGGGAGTTTGTCTGTGGGTCGTTGCTTAAGGATATCTGGGAAATAACGCGTGAGAATTGGCTTGAGAAAAAGTCCGCGTTGGGATCGAATTGAGCAGAGTCAAATGGGTCAAGTCGCCTGTGAACGACAATTCAACACGGTCGTCACCAGGATCTATCTGTCGGGTTAACGGATAAAGGAATGTGAAATGGATATTCCACAGGGTTTCAGGCCGTTATTTCGTAGCAGCCCTTTTCTTGACTTACTTGGTCCCTTTTATTATCGGGAAAACTCCGAAGGTTTTACCGTTGGGATTCGGGTGGAGGAGAAACACACCAATGCGCGTGGAATCGCTCACGGAGGATTGTTCATGGCGCTGGCTGATATCGCGCTGGGCTACAGCGCTGCGTTCTCGAAAGATCCTCCTCTTAAGCTCGTGACGACCACGATGACTACTGATTTCGCTGGCTCCGCTAAGATCGGCGATTGGTTGGAGGCTGCCGTAGATATTCAAAAAACCGGTAGTCGATTGGTGTTTGCCAATACCTATATCAGCGCTGGAGAGGAGCGCGTGGTTCGAGCCAGTGCATCTTTTCTGGTGCTCAGCTAGGTGGAGGCTGAACTGGCGATTGACGTCCAAATCCGTTAACGACGATGTACAACAGTGGACCGATTGATACGAAGATCGCCGTGATCAGGAAGTAAGGCAGCAACGAGGTGAGCGATCTGCCTTTCGAACGTGTGTCCCGGTACATCCAGATGCACGCCATGCTAGCGAGCAGATAAAGGTCGATGACTACCTGCGCGGTGTCCGGGCTGGACATGAGCCTGACGCCGAATTCCAGGAGCGATTGCTCGGCGAGAAACACAGTACTCGCCGTGTAAATTGAAAAAAGCAGGAGCGCGACAAGTGCAACGTAGGGTCTTTTCACTTTACCTCCTTGGACTCGTTCATGGGTCAATAGAGGTAGGCTAGTGATTTGACCGTCATGGTTTCAATGACCTCTGAGGTCATGGACGCCACTCACCCGCAATGCCAGAGTCAACGGATGACCAGTCGACCTTTTTCTCGAACAACGCCACCAACCTCGGCCGGTGCGCAACTGCGTCACTTGCGCCAACAGGCCGGGTTGAGTCAGTTGGACTGTGCACTGATAACAGGGTTATCTCAGCGTCACCTTAGTTGCATCGAGACGGGGCGCGCCAAGCCAAGCCCTGGCACTCTGCATAACTTGTTGACTGCCCTGGATGTACCTTTGGAGCGATGCAACGACATCTTCATCGCCAGTGGTTATGCCCCTCGCTACGAAACGACGCCGCTCACGTCGTCGTCAATGGAAGTGGTACGTGATGCCATTAATCATGTACTTCACGCCAATAACCCCGCTCCGGCGATTGTTCTGGGTCCCCAATGGGACATCCTTGCAGCCAACACCAGCGCGGGTGTTCTGTTCGATCTGGTGGGTCTTGCCAGGGATGCGCCTGATGGGCTCAACCTCTTGGTGACACTGCTGCAACCCGGTGGCTTGGGCGATCATTTGAGTAACGCCGAGGAAATAAGATTAGTGGCCTGGCAACGGGCGTCTCGGGAAGCCTTGAGTAATCCCGCGTTGGCTGAGATTCTGAAGAGCCTGCCGGCCCCACACAGCTCTGCGGCACTGGTTAACGAGCTGCCTCCGCTGTTGCTGACGCGAGTCGACTCTCCCCACGGTGAGCTGAAGTTCATGTCAACGTTCACAACCTTCGGCATGCCGCTCGACATCACCATGAGCTCATTGCGTATCGAACATCTGATTCCTGCCGACGCGAAGACCTGGGAGGTGATGACTAAGGCATATGAGCAGGCACAACACTAATAATGATCAAGGAAGAACCCATGCAGCCGTCACTCAATCGAATCATGTTGTATGTCCGGGACGTTCAAGCGACCTGCGATTTTTATGAGCGTCATTTCGGTTTTACCAGTCAACGAAAAACCGATGACCGCGTCACCGAATTGAGCCCTGCAAACGGTGGCGCGATCCTGATGGTTCACCCGGCAGGTAAGGCCATTAAAACAGGGCAAGTCACGGTAAAGCTTGTCTTTGATCTTCAGGACGTCGAGGGTTTCAAGGCCAAGTGCCTGGCCCAAGGCCTGAGGTCTGGCGCTACGCACAGGGCGGACGGTTACTCTTTCGCCAACGCCAAAGACCCTGACGGTAATTCGATTTCCATCTCCAGCAGGGCGTTTGCATGCCGCTGAACTTTCAAAAGATGCATGCCAATGGCGATGATTTCGTTATCGTCGATTCGCGACATTCGGCCAACCCGGTGACGAGTGCCATGGCCCAGCGAATGGGGGATCGGAACCGGGGTGTGGGCTTCAACCAACTCGCGGTGTTGCTCGATTGCGACGATGCCGATGCCCGCGTGATGTTCTGGAACGCGGATGGCTCCGCGCTGGACGTTTGTGGCAGTGCGACGCGGGGTGCGGCGGCTATGCTGATGCGCGAAGCAAATGTTGCTTCGGTAGCGCTGCGCACTAACCGAGGCCTGCTGACGTGCGAGCGTACCCCAACCGGCGACATTTCCGTCGACATGGGTGTGCCGCTTTTCCACTGGTCGGACGTTCCTTTGGCCCAAGAGCTGGACACCGCTGTGTTGCCACTTGCCGGCGCTCCAGCCGCGTGCAGCATGGGAAATCCGCACTGCACCTATTTTGTCGATGATCTGGCAACCGTTGATATCGCGACCATCGGCCCAGCCATTGAAACCAACGCGCTGTTCCCACTCAAGACCAACGTTCATTTCGTCCAGATCATTGATCGCACGCATATTCGCTTACGCATCTGGGAACGCGGGGCGGGTATTGCGCTGGGTTCGGGATCTTGCTCGTGTGGCGCGGTTGTCAATGGGATTCGTCGTGGTTTGTTGGACCCGCGCGTTGAGGTTGAATGTGATGGTGGAAGCGTGACGGTTCAATGGGACGGCGTGGGCGCGGTCTTTCTTATCGGGCCGGTGGAAGTGAGTTTTTCGGGGATGATGAGTCAGGGCTGAGTCGGTAGGTGTTTCAATCCTGAAGCAGGGATTTGCAACACGTTCCGTGGCGAGGGAGCTTGCTCCCGCTCGACGGCGTAGCCGTCGTAGACTGGTTGATGCCGTTTGTCTGGAAGACCGTTTGGGGGCGGCTTCGCCGCCCAGCGGGAGCAAGCTCCCTCGCCACAGGATTATGGCGGTTTGCATCATTTCTCCATAATCCTGAGCCACGGCCAGCGAGCCTGATAACTTTTCGCCTTCTCATCGAACAAATCGGGCTGGGGGTTCTTTGGATTGATACGAAGAACACCTTGCTCGACGTCGTCCAGGCCATAGGGCGCATAGACCTCACCGGTCTCAACATCCAGTCCAATACACGTACCGGCAACCAAGTAACGATCAATGCCATCCCTGGCCGACTGAAGTTGAGGATAAGGCTTGCCAAACCGCCGACCGTACCAAAGATGGACGCGAGCCTGGTTCTTGATCTCGATGTTGACGTCGAGGTCCTGGAAGACACGCTGGGCGGCGTTGATGACTTCGTTCTCGGCTTCCCAAGACAGATCAGGGTCGAAGTAAAAAACGTCGTAATCCTTCACGCCCCAGGCCGGTGGCCGTTGTGACTGATGATTCCAGACGGCTTGGAACAGGCAGCCAGCGGTGAGCATGCATTGATTCAACCCGAGTGAAGGCAAGCGCGAGGTGATTTGCGCGTTGATTGAATTGGCCATTGCTATCCTGACCAAACGTTCGACCGTCAATGTCATATTCATCCTTTTGGAATCGGTCCGGTCCTGGCGCCCCGACAGATGTTTGAGCAAAATCAGGTGAGCCAAGGCACCCAGTACATAGATCTCAAGGACGCCCAATGATATTGCAAAGCAGGCCAGTGATGGCTGATGACATCAAGACCCTCTGTAACTTTGCACAGGACGCTCGGGAACTGTTCCATATGTTCCCGAAAGCCCAATACCCTCTGACTGAGGCTCAGTTGGCTGAGGCTATCGCCCAACGATTCGATTCGACGGTCATCGAGGCTGGGAACCGTGTCGTTGGTTTTGCTAACTTCTATCGGGCCGAAAAAGATGGGGTTTGCTGTATCGGCAATGTCATCGTTGCCCAAGAGGCGCGAGGCAAAGGCGTTGCCAGTTTTCTTGTGGAAACGATGACGGCCTTGGCGTTCGACCGCTATGACGCCACTGAGGTGCAGGTATCGTGTTTCAATGAAAATACGGCGGGCTTGCTGCTTTATCCAAAGCTGGGCTTTTTGCCCTTTGCTGTCGAAGAGCGAGTTTCTCCAGATAATCGTAGAACCGCACTCATCCATATGCGTCGTGTTAGATCGGGCCGCCCCTGGGTTCTTTTGAGCGGTCTCCCAGAAAATGCCTGAAAACCCAAGCCCATCCCAACGCGACTGATTTACAATGCCGTTCCTTCGACAGAGAGCGGCCGTTCGTGGATGCGTTTTCCCTTGTCTATCAACACCTGGGCGCATGGGTAATCGAGCCCGTCACCCAGCAGTTCCTCGGCATTTTCAACCTGAACGGCCGCCTCGGGGTCCTGTTTCTCTGCGCCTCCTACGGTGTCGCCTATGGCCTGTTCCGTTTCAGAAAACACCGCGGCCTGACCGATGCCCGTTCGTTCTGGCAATTCATTGGCGGCAATCAGGTGCATCTGCACCGTTCGGCACTGCTGGACTATCGCTACTACTTCGTCCGGGCGATTCTCAAGATTGCCTTGGTGTTGCCCATTGTTCATCTGGTCGATCCGTACATCCTGCGCTCCGGGGATTACCTGGCTTTTTTCAGCAACCTGTGGGGCGCGCGTCCGCGTCTGGGGGAGAACCTTTCGCTCGCCTTGCTCTATGGGCTGGGGGTGTTCCTGGTGAAGGATTTCGTCCACTACTGGGCGCACCGGGCGTTTCATTCGCGCTGGCTCTGGGCGTTTCACAAGGTTCATCACTCGGCGCCAGTGCTGGTGCCGGCTACGGCCAGTCGGGTGCATTTTGTGGAAAAGATCGTCGAGAAGCTCGGCATCACCGCCTGCATGGGCCTCTTCGCGGGCGGCTTCTGGTATGTCTGTGGTGGTGAGATCAGCCGCTACACGTTGTTCGGTGTGACGTATCTGGTGTTCATCTTCAATAGCCTGGCGGCCAACTTGCGTCACACCCATGTCTGGTTGTCCTTTGGCCCGGTGCTGGAACATGTGCTGAACAGTCCGGCCCAGCACCAGATCCACCACAGCGATGCACCGCGCCATTTCAATCGCAATTTCGGCGTCAACCTGTCGCTGTGGGACTGGATGTTCGGCACGCTCTATGTCACCCGCTCGCAGCCCGAGCACTTGTGTTTCGGCACCGGAGAACAGGACCACGCGCGTTACCTGACGGTGTATAGCCTGATTGTCACGCCTTTCGTTGAAACTGCCCGCAAGTGCCTACCCGCGTTTTCATATCAACGCCAACACGCCACAATGCGCCCAACGCCTGCCCTTGGATCAGCGAGTGCTGACGCAGATGAGGCTCAGCGAAAAACCAGCAAGGAACGCCCATGAATGTTTTCAAGAAGCTCTTCGGTTCATCGAAAGCGCCTGAAACCCAAGACGACCAGCCTGCACCGCAACCCCATGAGCTTGGCGACCTGACCGAGGCTGAGGCCGCCAATCTGGCCGTCCGGGAAGCTGGCGCAGCGTGCCTGGATCGTCATTGGAGCGCTGTCGGCACGGTCGAGCGGGATGTCCTTGCCTACCTGATCAGCCCGACCTTTTCCGGCGGCCCGTACTGGCCTTCGACCCGCCAGGCCTACCGCGTGGTGCGCCGTGGCGACGCGATCATCCTCGCCACTGAAGGCCTGTCCGATCCATTCGATGATACGGAAGGAATGGGCAACGGTTTCGAGATGGAATTGTTTGTCGAAACCGCGAATATCCCCGAGCACGCCTATGGCCCCGTGGGAGAGGTCGATCCGTTCAAACGCAGCTGGGCATTCGAGTTGTTGGAGCACGTCGCCAAAACGGTGGCCGACGCGGGCGGCATCACCCATCAACTCGACCAGCACGGGGCGCTATCCCTTGAGCTTCCCGGGCTGAGCCAATCCCATCACATGAGCGATCAACTGCCCAAGCTCTTCGTGACCGATGACGACTCCACCGGCGTTCTGCTCGGCGCCCCGGCACCGGATTTTCCTACCCAACTGGATGACATGCCCTTGTCTCCGGTCAGATTGGTGCCGGTGGTATTGATTACGGCGGCGGAGCTGGAATACGTGCGTTCGGGAGGGCGAGCGGCGCGGGAGGATCTGGTGAGTCGTTTGAAGGCGGCGGGCGTTGGGCATATGAGCAGCCTGCATCGGGCGAGTGTGGTGTGAGGCTGGAGCCGGTCATTGAACCTGCTGGTATCCCTTTGGCCTCCTGCTGACTCTTTCAATCCCATTTTCAAGGACGAACCCGTGACCGCATCCCCCGCCAAACTCATCTTCTTGCCCGGCGCCTCAGGCAACACCCAATTCTGGCATCCGGTGGCTGAGCGCTTGGCCCACCTGGCGCAGCCAGTTCATATCGGCTGGCCCGGCTTTGGAGACACACCGCCCATGCCTGGCGTGACCGGCATGAGTGACCTGGTGGCGCGTGTGCTGGCCGAGATCGACCAACCCACAGCGCTTGTGGCGCAATCCATGGGCGGTATCGTCGCGGTGCTCGCAGCACTTGAACGCCCTGAGCTGATCACCCACCTGGTGCTGACCGTCACCTCGGGCGGGGTGGACATGTCGGCGCTGGGCGCATACGACTGGCGCCCGGATTTTGCGGCGGCCAACTCGACACTGCCGAGTTGGTTTCTCGACGACCGCACCGACCTCACATCCCGCTTGGTCGAGTTGCGCATGCCGGTCCTGCTGCTCTGGGGCGACGCTGATCCGATCAGTCCCGTTCGCGTCGGCCAGTACCTTGCCCAACTGTTGCCCCGCGCTGAACTGCACGTTTTCCCTGGCGCCGATCACAACCTGGGCTTTACTCACGCAGATGAGGCAGCGAGGCTGATCGAGAGACATCTGGCCAGCGAGTGAGCGCAGCACTTGCCGCTTGTTATCGATGCGTCGGACTGATTGTGCGACGCGGTGTGTTTCAAGACCTCTAGGGTCCCAATACCTTTTCGAGACAACAATGACTGACTACCGCGGACTCATCCTCGAAGATACCCGTGAAGGCGCCACCGACCGCGCCATCGCGCAACTGGAAGCCCGCCTGGGTGCCCGCTTGCCGGACGACTATCGCCAATTCCTCAAGACCTGCAACGGCGCCTACGTGGAATACGATGTGCTGGCGACCCTGGCCAATGGCGACGAGGAGCTACTGAGTTTTTCACTGTACGGGCTGGACCCGGACAAAGAGTATGAATCCAACCCCTTCGAACTGGAGCAACTGCGTGCGCAGCCCGGCTTCCCTGCAACGGGATTGCTGCCGATCGGTCGCGACGGCGGCGCGAGTATCTTGCTGCTGGACCTGCGGGAAGGGCGCCAGGACGTGGCGGCGATGGTGGCGGGCTTACCTGCCTGGACTGGGCGCCGCCAGCAGGGCGATGAGTACGTGGTGCTGGCGGATTCTTTCAATGGCTATCTGGATTCGCTGCATTTATCGGAAGAGCGGATCCAGGAGCATATCAATCACTTCATGATCAGCCCTGAGAGTATTGAGGCGACGTTGGAGTGGTTGGATAAGGGGAGCCCGGGCTGGCGGGAGCGGTATCGGGAATTGTGGAATGCGAGGGTTGTGGATCGGTTGATTTGAAGGCTGAGTGGTGGGTGAATTTCGCTTTTATGGGTGTAACAGTAGGCCCCTTTTGGATCGAAAGCAGCCGGTCATGACTGACCGCTTTCGGACAAAAGCGGTCAGTCATTATTTGAAAAAAACCGGGGTGGCTCAAAGGTTATGAGCCACGATGGATATTTTGGAAGCTTCGCCATCTCAAGAGTAATCAAGGAGGCTGGAGTAAAATAAAATTGATGTGCTTATTCATAGTTGGTTGATGAGGGCTGCATGGATAATTTTGAAGGGGTAGACGAGCAATTGCTGGCGCGTCGCAAGGCTGGTTTCGCAGCATTCACGTCCGAGCGCCTGCCGGTGCTCCATGATTTCTGCAGCAGCTTGGGGTTTGAACAACCTCACGAGGTCTTGAACACTCCTTGGAGTTTTTTGGCTCAATTGGACAGCGGTTTTCGAAGTGCAGTGATTAGCCAGGCCAACCGTGTATGGTTCATTACTCGTATCGGTTACTACATCGGCGAGTACCTGGCGACACAGTATGACGGGTATTGGCAGATCGACGAAGACCCGGCGTCGCCGACCTTCGCACGTTATGTGGTCGGCGGTTTTTCCCTCGACGGGGTGACCACGCCAATGATCGATCCAATGGAGATGGCTCGGGTGTACGCCGATACGCCCATACCCAGGTCCCTGGCTGAGGAAATTGATAAAGTGTTGGTCAGGTAAACGTGATGACTGAGGATTGGAGCCTGAAACACGCAGCCAACGAACGTGCACCAGCACCGGAACTTCGGTTCACTTGATTGAGTAGCGCAAGGCAAGTGATCTGCGCCGCCTCTTTGCAATAGGCCAGTCGCGGGTCCTGATGCTCGATCAGGTAAATGCTGATCGGCAGAGAATTGCGGGGGCTTCGCCCGTCAGGCGGCAGATCAACTGTGAGACCTAGCGCTTCAAGACCGGTACCAACAGCATATGCCGTTTCGCCCCGCCTTCGCTCAGTACCACACACCGTTGGACACACGTAGCAGGGGGGCAAGGGGGGCGCCGGTTTTTGCTGTTCTGCCGGTGCCAATCGTAGGGGCTGTACTCCGCGAGACAACCACCGTCGTCTACGACTTCAGCCCAAGGCCGCTGATGGCCGATTGCTGTCTATTGGGACGAGCAACAACCCAAAGCGGATATTGGCAAGTTGCGAGTGTTAGCCGGCTCGGTTCCTAGTGGACACACATTCACCGCATCCAAGCACGAAGAGCTTCGAACTCGGTTGGGTTCGGATGGCGTAGTCGGGCGGCTAACGATTCCTCTTCTTCTTGAGAGATGAAGGCTTTGACAATTTTCGAGATGCCTCGAGGGCCAGCCTGGTAATTTATGGCGACACACTGTCGACTAAACAGGGCCTGAAGAAGCGCATAGTCTGCGGGCAGCAAAGCCGTTTCGATCAATGCCACTTCACTTTTCAGTGCGATACTGAAGTCCATTTGAGGCGGTAGCCAAGATAAGTCCGTAGCGACGCGCACGTATTCCCTTGTCACGAACGACGAGATATCGGCATGGGTAAGTGGGGATGGCTGAGCAAAATGAAGTACCTGAGCAATCCCCGAAGTCCCGTTTTCCAATCGAACCAGGCAGTAAGGCTCACCGCCGCCTGTAGCCGCAAAGGGAAGAAAGGTTCGACCTTGCTGGTCATCAGGGTTAAGCCACTCATTGATTTCTCGTTCTGCTTCTTCGGCATCGAGCCAGTGAAAATCTACAAGGCTACTCAGTGCAGCCTTTGAAGGGGGGGTATGCGCAATTCCCATGAGTGCTGCGAGGCGTTCTGGAAATTCAATGTCAATTCTGTGTGCAAGATTTTGAAAGGCTTCGACGACTGCTACAGCTTGTCCATAATTCAAAGTAGAAGAATCTCCATATCTGATCGCAGCGTAATCGAAGTCTGGAATTTAAATCAACGCCCTCGATTTCCAAACTTGACGTGCTGTCCATGTGAACCGCCATTGTCGGTGCGCTCGCAGGATCCTACAAAGCTACAGCTAGAGGTGCAAGCACCCTAAATCCACTGACCGCTTTTGGCCGTATGCTGCCTATCGCTAAGGCTCGCAATCGGCCAAAAGTAGTCATCCGATCTCGTTTTTTAGCTATCTTCTGGTCATGCGAAATGACCCACCCTTCGATTTCTTCAGAGGTCGGTCCATGAATTCGAATCTTACAATCTCAAATTTTTTGGGTCCGTGATGTGGGGATTCACCTACAGGTCTGATGCAGCGTTGCAGGGCGGTCTGGGATACCCCTTAGCAAATTTGACCGACCTGATGGTTGCCACTTTTTTGAATCAGGACATCGCTGTCACGCAGATGCTTCGTAGATGCTTATAGAAGCAAAGCGCCGCATAAAAGAGCAGGAACGAGATGGGAGCGAGTACTTTGAGGGCCAGCTTCTCGAAGCCATGAAGAGCGTGCAGTCAGGGGAGTAAGTTATCCCTTCGCCGCTTGAATCCAGTCCTCAGTCGAGACGTTCGATGGCGCGTGCAAGATTTGCGCGTGCCTGCTGCTCGAATGCGTCGAAGTACGCCGCAGTCGTATAGATGCGCTCGCGCGCCAGGAAGCCTTCAAGGACCTGGCGCCGTTTTTGGCGGTACACCGGCAGGGGCACAAATTGGTACTCGCGGCGAATTTGTTGGTCGTATTCCTCGAACCGTTCGAACGACGCTCCAAGGATCGCCAGATCCGTGTCCACCAACACCGCTTCGTCTGTCGATGCCGGGGCGCCGTCGTGTCGCGTCACCATGATCAGGTTGTAAAGCCTGTGTCTCGTTTCATCGCCCAGGCCACTATCACGTGCCACGTGGTCCAACCATTGCGCACTGCGCAGTTCGTTGTCGCTGCGAAGGGGGTCGTAGATCGCATCATGGAACCATAGTGCGAGGTCGATTTCGGCGGGGGCCTGGCACGCCGCGTTGACGAATCGGCGCACTTGAAGGCATTCCTTCAGATGCTGGAGGTTATGGTAGGCGCGGTGCGGCTCGCAGTAGTGTCGAATGGGTTCTTCGTATGTCTCGCGTGACACGCGTACGACGCCAAGCTCCGCCCAGACGCGAGCCCAGGCGTCGAAACCCGTGACATCAGCCGCGTCTAGGTCGCCGTGTGTGCTGGCCGTGAATAGACCGTTCTCTTCTGGCGAACCCGTCATCGTTTCTCCTGCGCTTCAAAAATGAAAAAGGTATTTATTGGGCATCACCCGCCGGTTCATCTTCGACATCTTCCGGTGGCGCTCCGTAAGGTGCGCCAATCTCGACCCGATCAGCCTTTACCCAACCGGTATAGTCGTCGCCGCTCTTGGCGATGAAGTTCACTTCCAGCCACGATTCATCTTCAAGGCTGGAGTAAACGGTGAGAGAGTCGCCGGGTATTACGAAAATCTTCTTATTGGCACAGGCTTCATCTGGCGCTTCGTGGAAATACAGGCGCCCGGTACCAATGACCTTGCCTTGCACTGACGGATGAAACTCAGGCACCGTTCCGGAGATCTTTTCCGCCAGGGCAGAACAGTTGACAGCGGCCTGGCTCAGGCTGCTGAAAAGGCACAGGCACAATACGCTTGAGCGCAGGTACATCTTGGCGAATTCCGTTTGGGGTGGAGGCGTAAAGGATAGTTCGAACACTGCGCAGGTGATCGGTTACAAACTGCCTTTTTTGTCTGCAGGTGATTGCGCCAGAAACTCCGCTATCAGCGATGCGACCTGCTGCTGAATCACCTCCCGAGCACGACCGCCATCACCATCCCGACAAATGATCTCATCCCCCGGCACTTCCTCCTCAAGCATTTCCTCCGCCCCGGGTTTACACATCGACATGAAGCTGAAATGGCTCGCATCGCTGATTTCGATGTAACGGCTAGACGCTGGGGGCAGGCGCTTGGCCAGGTTGGCAGATTCCAACTCAGCGGGAAGTTCTTGCGACGGTACTCCGGCAGCGATCACCAGAGCGGGGACAGGCAGCGCGGCCAAGCTTTTATCGGTCAGGCCCCGTGAAAGGCCGAGGTCCAATGTCACCACCGCAGTGACGCGTTTATCGCGCCAAGCGGCGGCCAGTTCGGCCTTTGATTCAGCGGTGCTGGCGGGGTTCATCTGTTCGTAAACGGTGCAGCTGGCTAGCTGCGGGTGGGTTTTACAGTCTTGGGCGAAGCGCTCTGGGTCGAAGCGAGCGCCGCCGATCTCCAGGGCCGTCCAGCCTCCGAGTGAATGGCCCACGGCTGCAATTCGACCATTGGCCACCCGGCCAAATTTTTCAGGCTGGGTCGTGACCGCATCGATGGCTCGACGCAGATCAACGGGCCGCAGCCATAACTGCGCCGCCGCTTGGGGGCTGCGGTCATGGGTGGTGCTGCCGGGGTGGTTGACGGCGGCGACGATGTAACCCTTCTGGGCCAACGCACTGGCCAGCCAGATCTGGTTGCTCCAGTTACCCCTGTATCCGTGAGAGAGCACCACCAATGGATGTTCGCCGGCCGTTGGCGGCGCGTTACGCACGGCAGACGCGCCGACAAATACCGCGTTATCGGCGATCAGTTGCGCGGTTTCGGTCGTTGCGCCGGGGTACCAGACGACCATCTCCAGTGCGCGGCCATTGTGCGGATCCGGCAGGGTGGAAGATTGGAAACCGATGGGGTTCTCGCCAGCCAATGCGGTTGTTGTCAGGCAGGCCAACAACAGGGCGCCGAAAGCTGTTTTCAATGTCGTTTCTTCCTTGATTAGACGAATGGGGGGCGATGAGCACGGGCATTAAAGCTCAGATTCGAACCGCTGCGCATGATTTTCATCAACCCGAGAAACTAGTCCCCGAAAGCAAACTCCGACGGTGCGAATCGGTCGCTGGTGTCCATACGAATATTGCGCAGCGCCACGGTTTCCAAGTGTGACGCGTAGAGCGACTCCGAGAAATAGCTGATCAGAATGGAACGACGGCGTGCACCGATCACGTTCAGGCTGCCTGCATGCACCAGATCGACATCGAACACCAGGATGTCACCGGCAGAGCCTGAAAGCTGTATGGCGCCTGACTCGTCATTGAAGTCGAAGGGCGGGGCATCCGGCTCGGGGCGGTGGCTGCCGGGGACGATCCGTGTCGCGCCGTTTTCGGGGCCGTAATCGTCGAAGAAAGCCAGGGCGATGACGATGTCGCCTGGCCGTTGGGCTGACAAGTCGCGGTGCAGTTGTTGGTGACCGTTACCCGCCAGGGGCTCGCGGCCTTCCACTTGGGAGAGGAAGAACCGCTCGCCGATCAACTCACCTGCCACAGCCAGTAGCTGGGGTAGGCGACACACGGCCTGAATCTTTGAATCATCGTCCAGCATCGAATAGCGCCAGTCCATGCCGCGGGGCACTGGCCATTGGTCCGACGGTCGCACGCCTGCATCGAACACGGCACGAAGGTCGGCCAGCCACTCGTTCGGGATTGCTTGACGGAGCAGGGCGTAGCCGTCTTGGTGGAGTTGTTTGTGGTCAGCCATGGTTCGTCCTTGGGCGGGCATTTGGAAGGCTAGTCTGTAAACCAAAGTGGGACCACCCGACATTGGTAAAGGACGGCGACCAGAGACAATCCCGGTAGGTTTGCAGTTATCATCCAGCCACCATCCAAGAAAAGGACTTCACTGATGAAGCGTTTGTTCGCCTGCACCCTCCTGACACTGGCCGTCATCGGCTACGCCAACGCCGACCAGAGCACCTTCGAAGAAACGAACCAGTGTTCGGAAGATATCGATTGTCAGGGCGATTTCATCTGCAAAAACGGCCAATGCGACAGCCCTCAGCTCCAGCGAAGCCCTGTTGCAAAAACCACCGCCAAGACTCAAGCCGCACCACCCGCGCCTCCGGGTGTTGCCTATCAACCGCTGCCCGTCAATACCGAGCGTGCCGGACCTTTCACGACGCAGACTGAGGCGATGGCAACTGCGCTGAATTACCAATCGCGAGCGGGTGTGATGAACGTCATGGAATCCATCGTCGAGCAGGCCGAGTACACCGGTTATGTGACGATTGAAAAGGCTTATACGTTTGGTCCGAACAAGTATGTTCTGGTGGTTTCCACGGGGGAGGGTGGCAATGCTTGCCCGGCGTCGACCTATGTATTCAGTTTCGACACCCAGGCCGAGCGCGTTGATGGCAAGCGTGAAGTGGACGGGTGTTCTGAGTTGGTCGAGGCCATGGCGGAAGGGAACAAGCTCATGGTCAAGAAGGAAGGCGCTGCGACTGTTGTTTATAACGGGATTGTCGAGTAGTTCAGGTCGACGATGCACCGGTGGCGAGGGAGCTTGCTCCCGCTTGAGTGCGCAGCGCTTACAAAAGGGGCCGCTGCGCAGCCCAGCGGGAGCAAGCTCCCTCGCCACAGTTGTGTGTTCACAGCTTTGGTGTTGGCGGTGTCATGAGGTTCAGCATTAAAAAGTCCGCGTTGCCAATGAAGAGGTCTGCCCGACGCTGACCAATCCGAATAGCGCACCATCAATCACGCCGTACACAACCCCGTGGCGAGGGAGCTTGCTCCCGCTGGACTGCGCAGCAGTCCTGAAACCGGCGGATGCGATTTGCCTGGTTCGCTGCGCCAAAGTCTTTGGGGCTGCTGCGCAGCCCAGCGGGAGCAAGCTCCCTCGCCACAGTTGTGTGTTCACAGCTTTGGTGCTGGCGGTGTCATGAGTTTAGCATTAAAAAGTCCGCGTTGCCAATGAAGAGGTCTGCCCGACGCTGACCAATCCGAATAGCCCACCATCAATCACGCCGTACAAAACCCCGTGGCGAGGGAGCTTGCTCCCGCTGGACTGCGCAGCAGTCCTGAAACCGGCTGGTGTGATTTGCCTGGTTCGCCGCGCCAAAGTCTTTGGGGCCGCTGCGCAGCCCAGCGGGAGCAAGCTCCCTCGCCACAGGTTGTCGGCGGGCAGGCTTATAGGGGGGAACCTGCCGGTGCCGCATCCAATCTTCGGGCAATCACATCCATCACGTCGCACCCATCACGCAGTGGGATGCAGCACAGTTGTGCGAGGTCCTGAAGGGTTGCGGGATCGATGGTCAATTCATCACGCATCGCCAGATTCTCCAGGAATTGGGTGGCGGCACGGATTCGATAGGCGGCTGAGTCGAGCAGGATGTGTAGCGGGGCGGTGGTATCGACGTAGAGGGGTTGATCGTCGGCGTTGCTGGTAAGGCCCATATATCGGTTCATATCAATTCCTTGTGTCATGAATGAACTGCCACACTTTGTCGCCAAACAAAGGGTGGCAGCTGTACGCAGGTTGGCGAACCGGAGACACAAGGAGCCGGCAGACCCGAAGGTCTCCCGCGCACAGCTGCCATAAAGCAGTTTCTGTGAGCACGAGTGTGCTTCTGCCACAGCAGAAAACACCGTTGCAATTGTGTCAATCGAGTCGCCAAACCCGGTCGCCATCTGGGCGACGCGAAGACTATAGTCACCGCCGCAAAAAATACGCAAGGGATTGATAGCGAAGGGGATTCCCAATCATGTGTAGGACGTTGCCACAGCCGTAAGTATCTGAGCTATATGTCTTACAACTGAGCAAGCCCCTCACTTACATCGGGCTAAATCCCAACGATATGTAGGATATTTCTGTAGCCTCACCGCCCGTATCTGCCCATTACCCCCCATTTGCCCCCCGACGCCTCCCACAATCCAATCGCGCATTCCCATCCGGCGCGGGATAATACGGCCCTGCTTGGGGTCATAAGCGTTTCCCCCTCGTTGGTATTGGCGTCTCAGAAGGATCGAACGCAATGACAGATTGGCTTCAGAGCTCTGGAGAAATGGCTGAACGGGTTCGGCGCCATCCCTGGGGGGACACGCCGCTCGGGCCGCCTTCGCAGTGGCCTGATGTGCTGAAGACCACCGTGGCCCTGAGCCTTGCCTCGCATTTTCCCCAGGCCATCGTGTGGGGGCCGGACCTGATCACGTTGTACAACGACGCGTTCCTGCCGATCCTTGGCAGCAAGCCCGAGGCGCTGGGGCGGCGGTTCGATGAGGTGTGGCGGGAGGTCTGGAGCGATATCGGGCCGATCGTGCGCGCGGCCTTCGATGGGCAAGCGACCTTTATAGAGAACTTCCCCCTGGTCATCGAGCGCGGCGGCGGTCCCGAGCAGGCTTATTTCACGTTCTGCTACAGCCCCATCCGTGACCAGTTCGGCAAGGTCGTGGGCATGCTGGATACGGTTACCGAGACCACTTCCACGGTGTTCATGACCCAGCGGCTGGCGGTGCTCGATGCCATCGGCAATGCCGTGGCGAATGCCACCGACCCGCAGAGCATCATGGCAGCCACCACACGGATCCTGGCGGCGCACCTGAACCTGTCCAATTGTGCTTACGCAGACATGGATGAGGACGAAGACGGCTTCACCATTCGTGGTGATTGGGCCAGGGTGGGTTCGCCCCATATCCTTGGGCATTATCGACTGGCTGATTTTGGCCGACTGGCGGTCACTAACCTGCGGGCCGGCAAGCCGCTGGTGATCAACGATAACCTCAAGGAACTGGCGCCGGAGGAAGCGGCGACGTTCCAGGCCATTGGCATCGCGGCCACCATCTGCGTGCCGTTGATCAAGGGCGGGCGATTGACCGCGTTGATGGCGATCCACGATAAAATGCCGCGGGTCTGGTCATCCAACGACCTGGCGCTGCTGATGGAAGTCACCGAGCGATCCTGGGCCCACATCGAGCGCGCCCGTGCCGACGCTGCCGTGCGCGAAGGCCTGGCGGCCCTGGCCGAATTGAATGCGACGCTGGAAGAACGCGTCGAGGAGCGCACCACGCGCTTGAAACAGACCGAAGCGGCGCTGCGTCAATCGCAAAAACTTGAAGCCATCGGCCAGCTTACCGGCGGCGTGGCCCATGACTTCAACAACCTGCTGACCATCATTCGCTCTTCGGTCGACTTCCTGCGCAAACCCAGCCTGTCCGAGGAGCGTCGGCAACGCTACATGACGGCGGTGTCCGAAACCGTGGAGCGCGCCTCCAAGTTGACCAGCCAGTTGCTCGCGTTTGCCAGGCGCCAGCCGTTGAAGCCGCAAGTCATCGATGTGGGCAAGCAAGTACAGAGCCTGGGGGACATGCTGCAAACCGTCACCGGGGCGCGGATCCAGGTCCACGTCGAGTTGTGCGATCGGCCCTGTTACATCCGGGCGGATCTGAGCCAGTTCGAGACCGCGCTGATCAACATAGCCCTCAATGCCCGGGATGCCATGAATGGCCAGGGCACGTTGTGGCTTCGGCTCAGTTGCGGCGGTGGCATGCCGCCGATCCGTGGTCATGCCGGGGCCGGGCAATCCTTTGCTGCCATTGCCCTGGCGGACACGGGTACCGGTATTGACTCGCCAGTGCTCGAGCACATCTTCGAACCCTTCTTCACTACCAAGGAGGTGGGCAAGGGCACGGGGCTGGGCTTGTCCCAGGTGTTTGGCTTTGCCAAGCAATCCGGTGGCAACGTCGATGTCTCGACCGTGGTGGGTGAGGGCACGGTGTTCACCTTGTACCTGCCGGAAGTAGCGCCCGAAAAAAGCCATGAGCCTGTCCGGGAAGAACACACGCATCTGCTGCCGGAAAAGGGCAAGCGTCGGGTGTTGATCGTGGAAGACAACCTGGAGGTGGGGCGTTTTGCCAACCAGATCCTTCAGGACCTGGGCTACGAGACCGCCTGGGCGACCAACGCCGAAGAAGCGCTGGAAATGGTCGGCCCGGATGCGATGGCATTCGACGCGATATTTTCTGACGTAATGATGCCGGGGATCAGCGGCATTGCCCTGGCCAGGGAACTGCGCCAGCGGCGCCCGGATTTGCCGGTGGTGCTGACTTCTGGTTACAGCGAAGAGTTGGCCCACAGCGGCCATGAGGGCTTTGAATTCTTGTCCAAACCCTATTCGGCCGATCAGGTTTCCCGGGTTTTAAACAGGACGATACTGGGGGCTGAATGAGTGTTTCCTTATTGAAACAGTGAGTTCCATTCGTCGGCCAAGGGCTTTGTTGAATCAACAGTCTGTTGATGACCGACTAGTCTCATTGTCGTGAAGGTCGATATTTTCAGGCAATCGGTTGTTGCCGGTATGGGCCTCGATGAAAGGGGAAAGGCAATGGGAGCACCGTACAGCGAGGAGAACACTGCCGCGTATCCGATCAATGAAGGGTTGCAGTGTGGCCAGTCGGCCTATCATGCAGACTTCGGTGACGAGCCGATCAAGTCCATCAGGACAAAGGTGGCCAAAGTGCAGCGAGGGGAGAAGGCCAAGTTCTTGCCCAGGGTCCCGGTCAGAAAGTGACGGCGGATCATGGTAGGGGAGCTTGCTCCCGCCGGGCTGCATAGCAGCCCTTTTTTTTGACAGTTTTTACCCTCCTGGGTGGGAACGTTGCCAGGGACGCTCCGCGTTCCGCTTCTGGGGTCACTACGCAGATATTTTTCATCTTTTCTCAACGGGCGATTTCTTTCACGTTTCTTTCACAAGCAAGTACGTACTCTCAGCTCATCCGTTAGAAAGCAGTACCTGCCCGTTTCCCCAGCGGGCTTTTTTTTGCCTGTCATAAAATAAACCGCCGTTTCGTTGTCCAACCGTCATGGCTGACGCTGTCTGGCGTAAACTCGCGCCCGCGCGCACCGGCCATTTCTCCCCGATGCGGCATTTTTGAGGTTTCTATCATGCGTTTGACTTTGTCCACCTTGGTACTGGGGTTGGTGGTTGCCCAGGGCGCGATGGCTGCCGGCGACGGTACCGCCGCGGTCGGCGGTGGTCTGGGCGGTGTATTGGGCAATGTGGTCGGCCAGCAGATGGGCGGCAGCACCGGCGCCGCGATTGGCGCGGGCGTTGGCGGCGCAGCCGGCAGTGCGGTGGGCGCTCGCAAGGGCAGCCGCACCGAAGCGGCCATTGGCGGTGGCTTGGGGTCGGCCGGTGGTTCGGTTGTCGGTAACCGCCTGGGCGGCTCCACCGGCTCCACCATCGGTGCAGGCATCGGCGGCGCGGCGGGCGGCGCGTTGGGTAGCAACCTGTCCAATGACAACGACCGTCATTCCAGTGGCAAGAAGTACAAGCACAAGAAAAAGCATCGTTAAGCGGATGCTTGGATGAAGAGACCTGGCCTTGTGCCGTGATGCTGTTCATCTGGAAAAAACGGCGCTTCTTTCAGAAATGGGAAGCGCCTTTTTTTTGGGCTTTGGTTGAAAGTGTACGGACCGGACACATGGTTGACGGGTGTGCGGGGACATGGTTGACACTTTCCAGCGAGCCGCCGTAACGGCGGAACCATAAGCGGCCGTTACCACAAAAACGGATATACACTCCAACCTGCCCCCCCAAAAAAACGGCAAATCAAAATCTCCGGAACGATTGCCATCCCCCCGCTTCGAACACATACATCCATCAACAATTGCGAGGTGTACCATGACGCCGCAAACGCAAGGCCAGGAAGAACAAGACTCCTCGGGCACGCCTGTCGTCAATGACCCGGGCAATGAAGACCCCGGGTCCCTGATGGATGACGCCCAGGTTCCCTTGATCGAGGAGGATGAAACCCCGGAATACCCGCTGCCTTCGCCCACCAACTCCCTGAGTCGCGACCAACGTCCGCCCGATGACGATGCGGGCGTCGAGCAGGTACCCAGCGACGATGAGGATGTCGAAGCGACCCCGGATGACCCGGACATCGCCGGTGACGATGCCTCCGGCAAGCCGAGCTGATCGCGGGCCCGTCTGTCGATTCAGTGGCACCATCGTCCTGCCACGCGTGCCACACATCAGGTAAGGATCTTGAAAAGGAGACTCACCATGATGAAGTCCAACATGACAGCGCTGACACTCGCCGGGATTCTTTCGCTCAGTTCACTGGCTGCCTTGGCAGAATCTTCGGGCGGCACGCCCCCCGTGGACAAGGGCGGGATGCCACCTTCCTCAGAAATGGAGGCCGGCTCCAATTCCGGTGCCAACGGTAACGCCTTGCCCCCGGGCTCCGTGAGCGGCGGGAACGGCGGCGATGCCAACGGCAGCAGCACCAGCCCCGGTACGGGTAGCGGTTCGATGAGTGGAGGCAGCACGATGGGCGGTGCCGACGCCGGCGGTGGGACCAACGGAGGAACCGGTACCAGCGACAGCGGTGGCAGCTCGGGCGGCAGCAGCTCGGGGTCGGGCGGCTCCGGCAGCTCGGGACAATAACCATCCCTTCACACCCATCCGCTTTCTGTGGCGAGGGAGCTTGCTCCCGCTGGGTTGCGAAGCAGCCCCCACGATCCTACGGTTGCCGCGCACCCGAGCGGGAGCAAGCTCCCTCGCCACGAACCCCATCCATGGATTTCCCATTGCCGGTTCCAAGCCCCCTTCGTTATCCTGCTGAATCCTTTAAGGCGAACACGCTGCCCTGGCCGCACCTGAGCCATCCCTGGAATGTTGTGTTGATAACGGATCAGATGCGATGAATACACCGCTGAAAGAGTTTGGCCCGATCAAAGCTGTGATTTTCGACATGGATGGGCTGTTGCTGGACACCGAGGGGATCTACACCGAGGTCACGTCCATCATCGCCGAGCGCTACGGACGCACGTTCGATTGGAGCGTCAAGCAGAACATCATCGGGCGTGGGGCCACGGACTTGGCCAATTACGTCGTCCAGGCGCTGGAGTTGCCGATCACCCCCGAAGAGTTCCTGGTCATCCGCGAGCCCCTGATGCGCGAGCGCTTTCCTCACGCCCTGGGGATGCCCGGTGCGGAGGAGCTGGTGCGGCATTTGAAAGCCCACAACGTTCCGATTGCGGTGGGCACCAGTTCGTCGAGCCCTACGTTCGCACTGAAAACCACCTTGCACCGGGACTGGTTCGCGCTGTTCGACTTCATCGTGACGGCGGACGACCCCGAGGTCGGCGCGGCGAAACCCGCGCCGGATATCTTCCTCACCGCTGCCCGGCGCCTGGGTGTCGATCCGCGCGATTGCCTGGTGTTCGAGGATTCGCCGTTCGGCGTAACCGCCGCGAAAGCCGCCGGCATGACCGCCATTGCCATTCCGGATTCGGCCATGGCGGATGAAAAATACGCCCACGCCGATGGGATCATCCGCTCCTTGAAAATGTTCCAGCCCAGCCTTTGCGGTCTGCCGGAGTTAGAGTGGGCCTGACAGCGAAGGGCTGCTGCGCAGCCCAACGGGAGCAAGCTCCCTCGCCACAATGATCGGCTCGGATCAGGCGCCGAAACCACCGTCGATGGTCAGGCTGGCACCGGTGATATAACCGGCTTCCGGCCCTGCCAGGTAGGCGACGAAACTGGCGATTTCATCGACGTTGCCATAGCGCCCGACAGCCATCAGCGACAGCAGGCTGGAGGCGAAGTCGCTGTCGGCCGGGTTCATGTCAGTGTCCACCGGGCCGGGCTGCACGTTGTTGACGGTGATGCCGCGTGGGCCGAGGTCACGGGCCAGGCCTTTGGTCAGGCCCACCAGCGCGGCTTTGCTCATGGCGTAAGGCCCGCCGCCAGCGAAGGGCATGCGGTCGGCGTTGGTGCTGCCGATGTTGATGACACGGCCACCTTCGCCCATGTGCCGCGCTGCCGCCTGGGTGGCGACGAACACACTGCGCACGTTGACGGCCAGGGTCTGGTCGAAATCTTCGAGTTTGAATTCATCCAGCGGCCCCATGGCCAGCACACCCGCGTTATTGACCAGGATATCCAGCCGTCCAAAAGCTTCGACAGTGGCGGCGACGGCGTTACGAACGGCGTCGGCGTCGGCGCTGTCTGCCTTGATTGCCAAGGCCTTGCCGCCCGCTGCGATGATGCTGTTCTGCAGTTCTTCTGATTTTGCGCCAGAGCTGACGTAGGTGAAGGCCACGGCGGCGCCTTCCGCGGCAAGGCGTTTGACGATGGCGGCGCCGATGCCGCGAGAACCGCCCTGGATCAAGGCGACTTTACCGTTCAGTGCTTGGGTATTCATGATGTTCTCCAAAAAGTGCCGGGGCGAGGTGCCGCGGTGATGGAGCGAGTATCAAGAAGGTGCCGTGGGCTGTGTAGACCGCCATTGCTATAGTCTGTCTAAACCAAAAGTTTAGAGTGGGGCTCATGGAGACCTTCAACAGTATCGAATGCTTTGTGCGCAGCGCCGAAGTCGGCAGCTTTGCCGAGGCGGCGCGACGTCTGAGCGTGACCCCGGCCGCGGTGGGTAAAAGCGTCGCCAAGCTGGAGGCGCGAATGGGCGTACGCCTGTTTCAGCGCAGCACCCGCAGCCTGAGGCTGACCGAAGCCGGCCAGTTGTTTCTGAGGGAAGTCGGCAGCAGCTTCAACACCATCCAGAACGCCGTCGCCAACCTGGCCAGCGCCGGTGGGCAACCGACGGGAACGCTGAAGGTGAGCATGGGCACGGCGTTCGGTCGATTGTATGTCGTGCCGCTGCTGGGGGAATTTCTGCGACGTTATCCGGCGATCAACCCGGACTGGCATTTCGATAACCGCCAGGTAGACCTGATCGGCCAGGGGTTCGATGCCGCCATCGGCGGTGGTTTCGAGCTGCCCCAGGGCGTGGTGGCGCGCAAGTTGACGGTGGCTCATCGGGTGCTGGTTGCGTCAACCGACTACCTGCAAACCCATGCCGCGGTGACAGAACCGGAAGATTTGTCACAGCATCAAGGCATCCTGATTCGTTCACCACAAACCGGGCGCGTGCGTTCCTGGCAACTGACCAGCCGTAATCGGGAACACAGCCCGCTGACGCTCAAGACGCGCATGACCATGAGCGATTCGGAAGCCGATTGCGCGGCGGCCACCCAAGGGCTTGGCATCGGCCTGGTGAGCATGCCGATCGCCGTTCCCTTCCTGGAAAGCGGGGCACTGCAGCGGGTGCTGCCGGACTGGTACGTCGACGACGGCAACATCTCCATCTACTACGCCGAACACAAGCTGTTGCCAGGCAAGACCCGGGCGTTCGTGGATTTCATCATCGAGCAGTTTGCCGAGCAGGGGTTGGCGCGGCGGTTTAGTGCGGTTTGAGCGGGGCACCAGACCGACTCGGGACACTTCGGTCCAAGCCTGTGAACTCACCGCCCAAACCGCCCCGGCCAGCCAATGATGGTCTTGGGCCGAGGCGTCGCGTAGGTGCGCACTTTCGACGTCGACAACCCCAGCCGCACCAGCGATTCAGCAATGGTCACCGCCGCCGTCACGCCATCGACCACCGGCACGCCGGTGCGCTGGCGGATCTGCTCGTCGAGCCCGGCCATGCCGCCGCAGCCCAGGCAGATCACTTCGGCCTTGTCCTGGCTCACTGCCAGTTCCGCCTGTTGCACGATGGCATCAATCGCCCGTTGCGGGTCCTGCTCAAGCTCCAGCACCGCCAAACCACTGGCCCGTACCGAGGCGCAGCGGTCGAACAGGCCGGACAGCTTGAGCCGGTCTTCGATCAGCGGCACGGTGCGGTCCAGGGTGGTGACCACCGAGTAAGCGTGGCCGAGGAACATGGCGGTACTGGCGCCGGCATCGGTGATGTCCACCACGGGCACGTTCAGCAGTTCTTGCAGACCTTCGCGGCCATGCTCGCCGTAGCCGGCCTGGATCACCGCGTCGAACGGCTCGTCGTAGGACATCACCCGGTCCATCACCGCAATGGCCGCCAGGTAACTTTCAAAATTGCCCTCGATGGAATCGGCACCGAAATGCGGCGTGAGCCCGACGATTTCGGTGCCCGGCGCGGCCACGGCCTGGGCCTGGCGGGCGATGGCCTGGGTGATGGATTCGGTGGTGTTGACGTTGACCACGAGAATTCGCATGAGCTGTCCTTTTCGATGCAAAATAAAGCGGCCCCAGGCTTCCGCGGTGCTGCGGTTTTTTCAAGCCTTGGATTTGCTGATGATATTCCCGGCGTGCAGCCCGCATTCTTTCTGCGTGGCTTCTTCCCACCACCAACGGCCTTCGCGCTCGTGCTGGTTTGGCAGCACCGGGCGGGTGCAGGGTTCGCAGCCGATGCTGATGAAGCCGCGTTCATGCAGGCTGTTGTAAGGCAGCTCGAGCATGCGGATGTAGCCCCAGACTTCTTCGCTGGTCATCTGCGACAGGGGGTTGAACTTGTACAGGGTGCGCTCCGGGGTGGAAAACGCCGTGTCGATTTCCAACACCGCCACCTGGCTGCGGGTGCCGGGGCTCTGGTCACGGCGCTGGCCAGTGGCCCAGGCGCGGACATCGGTCAGTTTGCGTCGCAGGGGCTCGATCTTGCGGATGCCGCAGCACTCGCCGTGACCGTCCTTGTAGAAGCTGAACAGGCCTTTTTCCTTCACGAAGGGTTCAAGTTTCGTGTAGTCCGGCGAAACCAGCTCGATGTCGATCTTGTAGTGCTCGCGCACCTGATCGATGAAACGATAAGTTTCCGGGTGCAGGCGACCGGTGTCGAGGCTGAACACCTTGACGTTCTTGTTCAGTTTCCAGGCCATGTCCACCAGCACCACGTCTTCGGCGCCACTGAACGATATCCACAGGTCGTCGCCGAACTCGGCGAAGGCCAGCTTGAGGATGTCCTGGGGGGACTTGTTGGCATAGGTCGTGGCGAGTTCCACGACGTCGAACGATGGGCTCATCAGGGCGGTTTCCTACAGGTCGGTGGCGCTGGGCGCTCTATATGGGGCTGATGGTAACAAAAGCTGTCGGGGCTGGCGCGCTCCTGTGCGTTGCGCAGGCTTCGACGAATGGCTAGAGTCGGCATGCCTTTTGTTCGCTCAATCGATAAACATCAGAAAAAATGGGAGTGTCTTGTGGAAATTGCCTGTCTCGACCTGGAAGGTGTGCTGGTCCCGGAGATCTGGATCGCCTTCGCCGAAAAAACCGGGATTGATTCCCTCAGGGCAACCACTCGGGACATTCCCGACTACGACGTGCTGATGAAGCAACGGTTGCGCATCCTCGATGAACACGGCCTCAAGCTTTCCGACATCCAGGAAGTCATTGCCACCCTCCAGCCGCTGGACGGCGCCATCGAGTTCGTCGACTGGCTGCGCGAGCGCTTCCAGGTGGTGATTCTGTCCGACACGTTCTATGAGTTTTCCCAGCCGTTGATGCGCCAGTTGGGCTTCCCGACATTGCTCTGCCATCGCTTGATTACCGATGACAGCGGGCGGGTGACCGGCTACCAGTTGCGTCAGAAAGATCCCAAGCGCCAGTCGGTCCTGGCTTTCAAGAGCCTGTACTACCGCGTGGTTGCGGCGGGGGATTCCTACAACGACACCACGATGCTGGGCGAAGCCGATGCAGGGATTCTGTTCCATGCGCCTGAGAACGTGATCCGTGAATTCCCGCAATTCCCGGCGGTGCACACGTTTGCCGAGTTGAAGCAGGAATTCCTCAAGGCCTCGAACCGCAATCTCAGCCTGTAAGTTGATCGTTCCCACGCTCGCGTGGGAATGCATCCGGTGACAGGACTACAGATCCTGCAAAGTTTTGAGCAACACCCGAACCTTGGTAATCGACTCCTGATACTCGGCCTCCCAGTCCGAGTCCGCGACAATCCCGCCGCCGCCCCAGCAGCACACCTGTCCATCCTTGACCAGCAAACTGCGGATGGCGATGGAGCTGTCCATTTCCCCGCGCACGTCCAGGTACAGCAACGAGCCGCAATACAGGCCGCGTCGGGTCGGTTCGAGTTCGTCGATGATTTGCATGGCACGGATTTTTGGCGCGCCGGTGATCGAGCCGCCGGGGAAGCTGCCGGCGATCAAGTCCAAGGGGTCCTTATCCACAGCCAGTTCGCCGGTCACGCTGCTGACCAGGTGATGCACATTCGGGTAGCTTTCCAGGCTGAACAGCTCCGGCACCCGCACCGAGCCGATGCGGCAGGTGCGGCCCAGGTCGTTGCGCAGCAGGTCGACAATCATCAGGTTTTCCGCCCGGTCCTTGGGGCTGGCCAGCAGCTCGGCGGCGTGGGCCGCGTCTTCGCTGGGGGTTGTGCCGCGGGGCCGGGTGCCCTTGATCGGCCGGGTTTCCACCTGGCCTTCGCTGACCTTGACGAAGCGTTCGGGGGACAGGCTCAGCACGGCGCCGCCATCGGGCAGGCTCTGGAAGCCGGAAAATGGTGTTGGGCACGCCGCCCGCAGCGCTTGGTAAGCGGTCCAAGCGTCGCCCTGGCAGGGCGCGCGAAAGCGTTGGGCAAAGTTGACCTGATAGCAGTCGCCGGCCTGGATATACGCCTGGATGCGTTCGAACGCCTGTCGATAGGCTTCGGCGCTGAGGTCGGGGGTCATCGGTCCTTCGAGGCTGAAGACGCCAACCGATGCCGCAGTCGGTTGGCTGAACAGCGCGATCAGGCGCTGGCGTTCGTCTTCGCCACAATGAGGGTGGAAGACCAATTGGCTGGTGCCGGCCTGGTGATCGCTGACCAGCGCCCAGTCGTACACGCCAAAACGCGCGTCGGGCAGTTGCAGGTCGTCCTTGGCGTGGGAGGGCAAGGTTTCGAGGTGTCGGCCAAAGTCATAGCTCAAGTAGCCGATCACGCCGCCGGCAAAGGGCAGTTGCACTGTGGTCGGTAGTTCCGCGTCACCTAGCTGCGTCAGCTGAATGCGCAGGCGTTGCAGGAAATCGCTACCGCTCTCGTCGGGCAACACGGCCAGTTGTTCCAGCGGCCAGGCACTGAGCAAGTCGTAACGCCCGCGTTCCGCACTCGGCCGGCCACTGTCGAGCAGCACGCTACCGGGGGCATGACGGATCGCCGCGAAGTACTCGGCGGGGTTGGCGTGGTAGGGCAGCGGGTATACGGAGCAGGTTGGCATGGGCGGGGCGGATCAGCCGTTCAGGCGGGGGAGCGATTGTAATCCCCTGTAGGATTTGCTCCTAGGGGGATGTCGGAGATGAGCACGTCAGTGGCTGTCGAAAATATTCGGGTGTGAACACCTTGTGGCGAGGGAGCTTGCTCCCGCTGGGTTGCGCAGCAACCCCCAGGCAGTTGAACGCGGTCAGCCTGAT
Organism: Pseudomonas sp. NFACC05-1; assembly: GCF_900100135.1. Lineage (NCBI taxonomy): Bacteria > Pseudomonadati > Pseudomonadota > Gammaproteobacteria > Pseudomonadales > Pseudomonadaceae > Pseudomonas > Pseudomonas sp. NFACC05-1. The sequence continues at coordinate 26,146 of NZ_FMTR01000021.1, read as the reverse complement.
GCACCGTGGTGCCGGGTTTGGGGGCGCTTCGCACCCCAGCGGGAGCAAGCTCCCTCGCCACAGGGGCAAACTTCAAACCTCAGGTTCAGCCCTCAGCCTTCAACCGGCGGAATATGCCCAAACAACGCCTGGGCAAACGCTACGCGCTCTTCCACGGTTTCGGTAACGCCACGGGCCTTGAGTTCTTCCAGGTGGGCTTCCACTGCGTGGGTGCGCAAGGTCAGGCCGCAGTCGTTGGCGATCTGGATGTTCAGGCCTGGCCGGGCGTTCAGTTCCAGGATCAACGGCCCTTTCTCCTGGTCCAGCACCATGTCGACGCCGATGTAGCCCAGCCCGCACAGTTCATAGCAACCGGCGGCCAGTTTCATGAAACCGTCCCAGTAGGGCAGTTGCACGCCGTCCACCGCGTTGGTGGTGTCGGGGTGTTTGGTGATGATGTTGTTCAGCCAGGTGCCGCGCAGGGTCAGGCCCGTGGCGAGGTCGACGCCCACACCGATGGCGCCCTGGTGCAGGTTGGCCTTGCCGCCGGACTGCCGGGTCGGCAGCCGGAGCATGGCCATCACCGGATAGCCCATCAGCACGATGATGCGGATGTCCGGCACGCCTTCGTAGCTGATGCTCTTGAAGATCTGGTCCGGCGTCACGCGGTACTCGATCAACGCCCGGTCACGGTGCCCGCCCAAGGAATACAGGCCGGTGAGGATGCTGGAGACATGGTGCTCGATTTCCTCATGGCTGATGATCTTGCCGGACACCGTGCGGTAACGGCCTTCGAAGCGGTCGGCGATGACGATGATGCCGTCGCCGCCAGCGCCCTGGGCCGGCTTGATCACGAAGTCGGTGCGCCCGCCGATGATCTCGTCGAGCTTGTCGATTTCCTTTTCGGTGGAGATCACCCCGTACAGCTCCGGCACATGAATGCCAGCGGCAATGGCCCGTTCCTTGGTGATGATCTTGTCATCGACGATGGGGTACAGGCTGCGCTTGTTGTACTTGAGCACGTAATCGGCGTTACGCCGGTTGATGCCCATGATGCCCCGGGCTTCCAGGGCCTTCCAGGTCTTCCAGAAGCCGAACATCAGGAGTCTGCCTTGAGGAAGGCCTTGAACCGCACCAGCTCGGTCAGGCGGTAGCCGCGATAACGACCCATGGCCAGCATGAAGCCCACCAGGATCAGCAGGATCGCTGGGAAGGTGAACACGAAGTACACCAGTTCCGGCACGCTCATGATCAGGTGCGCCAGGGACGCGGCGAACAAGGTGCCGATGGCGACTTTCATCGCGTGGCCGGCGCCGCGCTCTTCCCAGGTGATGGACAGGCGCTCGATGGTCATGGTCAGGATCACCATCGGGAACAGCGCCACCGACAGGCCGCGCTCCAGGCCCAGCTTGTGGCTGAACAGGCTGATGGCGGCGATCAGCACCACCACGAACGTCAGCACCACCGAGAGCCTTGGCAGCATCTGCAGCTTGAGGTGCTCCAGGTACGAACGCAGCGACAGGCCCAGCGTGGTGATCACCGTGAACAGGATGATGCCGAAGCCCAACTGGGTTTCACGGAAGGCCAGGGCGATCAGCACCGGGGTGAAGGTCCCTAGGGTCTGCAGGCCGATCAGGTTGCGCAGGATCAGGATCACCAGAACGCCGATCGGGATCATCACCATGATCATGAAGGTTTGCTGGGTCTGCAGCGGCAGGCCGTAGAGCGAGTATTCGAGGAAGTTGGCGTCGGTGTTCTCGTCCGTCAGCTTGGCCAGGCGAATGGCGTTCATTTCGCTGTTGTTCATGCTGAAGGTGACGGTGGCTTTCTTGCCGCCATCGACGGTGATCAGGTTTTCATCGCCGGTCCACCACAGCAGGCGGTCGGTGGGCAGGCCCTGTTCGCCGGTGTCCGGGTTGAAATACAGCCAGTCGGTGCCGTTGAAGCTGCGCAGCCACAGTTCAGGTGTCTGCGGCTGCTCGGCCACCAGGCGGATGGTGTGGACCTTTTCCACCGGCACGTGGGCGATGGACAGCACCAGTTCGACGATGCGCGCCTTGTTGGCCGAGGACGGGTCGCCGGCCAGCAACAGCTTGACGTTGTCGTCGTTGAGGTTGTTGACCCGTTTGATCGCTTCGCTGATGAACGTCTCGACGTCGGCCGAATGCTGGCGGATCGGCGCGAGCAGGGCTTCGGCGGCCAGTTTCTCCGGGCCTTCGACGGCGATGCTGTCGCGGAAGGTCGGGCCCTTGACCTTGGTTTTCTCGGCACTGTAGCGCTTGGTCAGCACCAGGCGGTAATACAGGGTCTGGTTGCCCTTGGCCCGACGGGCCGACCACGTCACCTTGCGGTTACCGTCGACCCGGTTCACCGCCACCCCGTAATTGTTGGAGATGAAGCTTTCGTTGAGGCTGACGTAGTCGCGGCTCAGGGGCGGCACGAACATCTGGATCTTCACCGGATCCTTGGCGTTGGGCACGAATTCGACCTTGGCGTCGATGTTCCACAAGTCGTCGGTGGCGTCTTCGGTGACCGGGATGCCGAGCACGAAAATCTGATAGGCCGTCACCGACAGGCCCAGCACCACCAGGATGGCGATCAGCATTTTCAGATGGAGGGTAAGGGAGCGCATTGGAATTACTCTGCGGTTTGAGCGGCATTGGCGCAGGCGGGTTTGCCGGCAGCGTATTTAAGACTGGGGTCGACCAGCGCATCGAAGCGCTTGAGCGCCTCGGAACCGATCAGCAACGGGTATTGGAAGGCGCTGCGGTCGGTCAGGTTCACTTCGATGCTGCGCAGGGCCGAGCCCATGCAGATGTCCAGTTCGATGACCGGCCGGGCCGTGTATTTCTTGCCTTCGTCCGGGTCGTAGTCACCGGCGCGGCGCTTGATCTTGCTGACCCGGGCCAGCGGACGTTCGATGGGGTGCGAGTGGGCCGCGTCGATGGCCAGGTAAAACCGCACCCAGGATTCGCCATTGCGTTTGAAGCGCTTGATGTCCCGGGCGCTGAGAGAGGCGGTCTTGGCGCCGGTGTCGAGCTTGGCGGCGACTTCCAGGTCGATGCCCTGCAGGGCGGCGTATTCGTTGAGGCCGTACACGGTTTTTTCACCCGCCACGGCAAGCCCCGGCAGGCACATGAAATAAAGAGCAGCGGTGAAGGGCTTGAGTGTCATAGATCCTGGTGCGCAGCGTTCCGTTTATCGGTTCAGGCCCTGGCATTACTGCACAAGCTCCCTGGGCAGCCTTCCCTATAAAAGGGGAGCGGCAAATCGCGCGGCATTCTAGCACGGTGGTTTTCTGACGCCACCGCTGGCCGGACGCTACGACGCATTCAAACGAGCGGTTATGGCGGGTGAGCTTATTAGACGATTGTCGACAATATTGATTTTTGCTTTGACGTTAAGGCTGCTATTGGTTAGTTTTTGTCATATTGATTTGCAAGGTGTCGACAATATGCTCGATCAGCTCGAAACCCCGGTGGTGGCCCAAGACGATTCGGAGACGCTTTCCGAGAACGTCTTCCGACGTATCCAGGCCGCCATCGTCAAAGGTGAGATCGCCCCCGGCAGCAAGATCTCCGAGCCCGAGCTGGCGCGCACCTACGGCATCAGCCGCGGGCCGCTGCGCGAGGCTATTCATCGCCTGGAAGGCCAGCGCCTGCTGGTGCGGGTGCCTCACGTCGGTGCCCGGGTGGTGTCGCTGAGCCATGCCGAGCTGCTGGAACTCTACGAAATCCGTGAATCCCTCGAAGGTATGGCCTGCCGCCTGGCGGCCGAACGCATGACCCTGGAAGAAATCGACGAACTGCGCCGGGTGCTGGAAACCCACGAGCGCGATGCGGCGTTCCAGGCCGGTGTCGGTTATTACCAGCAGGAAGGCGATTTCGACTTCCATTACCGGATCATCCAGGGCAGCGGCAACCGCACCCTGACGCAAATGCTTTGCGGCGAGCTGTACCAACTGGTGCGCATGTACCGCATCCAGTTTTCCACCACGCCCAACCGTCCGCGCCAGGCCTTTGCCGAGCACCATCGGATTCTGGACGCCATCGCCGACCGCGACGGCGAACTGGCTGAATTACTGATGCGCCGGCACATCGGCGCTTCCAAACGCAACATCGCGCGTCATTTCCAGGACAGCGCCACTGAACGAGGTGAGTCATGAGCAACAGCACTCCAGGCCAGCGTTTTCGCGATGCGGTCGCCAATGAGCATCCGCTGCAAGTGGTGGGCACCATCAACGCCAACCACGCGCTGCTGGCCAAGCGCGCCGGTTTCAAGGCGATCTACCTGTCCGGCGGCGGCGTGGCGGCCGGCTCCCTCGGCGTGCCGGACTTAGGGATCACTGGCCTGGATGACGTGCTGACCGACGTACGGCGTATCACCGACGTGTGCGACCTGCCGCTGCTGGTGGACGTGGACACCGGCTTCGGTTCCTCGGCATTCAACGTGGCGCGCACGGTCAAGTCGATGATCAAGTTCGGCGCCGCGGCGATTCATATCGAAGACCAGGTCGGCGCCAAGCGTTGCGGCCATCGTCCGAACAAGGAAATCGTCTCCCAGCAAGAGATGGTCGACCGCATCAAGGCCGCCGTCGATGCCCGTACCGATGACAGTTTCGTGATCATGGCCCGTACCGATGCCTTGGCGGTGGAAGGCTTGGAGTCGGCCCTGGACCGCGCCGCCGCGTGCATCGAGGCCGGTGCCGACATGATTTTCCCCGAAGCCATCACCGAGCTTGAGATGTACAAGCTGTTCGCCAGCCGCGTGAAGGCGCCGATCCTGGCCAACATCACCGAATTCGGCGCGACCCCGCTGTACACCACCGAGCAGTTGGCCGGTGCCGACGTGTCCCTGGTGCTCTACCCCTTGTCGGCCTTCCGGGCCATGAACAAGGCGGCCGAGAACGTCTACACCGCGATCCGCCGCGACGGCACGCAACAGAATGTCATCGACACCATGCAAACGCGCATGGAGCTTTACGATCGCATCGACTACCACACCTTCGAGCAGAAGCTCGATGCGTTGTTCGCGGCGAAGAAGTAAGGCGCGACTCCCCTACAAATTCAAGAAAATGGAGACAGCAAATGGCCGAAGCAAAAGTACTCAGTGGCGCCGGGCTCCGTGGCCAGGTGGCCGGGCAAACCGCATTGTCCACCGTGGGCCAATCGGGTGCCGGCCTGACCTATCGCGGCTACGACGTTCGCGACCTGGCGGCAGATGCGCAATTTGAAGAAGTGGCCTACCTGCTGCTGTACGGCGAGCTGCCGACCCAGGCACAGCTGGACGCCTACACCGGTAAACTGCGCCAGTTGCGGGATTTGCCCCAAGCCCTGAAAGAGGTGTTGGAGCGCATTCCCGCCGACGCCCACCCGATGGACGTCATGCGCACCGGCTGCTCGTTCCTGGGCAACCTGGAACCCGAGCAGGATTTTTCCGAGCAGCATGACAAGACCGATCGCCTGCTGGCCGCGTTCCCGGCGATCATGTGCTACTGGTATCGCTTCAGCCACGAAGGCCAGCGCATCGAATGCGTGACCGACGAAGTGTCCATCGGCGGCCATTTCCTGCACCTGCTGCATGGCAAGAAGCCGAGCGAGTTGCACGTCAAGGTGATGAACGTGTCGCTGATCCTCTACGCCGAGCACGAATTCAACGCCTCGACCTTCACCGCCCGGGTTTGCGCCTCCACGCTGTCGGACCTGTTTTCCTGCATCACCGCGGCCATCGGCTCGTTGCGCGGCCCGTTGCATGGCGGTGCCAACGAAGCGGCGATGGAAATGATCGAGCGCTTCAGCTCACCGCAGGAGGCCATCGAAGGCACCCTCGGCATGCTCGCGCGCAAGGACAAGATCATGGGCTTCGGCCATGCGATCTATAAGGACAACGACCCGCGCAACGAGGTCATCAAGGGCTGGTCGAAAAAACTCGCCGATGAAGTGGGCGACACGGTGCTGTTCCCGGTCTCCGAAGCCATCGACAAGACCATGTGGGAGCAGAAGAAACTGTTCCCCAACGCCGATTTCTACCATGCCTCGGCGTACCACTTCATGGGCATCCCGACCAAACTGTTCACGCCGATCTTCGTCTGCTCGCGCCTGACCGGCTGGGCCGCCCACGTGTTCGAACAACGCGCCAACAACCGCATCATCCGACCGAGCGCCGAATACACCGGCGTCGAACAGCGCAAGTTCGTGCCAATCGAACAACGCTGAGCTGGAGGGGCCGCGCTATTACCATGATCGTTTCCACGCAGAGCGTGGGAACGATCATGGTCGTGGCAAGCGCCTTTCTGAAACCACCGTGACCGAGTCCTGACGATGAACACAGAATTTCGCAAACCGCTGCCCGGCACTTCGCTGGATTATTTCGACGTTCGCGAGGCGGTGGATGCCATCCGCCCCGGCGCCTACGACGGCCTGCCGTACACCTCCCGCGTGCTGGCGGAGAACCTGGTGCGTCGCTGCGACCCGGCCACGCTGCGCGAGTCGCTGCTGCAACTGATCGAGCGCAAGCGCGACCTGGACTTCCCGTGGTTCCCGGCGCGCGTGGTGTGCCATGACATCCTCGGGCAGACCGCGCTGGTGGACCTGGCCGGCCTGCGCGACGCCATCGCCTTGCAGGGCGGTGACCCGGCGCAGGTCAACCCGGTGGTACCGACCCAACTGATCGTCGACCACTCCCTGGCGGTGGAAAGCGGTGGTTCCGACCCGCAAGCCTTCGCCAAGAACCGCGCCATCGAAGACCGGCGCAACGAAGACCGCTTCCACTTCATCAACTGGACCAAGAAGGCCTTCAAGAACGTCGACGTGATTCCGCCGGGCAACGGGATCATGCACCAGATCAACCTGGAAAAAATGTCCCCGGTGATCCAGCAACGTGATGGCGTGGCATTCCCCGATACCTGCGTCGGCACCGACAGCCACACCCCCCACGTCGATGCCCTGGGCGTGATCGCCATCGGCGTCGGTGGCCTGGAAGCCGAAAGCGTCATGCTGGGGCGCGCCTCGTGGATGCGCCTGCCGGAAATCATCGGCGTCGAGCTGACTGGCAAGCTGCAACCGGGCATCACCGCCACCGACATGGTGCTGGCGCTGACCGAATTCCTGCGCAAGCAAAAAGTCGTCGGTGCCTGGCTGGAGTTTTTCGGCGAAGGCGCCAGTGCCCTGACCTTGGGCGACCGCGCGACCATTTCCAACATGGCCCCGGAATACGGTGCGACGGCGGCGATGTTCTACATCGACCAACAAACCATCGATTACCTGAAGCTCACTGGCCGTGAAGACGACCAGGTGCGACTGGTCGAGACCTACGCCAAGCAGGCAGGCCTGTGGGCCGACAAGCTCAAGGGCGCGCAATACGAGCGTGGCCTGACCTTCGACCTGTCGTCGGTGGTGCGCAACATGGCCGGCCCGAGCAACCCCCACGCCCGCGTCGCGGTGTCGGACCTGGCCGCCAAAGGCATTTCCGGGCAGTGGGACGATGTGCCGGGGCAAATGCCCGACGGCGCGGTGATCATCGCCGCCATCACCAGTTGCACCAACACCAGCAACCCGCGCAACGTGATCGCCGCCGGCCTGCTGGCACGCAACGCCAACCGCCTGGGCCTGGCCCGCAAACCGTGGGTCAAGTCGTCCCTGGCGCCGGGCTCGAAAACCGTGGCGCTGTACCTGGATGAGGCCGGCCTGACGTCCGAACTCGAGAAGCTGGGCTTCGGCGTGGTGGCGTTCGCCTGCACCACCTGCAACGGCATGTCCGGCGCGCTGGACCCGGTGATCCAACAGGAAATCATCGACCGCGACCTGTACGCCACCGCCGTGTTGTCGGGCAACCGCAACTTCGACGGACGTATCCATCCGTACGCCAAGCAGGCATTCCTCGCCTCGCCACCGCTTGTGGTCGCTTATGCCATCGCCGGGACCATCCGCTTCGACATCGAGAAGGATGTATTGGGCGTGGTGGACGGACGGGAAATCCGCCTCAAGGACATCTGGCCGAGCGACGAAGAAGTCGACGCGGTGGTCAAGGCCTCGGTGAAACCGGAGCAGTTCCGCCAGGTGTACATCCCGATGTTCGCCATCCAGGAAGACACCGGGCCGAAAGTGACGCCGCTGTACGATTGGCGCCCACAAAGCACCTACATCCGTCGTCCGCCATATTGGGAAGGCGCACTGGCCGGTGCGCGACCGCTCAAGGGCATGCGCCCGCTGGCGGTGCTGCCGGACAACATCACCACCGATCACCTGTCGCCGTCCAACGCCATCATGCTGGACAGCGCCGCCGGTGAATACCTGGCGAAAATGGGCCTGCCGGAAGAGGACTTCAACTCCTATGCGACCCACCGCGGCGACCACCTGACCGCGCAACGCGCCACCTTCGCCAACCCGAAACTGTTCAACGAAATGGTCCAGGAAAACGGCAAGGTCAAGCAGGGCTCCCTGGCCCGGGTCGAGCCGGAAGGCAAGGTGATGCGCATGTGGGAAGCCATCGAGACCTACATGGAGCGCAAGCAGCCGCTGATCATCATTGCCGGCGCCGACTACGGCCAGGGCTCGTCCCGGGACTGGGCGGCCAAGGGCGTGCGCCTGGCCGGTGTCGAGGCGATCGCCGCCGAGGGTTTCGAGCGCATCCACCGCACCAACCTGGTGGGCATGGGCGTGTTGCCGCTGGAGTTCAAGCCCGGTACCGATCGCAAGACCCTTGGCATCGACGGCAGCGAGGTCTATGACGTGATCGGCGAGCGCACCCCGCGTGCGACGCTGACGTTGGTCATCACGCGCAAGAACGGCGAGCGCGTCGAAGTGCCGGTGACCTGCCGCCTCGATACCGCTGAAGAAGTGTCGATCTATGAAGCCGGGGGCGTGCTGCAACGCTTTGCCCAGGACTTCCTTGAATCGGCGGTTGCCGTCTAAATCACAGCTGCGGACACCCGGATTGTCCGCTTGAGGAGCATCATGGCTCACGCACCGCAAATCAGAATTCCCGCTACCTATATGCGTGGCGGCACCAGCAAAGGCGTGTTCTTCAGTCTGCAAGACCTGCCCGAAGCGGCCCGTGTCCCAGGCACCGCCCGGGATGCCCTGTTGCTGCGGGTAATCGGCAGCCCCGATCCGTACGAGAAGCAGATCGACGGCATGGGCGGCGCGACGTCCAGCACCAGCAAGACTGTGATCCTGTCCAAGAGCACCCGAGCCGACCACGACGTCGATTACCTGTTCGGCCAGGTGTCCATCGACAAGCCGTTCGTGGACTGGAGCGGCAATTGCGGCAACCTGTCGGCAGCGGTCGGTTCATTCGCTATCAGCAGTGGTTTGGTGGACGCTGGTCGCATCCCACAGAACGGCGTGGCCGTGGTGCGGATCTGGCAGGCCAACATCGGCAAGACCATCATCGCCCATGTGCCGATCACGGACGGCGCGGTGCAGGAAACCGGGGACTTCGAACTCGACGGCGTGACCTTTCCGGCGGCCGAAGTGCAACTGGAATTCATGGACCCGGCGGCCGAGGAAGAGGGCGGTGGTGGCTCGATGTTTCCCACCGGCAATCTGGTGGACGACTTGGAAGTGCCCGGTGTTGGCACCTTCAAGGCGACGCTGATCAACGCGGGGATCCCGACGATTTTCATCAATGCCCGGGACGTCGGCTACATCGGCACCGAGTTGCAGGGCGCCATCAACGGCGATCCCAAGGCATTGGCCATGTTCGAAACCATTCGCGCTCATGGCGCTCTGCGCATGGGCTTGATCAAGCACCTGGACGAAGCCGCCCAGCGCCAGCACACACCGAAAGTGGCGTTCGTCGCGCCGCCGGCGGACTACGTTTCATCCAGCGGAAAAGCCGTCGCGGCCGGGGATGTCGATCTGCTGGTGCGGGCACTGTCCATGGGCAAGCTGCACCACGCCATGATGGGCACGGCGGCGGTGGCCATTGGCACGGCCGCTGCTATTTCCGGCACCGTGGTCAACCTCGCGGCCGGCGGCGTCGAGCGCAACGCGGTGCGTTTTGGGCACCCGTCCGGCACTCTTCGCGTCGGCGCCGAGGCCAGCCAGGTCAACGGCGAATGGACCGTAAAAAAAGCCATCATGAGCCGCAGCGCACGGGTGTTGATGGAAGGGTTTGTGCGGGTGCCGGGGGATGTCTTGAACTGAGTCGAAAAAGCTGTGAGCGAGCTTGCTCGCGATGGCGGTGTGTCAGCCAACATCGCTGTTGGATGTGCTGGCCTCATCGCGAGCAGGCTCGCTCCCACAGGGGATGGCCGTCAGCCTTCCGTCAGCGCGGTAACGACCAGCCCCACATTGCTTTCCAGCTCCGTCACCGGATCGGTCCCATCGGTGCTGAGCACCAACAACTGGCTGCCACCCTCGGTGATGGCGGCTTTCAGCGCCTCCGAAGGCTGGCGATGGTGCAGCACCAGCGCCACGTCGTTGTCTTTCAAGGTCGCGGTCAATTGCTTGAGAGTTTCGGCTGTCCAGTCGGCGTCGGGCCGGGTATCGGTGCTGATGGCGTCCAGGTTGAGCCCGCTGATCAGGTAGCCGAAATGCTCGCTCAGGCTGACCACGCTCAGGTTGTCGGCGCTGGCGAGGCGTTTTTCGCTATCGGCGCTGAGTTTGAGCAGGCGCTGCTTCAGGGCCGCCAGGTTGGCGTCGATCTTCGGTTTGTCCGCCGGGGCCAGGCGCACCAGATCGGCGGCGATCACGTCGGCCATGCGCCCCAGGTTATGACTGGCCATCCACGGTTGGCTCGCCAGGCCGTCGGCCATGCCCGGTTGCACGGCGATACCGGGCAGGGCACCGTCCACCGGGCGCGCGGCATCGACTTCGACGATGCGAATATTGCTGCGTCGGGCCATGGGGTACAGCGGATCGTCCGGCCACAGCGAGCGCAGGCCGATGACCCCGTCAGCAGCGCTGGCCAGTTTGCTCAAGGCCGGCGCGCCACGGCCGCTGAAGTAGGCGCTCTGCCGGGTGCCGGGCAGATTGGCGGGCGCGGCCCGCTCCAGGCTGACCTCGGTGCCCTTGAGCAAGGCTTCCCCCAATCCATAGGTGACTGGCAGCGATGCCAGCAGACGAACCTTTTCGCCGGCGAATGACGAGGTGATGGCCACGCCGCATAACGCGACGGCCAGGCTCAGTTGTCGCAATGAAAAAACCATTTATCCAAGATTCCCTTTGAGGCTGGGGACGACACCGCGGGCGATGGCGCTCAGGGCGAAGGCGATGCCGGCCACCAGGATGATCGCGGCACCGGATGGGATCGGCAGGTCGAACACAATCGGCGCGAGGATCCCGCACAAGGTGCTGGCGGTGGCTATCAGCACTGAACACCAGAAAAAGCCTTTCAATGATTGGCTGAGCAGGCGAGCCGCCGCAGCCGGGATCACCAGCAACGCGCCCACCAGAATGGCGCCGATGACTTTCACTGCCGCCACGGTGATCAGCGTCACCAAGATCACGAACAGGTAGTCCAGTGTCTTGACTGCCACCCCGCGCACTGCCGCCAGTTGCGGGTTGAAGCTGGCGAGCATGATGCGGTTGTACAGCGGCAAGGCCAGGGCCATCACCAGCGAGCCGACCACCGCCAGCACCAGCAGGTCATTGCCATTGACCGTCAGCACCGAGCCGAACAGTACGTTTTCCAGGATGTGCACATTGATCTTGCCCGCCAGGATCAACAGCAGGCTGGCGCCCAAGGCCAGGGACACTGACAGGAATACGCCGATCAGCGTGTCCGGCGCCAAGCCGGTGCGGTTGCGCAGGTAATTGAGCAGGATGCCGAACAACAGGCAGTAGCCGAACAGGCTGCCGTAAGGGCCGGTGTAGGGTTCGCCGAGCAGGATGCCGATGGCCACGCCGGTCAGCGCCGCATGGCCCACCGCCTCGGAGAAAAACGCGAAGCGCTTGACCACCACCAGCGTGCCGAGACCGCCCAGCACCGGGCCGATCAACAACCCGGCCAGCAACGCATTGACCACGAACCCGTAGGCCAGCGCCTCGGGCAGGTAACCGGACGAGGCCCAGCCCTGAACCATCAGACGAAAGGCTTCATAACTCATCAGGCAGCGCTCCCGTTCGTGCGCGGATGGGTGGAAAACAGCGTCAGCAGGCGTTCTGGAGTCAGGATCTGGCGGGGCGGACCGTCGAATAGCACGCGACGATTCAGGCCGGTGACACGGTCGGCCAGGCGCCCGACGGCTTCCAGGTCATGTTCGATCCAAAGCACGGTGATTCCGGCTTGGCGCCAGTCCTGCAGCAATTGCTCGAATACCTGGATACCGGCCTCATCCAGGGCCGACATCGGTTCATCCAGTACCAGCAGTTGCGGCGAGGGAATCAGCCCCTGGGCCAGCAACACTCGCTGGCGCTCACCACCGGACAGCGCGCCCATGCGCCGCTTGCGCTTGTCCTGCATGCCGACCCGCTCCAGGGCCTGGCCAATGGCCCCAGCGTAGTGCTTGCTCAAGCCGAGAAAAGCCGGTCGCCGCTGACACATCGCCGCCATGAAGTCGTCCACCGTCATGGGCAGGCCCCGGTCGAACTCCAGCGCCTGGGGCACGTAGCCGATCACCCCGGGTTCGCCTGGCCATTGCAGGCTCAAGCGTCCCTGGTGTGGCATCTGCCCGAGCAAGGTCTTGATCAGCGAACTCTTGCCGCCGCCATTGGGGCCCACCAAGGCATGGATGCTACCGGGTTCCACCTGAAACGCCACGCGGTCGAGAATGGTGGTGCGGCCCAGGTTCAGGCTGACATCGGCGAACTCGATCAAGGGGCCGACGTGTCGCAGAGTGAGGGTTTCCTGGACGGTCATGCGCCAGACTCCTGGATGGCCCGGACCACGGTGTCGAGGTTGCCGGCCATTTCCTTTTCGTACTTCTCGGGGCTGTAGTCGCCGTAGGAAATATGTGAGAGCGGGTACAGCTTCACGCCCGATTCACGCTGGATGGTGTCGACGTAGGTGGACGGGAAATCCATCTCCGAGAAGATCACCTTCACGTCCAGCTCGCGCAGTTGGTCGATGGTTTTCTTCAATTGGCTGGGGCTTGGTTCGATGCCATGGGCCGGCTCGACCACAGCGGTCACTTCCAGGCCGAATTCGCGCAACAGGTAGTCGTAGGCGGCATGCACCGTGGCGACCCGCAACTCGGCGTTGGGGGCCTGGGTCAGCTTCGCCAGGGCCGCGGCGCGCATCTGCCGCAGGCGCTTGCCGTAGGCGCGGGCGTTCTGGGTGTAGGCCTTGGCGTTGTCCGGGTCGAGCTTGCCCAGCTCTCGGGCGATGTTATTGACCTGAGCGATGGAGGCGCTGATGGACAGGAAAGTATGTGGATTCACGACCTTCCCCGCGCCACGAGCCGCCGTGCCGGTGGCAGCCAGCAGGGGCACGTTTTCATTGGCCTCGATTACTTTCACGTTCGGGGTTTCGCTGGCGGCGATCATGCGGTCGGCGAAGTCATCGTGACCCACGCCGTTGAGCACGATCACGTCGAGGCCGCTGATGCGCTTGATGTCCTCGGCCCGTGGTTCATAGGCATGGGGGTTGAAACCGGCCGGGATCAGCGGCACGACCTCGGCCTTGTCGCCGACGATGTTGCTCACATAGCTGTAATAAGGGTGCAGGGTGATGCCGATGCGCAGACGCTTGGCTGTTTCGGCGCTCACCGGCGAGGTGAACAGGCAGGCCAGCAGGCCGATCAGCAGCAGGCGCAGCAAGGGGCGGCGTTGGGATGCAATAGGCATGGGCAAACGGTCTTCTCTCGAATGAAGGCGTGGGGTCAGTGCCGGTGCTGGCGGGTTACGCCGGCATCGAATTGCGCGACGATCTGTTGCCAGCCGGTGGCGGACAGCGTCGCATCGTCCAGCGCGGTGGGCGTCGCTAGGCCGGTTCCGCGGTTGAGCCAGATGTCCGGGGCGGCGTCGGACGCTTCGCCGATACGCATCAGAAACGAGCCGGCCACCGACGGATTGGCACTGGCGCCGAAGTAAGCCCGGTTCTGCAGTTGTTGCCAGGCGTGGCCGCCCCGGCTGACGGAACTGGCGTCCTGGGCGAATGGCGCGAAGCCTTCTTCGGCCAGGGTTGGCGGACTGGGCAGGGTGGGTTGGTCTTCGCGCAGCAAGCGAATTTCATCCAGGGTCACCCGCAGGTCGGCGTAGATGCCTTGCTCGGCGGCGCTGAGGTCGCGGCGGGCGTCGAGCTGGTTCGAGGCCAGGTGAGGCGTGTCCTCGGCTTTGCCATGCCAGGCCACCACAGACCCGGCGACCACCACGATGACCAGGCAGAGCAGCAACACATACAGGGTTTCATGGCCCGCACCCGCGGGGCGGATGACTTGAGTCGTGGCGTTGCTCATGGGGCCTCGATGTCGGCTTGGTCGATTTCCACCACGTGGCCGGGGCCGGCGTCGAAGAGCACGTAGAATTCGGCGTTCGGTTTCTTGAAGGTCAGCTTCGAGTCGGCGCCGAGCTTGCCCGGGACGAGGATGGTTTCGTCATAACCGATCACGTCCAGGGTCACTCCGGGTGCACCGCTGCCGTCGGAAAAACCTCCGGTGCATTGGATCTGCTCGGCGTCGATGGCCTTGCATTCGCACATCGGGTTGTGGGCCAGGGCACTGGTGCTTGCACCTGCGCAGAACAGCAGCGCCAGGCCCTTGGATAAAGCGCGGAGGGTCATGGTTTGGCTCCTTGGTTCTTCAGCCAGGCAACGGTGGCCGGGGAGGCCTGGCTCAGGGGAATGGAGGCCTGATGCATCGAACCGTCCCAACCTTCGAGGGTTATCCACAGTTCGGCATCGGGCTGGGTCTTTGGTGGAACCGGCAACAAGGCGCCCATGCGATAGGGCGAGCCAAAGAAAATCACCCCGGCGGCCCGCAGGCTGCGGGGCTTGCCGATACGCAGGTAGGTGGCCTTGACCTGACCGATGCAGCTTTGGCACAGGGCGGCGTTGAAGTGTTTCATCGGCCCGGCAGGCCCTTGGACGCGGGGGGCTTCGTTGCGAAATTCGGCCAGGCGCAGGCTCCAGGGACCGACCTGGACTTCACCGACTTCCCGCTCGCCGAGCCCGGCATCGCCGCGAAACAACGACGCCTCCGAGAAATACTTGGGCATGAAGCCCAGGGGAATCAGTAGCAACAGCACGTTGAGGTGAAAGCGCCATTTGTGCCAGAACAGGCTCAGGCGTGACGGTGGCGAGGCTGTGTTGGACGTGTTCACAGGTTGCCCTCCGGCGATTCACGCTGCATGGACGGCTGCAATGCCCGGGCAGCCCGGGCTTCACGTGCAGGTTTTTGGCTGCGCTTGAACGCATTGGCAGTGGCCAGGGCGGTGCGTTTGGTCCAGATCAGCAACCCGCTGAGGACCATCATGCTCAGGATCAAGCCGAAGAAGAACCAGATGAGTTTGATCCAGAGGCCGCCAAAATCCCCGGTGTGCAGTGGGCGCATGGACTCGGTGACGAACTCCAGCGTCGTGCGGTCCGACAGCAACCGCGAGGCCGCCACGTCACCGTTGTAGGGATTGATGGTGGCGGTCTGGTACATCAGCGGGTACCAACCACGGCCGCCGACTTCCAGATGGCTGTAGGCGTTGCCGGGCAGGCTGACAAAGCTCGCTTCCAAGCCCGGGATGCGCTGCCGGGCGATCTCGATGGCCCGGTCCAGGTTCAGTTGCGGCGGCGCAACGCCATCGACGGACAGCGGCACGCTTTCCCGGGCGACGACCGGGATGACCGGGGCGCTGGAGATGGAAATCTGGTTGTCGGACAGCAAGGCTTCGATCAGGAACCAGGTGCCGGTGACGGAGATGACCGCGATGAACCAGATCGACCAGATACCGCTGAGCCGGTGGAAGTCGCCCCAGAAAATGCGGGCACCGTGGCGGATACGCAAGGTTGGACGGAAAAAGCCTTTCCAGAAGCGCTTGTAGACCACCAGCCCGGTCACCAGGGACGCCAGCAACGGTAGCCCCAGGAGCGACACCAGGTACCAGCCCCAGCTGTAGCCGTTGGTGAACGGCACCAACCACCATCCGTGCAGCGCGCGGGTGAAGCCCCTGAAATTGAACGCCGGTGCCGAGCCCTGGATGACGCCGCTGTACGGATTGACGTAGACCGTGTCGGGGCGCCCGTCGGGATAGGTTACCTTGGCCTCCAGTGCAAAATGTGACTCGTCCGGACGCGCGATGCTTTGCACCTGGGTTTGCGGTTGGGCTTGCTTGATCGAGGCAATCACCTGGTCATAGCTGAGCAGCGGGGCATCGTCCGAGGGCTTGCTGGCACGCATGTCAGGGTTGACCAGCCAGACGATCTCCTGGCTGACCACCGCGAGGGTGCCGGTCACGCAAACGATGAGCACGAAAAACCAGATGGGCAGTGCCAGCCAGCTATGGACCAGGAACCAGAGTTTGGAGCGGGATTTCTTCGACATGATTGAACGTCTTGATTCGATGAAAGGTTCGGTATTACGGGCTTCGCAGTACCGTGAACCGTAAAAGGCAGGCCGTGGCTTTTGCCGACGCGGCCTACTGCATCTAATTAAGACGAACGAGCGAGCGAAATCCCGAAAAGGAAGATGAAAGAAAATGTTTCGCGTTTAGTTTCAGTGCTTTTTGTGGCCAGGGAGCTCGGCTCCCTGGCCACAAGGGCAGGGAGCTTCTGGGCAATCAGCCTTGCTGTTGGAACATCTCCCTGGCCCGTTGCTCGATCTGTTCCTGGCTCAGATCTTCCTTGTGCGTCGCCAGGAACCACAGATGCCCATAGGGATCTTTCAAGGTGCCGGTACGATCGCCGTAAAACTGGTCCTTGACCTCTGAAATCACTGTGCCACCAGCCGCAATGGCCTGGGCAAATGCGCTGTCCACGTCTTCGACATATAAATGCAGGCCGACCGATGGCGATTTGTCCGGGTTGCTCAGTGGGCCTTGGTCGCAAGGCGTGCCGAGCATGATAGGAAACCCGTTGATCCGCAGTTCGGCATGCCCGATGCCTCCGTCGGGCATGGCCAAGCGCATGACCTCGGTGGCATTGAAGGCTTTTTTGTAGAAGTCGATGGCTTCGGCAGCTTTTTGAATGCCCAGGTAGGGCGTGATGTTATGGAAACCTTCGGGAATGGCTTTGACACCCATGACGGTTCTCCTTGTTGTTATGGGAGGCGAAGAGAGTCTTCGTCGTTTTGCGCCCATCCACTATAGGTCAGCCGCCGTGGACGGGCTCATGTCCCGACGAACGCTTCACGGCTGCTCCAGCAGGTGAGCCCCTGGCCCGTGTTTGCCCAGCACGTCGCCCTGATTGCGCAGCGGGCAAGCCTCCATCGACAGGCATCCGCAGCCGATGCAGCCGTTGAGTCGATCACGCAGCGCCACCAATTGGTTGATGCGCTCGTCCAGGTCCCGGCTCCACTGCGCCGACAAGGTCTGCCAGTCGGCGGCCGTTGGCGCACGGTTGTCCGGCAGGTTGTTCAACGCCTCGCCGATCTCCGCCAAAGGAATACCCAGGCGCTGGGCAACCTTGATCAGCGCCACGCGGCGCAATACTGCCCGTGAGTAGCGACGTTGGTTGCCCTGGTTGCGCGTGCTTTTGATCAGCCCCTTGGATTCATAGAAGTGCAGGGCCGTGACCGCCACGCCGCTGCGGGCGGCCACCTGGCCGACGGTGAGTTCCTTGTGGATATCGATCTGCGTCATCGCTTCGATTCGCTGCTTGACCTAAAGTTAACTTGAGGTTTTACCCTGCACGCGTTCGGGTCGCAAGATCCGCCTTACGTGCAGAGGGGACCTTTCATGCAATCACCAAGGAACAACCGCAGTTTCACCCAGTTGATGGAGTTCGATATCGAACCGCAATGGCAGCAGGCGCTGGTAACCGCCTTGTCGGAACAAACCGAGCGCCTGGCTCGGGACCACCCGGGGTTCCTGAGTGCCAGTATCCAGGCCAGCGAGGATGGTCGGCGGGTGCTCAACTATTTGCAGTGGCAAACCCGCGAGGCAGGCGAGGCGGCGCTTCAAAGCTTCGAAACGGGCGAGCGGGATTTCTGGTGGCTGATCCAGGCTCATCGAGCCAAAGCCGTGACGTTTGGCTCGTTCCAAGTGCTGCACAACATCGAGCGCAGTCTGGACAACGCGTTGCATTGCCAGTTGGTCGACTGAGTGCAGCGGCTGATCCGCAAAGGCAATAGCCACTATCGAGAGGGTTGATTTCTGCCGCGCAGGGCTGGCGGGTAGCCTTTGTTCATCGCCCAACTCCAGAACACCGGACACTTGCCATGAACCGTACCCTTGCTGTTTTGCTGCTGTTGACCGCCACCCTCCTGGGCGGTTGCGCCAGTTCTTCCCCGGAGCTGCGCCCCTACACCGCCGACGAGACCCGCGAACTGGCGCTTGAGGCCCTGAATCGCCGCGGCCTCTCGTTCGATGAATACCACGCGAAAAAAGCCGAGTTACTCGGTTCGTCGCAGAAAAACGTGGGTTTCGACGATCAGGGCCAGATGAGTGCCGAGCGGGTCGTGCAACAGCCAGGCCGGTCAAGTTGAGGGACTGTACCGCTTAAAGTTTTGCCCAACTGTCCGTGGGTTTGCGCCAAGGCGTGGGGTAGGGTCGTGACTTGACTGATCGCCCTGATGGACTGCCTTGAAATGACCCTTTCGCTTGACCTGCTGCTGGGCTTCGCCCTGTTTGCCCTGGTGACCTCGATCACGCCTGGCCCTAACAACACCATGTTGTTGGCCTCGGGTGTCAATTTCGGTTTCAACCGCACCATTCCTCACATGCTGGGTATTACCTGCGGCTTCTTTTCCCTGGTGCTGGCGGTGGGCCTTGGCCTGGGCGCGGTGTTCCAGACTTATCCACTGCTTTATACCGCGCTGCGCTACATCGGCGCGGCGTATCTGTTGTACCTGGCGTGGAAAATCGCCCACTCCGGTCCGGTTTCGGAAAGCCAGCCGGGAGACAATACGCCGATCAGCTACTGGGGCGCGGCGGCGTTCCAATGGGTCAATCCCAAGGCCTGGATCATGGCCATCGGTGCCATCAGTACGTACACGCCACTTCAGGGTTATTTCTTTAACGTGTTGGTGATCGCGGCGGTGTTTGCCCTGATCAACCTGCCAAGCGTGAGTCTGTGGGTGGTGTGCGGCAGCCTGTTGCGCAACCTGTTGCGTGATCGTCGCTGGTTGCGCCTGTTCAACTGGGGCATGGCGCTGCTGTTGGTCGCTTCGCTGTATCCATTGTTGCTCGAAAGCATCAGTTGAGGGCTGAGCTTCGCCGCGATGCCTGCTAAGCTCGCTGTTCAGGAGCGTTCCTACGCACTTTTAAACGAAGTCCGACTTCTTTAAGGTCTTTGATCAGGTATTGCTAGTCTCGAACCCAACGAGGGCGCCTGATCCCGGAGCAGGCTCTGCGAGTTTCCTATGAATAAACGTCCTTTGTATTTCGACTACGCCGCCACCACGCCGGTGGATGAGCGGGTCATCCGGGTCATGGTCGAGTGTCTGGGCTTTGACGGCAACTTTGGCAACCCGGCTTCCAGTTCCCATGCCTTCGGCCAGGAGGCTCGGCGCTCGGTAGAGCGTGCCCGCCAGCAGGTGGCGCAACTGGTCGGGGCTCAGCCCGAACAGATCGTCTGGACGTCCGGCGCTACCGAGTCCAATAATCTGGCCCTCAAGGGGGTGGCCCAGGCGCGCGGTGGTTCCGCCGGCCATATCATCACCAGTCTGATCGAACACAAGGCGATTCTCGATACGGCGCGCCAGCTTGAAGAGAGCGGCGTCGCGGTGACCTGGCTGGCGCCGGACGCCGAGGGCCTGATCAGCCCGCAAGCGGTTCGCGAGGCGTTACGCGAAGACACGTTCCTGGTGTCGCTGATGCTGGTGAACAACGAGTTGGGCACCGTCAACGACGTCATCGCCATCGGCGAGATCGTTCGCGCGCACGGTGCGCTGTTTCATGTGGACGCAGCCCAGGGCGCCGGGAAGGTGCAGATCGACCTGTCTCGTTGGCCGGTGGACCTGATGTCTTTTTCCGCGCATAAGATCTACGGCCCCAAGGGCATCGGTGCGCTCTACGTCGGCGACTGTGCCCGGCCACGGCTGTCGGCACAGATTCACGGCGGTGGGCATGAAGGTGGTTTGCGCTCCGGGACCCTGGCGACCCACCAGATCGCAGCCATGGGCGCCGCATTCGAACTCGCGGCCGAGGCATTCGAGGAAGAACTCGCTAAAATCGCCCGGTTGCGCAATCGTTTGCTTGAGCCGCTGCGGGCCTTGCCCGGTGTGCGTATAAACGGCAGTGCGAGCCGCCGGATTCCCCACACGCTGAGCCTGACCTTCAACGAAGGTGAGTTCAACCCGGCGGCGTTGAGCGCATCGATTGCATTTTCCGCCACCTCGGCCTGCAATTCGGCGCAGAACAGCCCGTCCCACGTGCTGCTGGCCCTGGGGCACGATGCGCGCGCGGCCGGGCGAACCATTCGCCTGAGCCTGGGCCGCTTTACCACTGAACAGGATATCGACGAGGCGGTGCGGCTGATCCAGGCGGCGTGCGCGACTGCGCCGGCGTTCTGGGCCACGACCCCATAAGCCGTTTTCGGCATCGAACAACAATATCAATGAGCAGGAGAAACAATGAGCACCGAGCCTTTGTCCCGTGGACTGGTTCCCCAGCGCCTGGCCAAAATCCGCCAACTGATGAGCCGAGAGGGCATTCATGCGCTTCTGGTGCCATCGGCCGACCCGCATCTGTCCGAATATCTGCCGGGCTATTGGCAGGGGCGGCAATGGTTGTCAGGCTTCCATGGCTCGGTGGGTACCTTGATCGTGACGGGCAGTTTCGCTGGCGTCTGGGCCGATAGCCGTTATTGGGAGCAGGCCACCAAGGAACTGGAGGGCAGTGGTATCGAACTGGTCAAGCTCATTCCCGGCCAACCCGGCCCCTTGGACTGGCTGGCGGAACAAACGCCTGAGGGTGGGGTGGTCGCCGTCGACGGTGCGGTCATGGCCGTGGCATCGGCCCGAACCCTGGGGGGCAAACTTGCGGAGCGTGGCGCGCGGTTGCGTACCGACATCGACCTGCTCAAGGAGGCCTGGAGCGATCGCCCAAGCTTGCCGGATCAGCCGGTCTATGCCCATTTGCCGCCCCAGGCGACCGTCAGCCGGGTCGAGAAACTCACCAAGCTGCGCGAATCCCTCAAGGAGCGTGGTGCCGACTGGCATTTCATCGCCACGCTGGATGACATCGCCTGGTTGTTCAACCTGCGCGGCGCGGATGTGTCGTTCAACCCGGTATTCGTCTCCTTTGCCTTGATCGGCCAGCAACAGGCGACGCTGTTCGTGGCCCTGGACAAGGTTGACGCAGCGCTGCGTGCCGTTCTTGAACAGGACGGCGTGACCCTGCGCGATTACAGCGAAGCCGCCGGCGCTTTGCGTGAAGTGCCGGACGGTGCGAGCCTGCAGATCGATCCGGCGCGGGTGACGGTCGGCTTGCTGGATAATCTGGGCAGCGGCGTGAAGCTGGTCGAAGGTCTCAACCCAACGACGCTGGCCAAGTCCCGAAAAAGCCTGGCCGATGCCGAGCACATCCGTCGGGCCATGGAGCAGGATGGCGCGGCGCTCTGTGAGTTCTTCGCCTGGCTGGAAGGGGCCTGGGGGCGCGAGCGCATCACCGAATTGACCATCGACGAGCACCTGACCGCCGCCCGCACGCGCCGGCCGGACTTCGTCTCCCTGAGTTTCAACACCATCGCCGCCTTTAACGCCAACGGCGCGATGCCTCATTACCACGCCACGGAAGAAGCCCATGCGGTCATCGAAGGTGATGGCCTGTTGCTGATCGATTCTGGCGGCCAGTACTTGGGGGGCACCACCGATATCACTCGCATGGTGCCGGTCGGCACACCCACTGCCGAGCAGAAACGTGATTGCACGCGCGTGCTCAAGGGCGTGATTGCCCTGTCCCGGGCCAAATTCCCACGGGGCATTCTTTCGCCGTTGCTGGATGCCATCGCGCGCGCACCGATCTGGGCAGAGCAGGTGGATTACGGCCACGGCACCGGTCATGGCGTCGGCTATTTCCTCAATGTCCACGAAGGCCCGCAGGTGATTGCCTATCAAGCCGCTGCCGCGCCGCAAACGGCGATGCAGGTTGGCATGATCACCTCCATCGAGCCGGGCACTTATCGTCCCGGTCGCTGGGGTGTGCGTATCGAGAACCTGGTGTTGAACCGTGAAGCCGGAAGCAGCGAGTTCGGCGAGTTCCTTGAGTTCGAAACCCTGACCCTGTGCCCGATCGACACCCGCTGCCTGGAACCTTCTTTGCTGACCCAGGACGAAAAAGACTGGTTCAACGCTTACCACGCCGAGGTTCAGCGTCGTTTGGGTCCCTTGCTGGACGGTGACGCACTGCAATGGCTGAACACGCGAACGATGGCCATTTGAAGTAGAGGATCAGGCAAGGGCTTCACGGACGAAGTCCAACCGATCCTGGCCGAAGAACAACTCGTTGCCGACAAACATGCTCGGGGCGCCGAACACGCCCCGTGCGACGGCTTCTTCAGTGGCGGTCTTGAGGGCTTGCTTGACCTGCTCGTCGTTCGTCAGGGCCAGCACATAGTCGGCGTCGAAACCGCCTTCGTTCAGGACTGCTGCGACGGTCGTGGGGTCATTGAGGTTGCGGGCGTCCACCCAAAAGGCGCGGAACAGGCAATCGACGAAGGCCTCGAAGCGTTCAGGTTGGCGCAATTGCATGCCAGTCACCGCGCGCATCAGTTGCAGTGTATTGATGGGGAAGTGTGGATTGAACTTGAAAGCGACCCCATAGCGCTTGGCGAAGCGATTCAGATCCTTGAACAGGTAAGGATTCTTGGCCGGCACTGTCGCTGGTGATGCATTGCCGGTTGCCTTGAAGACGCCACCCAATAACATCGGGCGATAGATCAGCTGGCTGTTGGTCTGCGCGCACAGTGTCGGCAACTGGGTGTAGGCCAGGTACGTAGTCGGGCTGCCGAAATCGAAGTAAAACTCCACCGATTTGCTCATGGGATCTGCTCTCTTGTTGTGTGAGGGGAGGTTTACCAGCGTTCGCTCCAGGGCCGCAGGTCCAGTTCGAAGGTCCAGGCGTCGCGGGGTTGGCTGTGCAGGTACCAGTAATTGTCGGCGATGTGTTCAGGGTTCAGGATGCCGTCCTGATCCTTGGTGGCATATTTCTCCGGGAAATTATCGCGGATGAAGTCAGTGTCGATGGCGCCGTCCACCACCACGTGGGCCACGTGAATATTCATCGGTCCCAGCTCACGGGCCATGCTCTGGGCCAGTGCCCGGATGCCATGCTTGGCGCCCGCGAATGCGGCAAACCCCGAAGCGCCACGCAATCCCGCCGTTGCCCCGGTAAACAGAATTGTCCCGCGCTGGCGCTTGACCATGCGCTTGGCCACTTCCCGTGCATTGAGAAAGCCTGAGAAACAGGCCATTTCCCAGATCTTGAAATACTTGCGTGCGGTTTCTTCGAGGATGCTGCAGGGGACGTTGGCGCCGATGTTGAACACAAAGGCTTCGATCGGGCCGATCTGGTTCTCGATTTGCTCGATGAGTGCGATCACGTCGTCCTCTTTGCGTGCATCGCAGGCAAACCCGTGGGCTTCGCCGCCTTGGGCGCGGATTCCATCCACCAGGGGTTCGAGTTTGTCGGCGCTGCGACGGGTAACACAGGCCACAAAACCTTCCTGCGCAAAGCGTTTGGCAATCGCTCCGCCGGTGGCATCGCCCGCGCCAACAACCAGTACGACCTTCTTGTTATTCATGGTCAGCCTCATTGGTAAACGATCGTTAACTAAACGGACGTTATGCTAAGATCCGGCAAGCGTCAAGGTGAGCAATCAGGGGCAGGAACCATGCGATATTCAGCCAATCACAAAATGGAAACCCGCGAGAAACTGCTCGCCAGCAGTGCCGTCTCTGCCAAGAAGTCGGGTTTCTCCACGGTCGGCGTCGATGGTTTGATGAAAGCTATCGGGTTGAGCGGCGGTGCGTTTTATAGCCACTTCTCATCGAAGGATGAGCTTTTCAAGGCCATTGTTGAGCGGGAATTGGCCCAAAGCCTGGATCGTCTGAGTGGCGACGGTGCGATGGACTCAATGAAGCTGGAGCGCTGCCTCAAGCAGTACCTGAGCATGAGCCACGTTGAGCAGCCCGAAGCAGGGTGTGCGTTACCGGTGCTGGGTGCCGAGATCGCGCGATCGGATGTCCAGGTGAGGGAGGCGGCGCAAACGTGGATCTGTCGTTTGCACGAAAGCTGGGCGCGGATATTGGGAAGCGACAGTCTGGCCTGGGCAATCCTGTCTCAATGCGTGGGAGCATTGGTGGTTGCGCGGATGCTGGTCACGCCGCAGGTCCAGCGTGACGTCCTCAAATCCAGTCATGAGGAGATTAGGCGCCGAATGGCCGAGCAAGGGCTCGACTGACGTGGCCTATTTACAGATGACGATCATGCTGCGGCTGGTATAGCCAGCGGGGTTGAGCCCGAAGGGATAATCCCCGGGCTCCTCGACGGCGTCGCCGGACTTGGCAATGACCTTGTAACCCTTGGGAGCACATGAATTGGCGGCGCTGGCGGCGCACTGATCCCAGGATGAGGACAGGCCGGAGCAGTTGATGTGCAGGCCTTTCTTGCCGCGCTTGACTTCAGTTTTCGATGTTGCCGCACAGCCTGCTACTGCAAGTACGGCGATCAGTATCAAAATTCGTTTCATTCCCGTCCTTATAATCGTCGTGGATCTTGTGTCCACGTACGATTGTGTTCGCTCTTGCTTGAAGCGTTCATGACGTCCTGTATGAAAAAATCCATGTCTGACATTGGGTTACCGGTCTAAACATGGCCTAAATGCGGGGCAAATACCAGACCTTCGTTAAATCCTGCTTCAATCTGCCGCGACGGCAGGCTTCGCAGTGTTGCCCATGGTCATCGTTGCGCCGACCGACGCGAGGATGATGCAGGTAATGGCGAGCCATTGGGCCAAGGACAAGTACTCCTGCAGAAAGACTAGCCCCGACAGGGCCGCGACTGCCGGTTCGACGCTCATCAGAGTACCGAAAGTGCGGGCTGGCATTCGGGTCAGGGAGATCATTTCCAGGGTGTAGGGCAGGGCCGTAGACAGGATGGCGACGCCGATGGCGATTGGAATCAGGCTCGGTGTGAGCAGTGCGGCACCCGCGTGCACGATACCAATCGGTGCGACGAACAGAGCGGCGATCATTACCCCCAAAGCGGCGGTTTGTACGCCATTGTCCGCACCGGCTTTCTGGCCAAACAGGATGTACAACGCCCAGCAAACACCTGCGCCCAGCGCGTAGCCGGCTCCAAGCAGGTCAATACCGGCATTGGTCGCACCGGTCGGTATAAGCAGAAGCAGGCCAGCGACTGCCAGGGCGATCCAGAGAAAATCGATTGCCCTGCGTGAGGCGTATATGGCGACTGCCAGGGGGCCGGTGAACTCCAGTGCTACGGCAATGCCCAGTGGAACGGTACGAACCGACATATAGAAGAGAAAGTTCATGCCGCCCAATGCCATCCCGTAAACGATCACGGTGCGCAGGGATTGGGCGGTGAGCTTGGCGCGCCAGGGACGTAGCAATAACAGCATGATGAGGCTGGCAAAAATGAGTCGCAGCGTTGTTGTGCCCTGTGCGCCCACTACAGGGAACATGCTTTTGGCGAGGGAGGCTCCCGATTGAATGGAGGCCATGGCTATTAATAGTAGGGCAACCGGATACAGGGTGGCGGCCAGGCTGCGATGTGGAGGGGGTGTCATTACGAAGTGTCGTCCAGAATAAAGGCGGGGGGCAATGTTGAGCAGTATATTGCGCATATGCAGCGATTCCGTCTATATACCGGGCAGATTTAAGTGTCATGTCGGGCTAAAGATAGAAAAATCAAATTAAGGGTTGACGGCAGATTCTGGAAGTCTATAATTCGCCCCACTTCCGGCGCAGTCGAAACGGAAAACTCCTTGAGATTCAATGAGTTAAGTAGGTTTCGAAGGTGCGGGGCTTCAGTTCATCGAAGCCCGGAAGGAGCAGGTGGAGCGGTGTTGTTTGGCTCTATCGGCGGTTCGATCTTCTCGGTCGAAAGCGGTGAAAAAGAGGTGTTGACAGCAGCGAGTAACGCTGTAGAATTCGCCTCCCGCTAACGAGAGATCG